>NZ_CP134494.1:2029523-2355197 GCF_031759225.1 Mesobacillus jeotgali
TGGGAACAAAAAGTGGTTAAACTGGATGAAAATGAATTTATCACAATTGAAGAAGTTACTGAAGCGAACTATCATGAAGTTTTAGAAATCGAATGTAGCATTAAAGAGATTGGCGGGAGAGAAGTTCGAGAAAAAGCGTTAAAGGATGAATTTGAACATCCAGCATACCAGCACTTTTTGTTAAGATACAAGGGTGTCGCCTGTTCGACGGCTTGTATCTTCGCTCACGGAAAGCAAGCTCGCATGGAAAGTGTGGCGACTTTAGAGGGGTACCGGGGAAAAGGATTGATAGGATATATCATTCAACATATTCAGCAAGAAGTAGAAAAACAGGGTTTTGAAAACCTATGGGTATTTCCTATTAATGAAAGAGTCGAAAAGTTTTATAGCCGTTATGGCTTTGATACGGTCATGTCACTGACGCCAGGGCATGCCTTTTTAGGTGGAAAAAGCATTACTGAACTCCAAAATGGTTAACTTCCTAGCAAAAAAATGACCTACTCTAAGATTAGTAGGTCATTTCTATATCATTCTAGTTTCCTGTCTTCTCGATAAAAAAAGTAACAACCACAAAAAGGATAAACGCAACAAGCAGCAGGGAGCCGCCGACTATGAACAGGACCATCACCAATGTATCGTCCAGGTTGAATGGGTTGATATTGTACATCCACATTCCGATGGTGAGTCCGAGTGAACCAATCATGCCGGTAATAGAATGGATGGCAACTAGTTTCTTAGATTTGATTTGATAGTTTTTGTAAAAAATTCCCCAGGCGAATACGGACAGCCAGCCGACTAACAGGATGTGGGCATGGATCGGGCGCATGGCATAGTCGCCGGCGCCCGCCATATGTGATCCCATGAATGTTCCGATCAGTCCAAAAATCGCTGCAAATCGTATAAGCCGAATACTCCAAGTTTGTTCCATTTTTCATTCCTCCATTTGTTTTTCTGTAGGGAGCGTTATTGTAAAAGTGGTACCATTATGAATCTCGCTCTCCACTTCAATTTTTCCATTGTGTAGTTCAATGATATGTTTGACAATCGACAGTCCCAACCCGGTTCCATCTTTCTTTCGCGCTGCGTCGACACGATAAAAGCGTTCGAAAATCTTTGAAGCCTGCTCCTTGTTCATACCAATTCCAGTATCTTTGATAATGACCGTGGCAGATTCGTCGTTTCCAGTAATCTGGATAAAAATGCTGCCTCCAGGCTGGTTGTATTTAATACCATTCGTCAAGAGATTGTCCCATACCGTCATCAACAGTTCCGGATCAGCAAGAATCGGGGAAGGGGGGAGATGGTAAGAGATTTCAATCTCCTTTTCCTCCAGCCTCCATTGATGCCTTCTGACTGTTTCCTTGATCTGCATATCAATCCTGGTAATCCCACGCTTCATTGGATAGGATTTTTGATCCAATGAAGTCAAAAGCAACAATTGTTTTGTCAGGTTAGACAGCCGCTTGGATTCCTGATCGATGATTTCGACATATTCAAGGTGCTCATCATCGAGTGTCTGTGTCTTCAACAACTCCGCATATCCCTGAATATTCATCAATGGTGACTGAAAATCATGCGATACATTATTGATAAAGGATTTCCGCGCATCATCATTGTGCTGCAATTGAACCTGCATCCTGCTGAAGCTTTCCGCAAGCTGTCCGATTTCATCTTTTCGGTGGATATCCAATGGGTAGTTAAAATTTTCTCTCGTGATTTGCCTCGTGGCTTCCGTCAGCTTCGTGATCGGCTGGATCAGGTGTTTGGCAAACCAAATCACGCCGCTGATACTGACGATTGAAACCGCGACGAAAAACCAGGCGAAAATCACATGAACATCGGAAAATAGCAATTTGTTATTTGGTCTCAAGTATAAGCCATAATCCTCGTCTCCAATCGTAAACGGTACTCCGACAGTATTATCCAGCTGATTCGAAAAATGGCTCATCATCATCCATGGAGAGTTTGAATTGTCCATTCCATGATATATTTCTTTGTCTTCCACGACCTTAATTGCCTCAGCTGGCAGGTTCTTTTTCGAAAAAGGTTCGCCAAAGAAGAATTCCTCGCCAGATTCACTTAGTACATAGAGTTGATAGCCCAGTTTGCTGATGGAGTCGAGATATCCTGTGAAACTTATATGGGTTGTCGAGTGCATTTGTTCGAGACTTGAGGCTACCTCTTCAGCAACCTTTACATTCTGTGAGTCAATCCGTTCCCTTGTCGAGGTCATGTAGACCCAGTTGGCCAAAATGAAGGCAATCACGATGCTGATTCCCAGGATGAGAAGGGTGGCGATGATGAATTTCCGATACAAAGTTTTCATTTCAATTCCTCAAGTCTATAGCCAATTCCGCGGATCGTCTGGATTTCCAATGAAGCCTTGTGCTTTTTCAGGCGATCCCTGATTCGGTTGATATGGGTGTTCAGCGTTTGCTCACTGCCCTCGTAGTCCGCTCCCCAGGCCTGGTCAATCAATGATGCGCGTGGAGTGGTTTTATTGATCCGTGAGGCGAGGATACTCAGCAGTTCGAATTCCTTTAGCGGAAAAAGGATTGTTTCCTGATTGATTTCGACCTCAAAACTGTTGCGGTCAATCTTCATATTCCCGATTTGGATCATCGAATCGATAGCCCGCTGCATCCTGCGGAGGACAACGGCTACCCTGAATAAAAGCTCCTTCACTTCAAAAGGTTTTACAATATAATCCTCGCTGCCTGACAGGAAGCCTTCTTCTTTATCGCTCAATTGGCCTTTAGCGGTAAGGAGGATGACGGGAATCTCCCAGTCATCGGTAAGGATCTTTGTCAGCTCAAAACCATTCATGCCGGGCATCATCACATCGACAATCGCCAGGTCGGCATTCTGGTTTTCAAGCAATGTTAATGCCTCCTCGGCATCGTTTGCCCTGAAAACCTGATATCCTTCCTGAGTTAAATGGATGGTTACGAGTCTTTGTATATTAACATCATCATCAACAACCAAAATTCTCATATTTTAGCCTCCTATAAAGGGAAACGGTCCATTCCTTTTTGAATCTCGGGACTGGTTTGTTTGTCTTTTTCAAAGAAAAGAATCAAAGCCGGCAGCAGCATGCCTCGGACCAGGAAGGTGTCGATCAGGATTCCAATCGCTACCATGAACCCGAAAATGAACAGGTCGGCAATCGGCATCGTTGTCAGGGCAGCGAATGTTGCCGCTAAAATGATTCCTGCGGATGAAATGACACCGCCTGTATTTCGAATCGCAATTTCCAGTGCTTCCTTCACTTTATGTTTTTGACGTTCTTCGATAAAACGCGACGCCAAAATTATATTATAATCGATACCCAGGGCCACAAGGAAGATAAATCCATAGACAGGAACTCGGGTACTGATGGCATCATACCCAAACAGCACGTCAATCAAGAAGACTCCAAAACCTAATGCGGATACATAAGAAAGCAGGATTGTTCCCATCATGTAGATCGGCATTTTCAAGCGGCGAGTCAGGACAACAAGCAATCCAAAAATCAGAGCCGTTTCAAGCAAAACGATTTTGATGATGTCTCCTTTATTATATTCGCGCTCATCGACAAGTTTTGGAGTGACGCCGCTATAATACGCCTCACCATCTAAACCTAAATCATCAAGGATTTCGGGTGTTTTATTCTGCAGATCCTCCATATAGTCCATCGCTTCAACTGAGTAAGGATTCATGGCGAGGGCAATACTGAACTTGGCAGCCTTGCCGTTATCAGTCATATCCGATAAGCGGACAGAAGCGATTTCGTCATCATTCTCCAGCATCTCGGTAATCTCGACAGCATCCACTTCTGTCAATGTGTTATCAGTTGCTATCAAAAGAGTAGTAAGAGCTAGCTCGCCTTTATCATATCTTTGTTCCACTATTTCATAGCCTACGCGTGAAGGCAAATCTTCAGGGAAGCTTTTCACCATATCGAACTCATATTCCAGATTGAAAACGTTCAATGCAGAAACAATCAGGATAATCGCGACCAGACCGCCGGAGAGCCCTGGCTTGTTGACAACGAATTTGGCAATCGGTCCCCAGACGCCATGCTTGACCTCTGTTTCCACTCCATACTCAGGTACCTTAGGCCAGAACGCCTTGCGTCCGAATAAAGTGAATAAGGCAGGCACCAGTGTCACGGAAGCGAGCATGATGAAAAACATCGCTGTCCCGAAAATCGGGGCAAAGTTCTGATAATCGCGGAAATCAGCAAACAGCAGGACAAGCATCGCAGCCAGCACCGTTCCGCCTGCAAAAAAGACCGGTTCACCTGTCGCACGTATTGCATGCTTCATCGCATCATATTTATTTTCATAATGGTTCAGTTCTTCGCGGAAACGTGAGAATACAAATAAAGAATAGTCAATAACAGCCGCGAACAGCAGGATACTCATGATCGAGGTTGTCTGGTTATTGACTTCCAGTCCGCCTGCTCCTAAAAGGGCAACACTCTGGTTGACGACTTGATAGACAATGGCCGTCGCCAATAATGGGATGATGGCCAACAACGGTGAACGATAGATCACAATCAGCAGGACAAGGATGATGCCGACCGTTGCCAGTAACAGAACAAAATCAGCCCGCTCAAAAAGCTTGATCGTATCACCGGAAATCCCGGCAGGACCCGTGATATAGAAAGCGGTACTTTCAAGCTTATCTGCAATTCCGGTCCCGATTTCCGTTGCCTTATCATTGATTTCAGCATATTCGTCATTGCCCAGCCCTTGTTCAAGCTCCAAAGGGACAATCATCGTGGATTGATCCTCGGAGACCAATCCACCAACCGCCTGCGGAGGAAGCGCGCGAGTATCAACGATATTCCTTACTCCTTTGATATCCTCTGTAATGATTCCATCAAGAATTTGGTTCACTTCGTCGAGATTTATGTCGCCATTCTCGTTATGGAAAACGAGAATTCCAGGAGTACCCTGTTCACTCGGGAAAAATTCCTCGGTTTTATTTTGCGCGATGAGGGACTTTGCCTCATCCGGCAGCGATTGAAAATTGTTGATTTTGTAGTCACCCAGCTGCGGGCCTGCGCTTAAGCCAAGCATCAGCACCAGCCAGGCAATGATGGTGATCCACATCCCGCGTTTTGTTGAAACCCAGTCTGTAATGGAATAGAGCATTTTCTTCATGATTATATCCTCCTATGTTCTTTTCTAAATCCCTCTTCTTCACTCAATCCTGGCCAATCAAAATACAAAATTCGGAATGAGCACTGAACAATGAACATCATAAACGATGAAAATAAACACAACCTCAACTTTCAGTTACAATTCATAAGAGGATTCTCATAAGTAAAAGGAGAATGATTAGGAAGGCATGTAAATCAGGAGGCAATCCCATGGATTTCTATGACAAATTAAAAAGTAAAAAAATTCAAATCAGTAAGGCAGAAGACTTCGGCTATGATTTAAGGCAAAAATGGGAGTCTGCTTTTGCTTCACATTTAAGTTCTAAGGAAAAAAGACAAATATTTCTTCATGATAAAGGCGGAGCCAGCGGTTTTCTGTGGCATCTGTTCAGTTATGAAAAAAGAAAATGCGAAAAGGAAGAACAAGCGGAGCAGGCATTCCACAAACAATATAAAGATACTTGCCTGATTTTTTTTCAGCATTCAGATGAGGTGTGGCTGGTTAAGGATGCATGGGATTTGAAGGCGAAAGATCTTTTGAGGGCCGATGGTGAGTATGCAGATTTGTATGTTGTCGATCTTGACTATAAATGGACATTTGTCGTCACTCATGAACAAGGATGGATTGGTCCGTTTTTTTGCAGAAAGGGGGAATAGAAATGTTCATAAGAAAACTAGTCTCTGCTATAGGCGCAACGGTGGTACTGGTGATCTTGTTCTCGATTCTGGATCAATCAGGGATAGGGTTATTTTTTGGTATGTATATCCTGCCGATCATCTTAATCTACGGAATTCCGTCTTCAATACTATCCGATTTTCTCACGCGGAGAACAGATGGGGTAAATAGAATGGCAGCTGCCGGATTCCTTCATATTTTACTCGGGGCGCTGTTTGTTGCCGTACCTACTTTCATATTTGACGCTTCAAACGGAAACTGGATAAATAGTGTATGGAACAACAGCTTCTTCTTTTTTACAGCTTTGGTGTCGTCCTTCATCTTCTGGTGCTTTGATGAAGCAATCAAGAGTGAGTGGTTCGGTCATTTAAGAGGGAAATGTCGGGGACTGTTAAAAAGGTTCGGGGATATGAGAGTTTAGCCGGGAAGGCAGGAATTAAAGGAAAGAGGGAGGATCGTAATATGCCAAATATCGAAGAGGAATACCAGAGCGGGTTCGAGATGGAAGTGAATGCCCCCTATTCATTAAATTACTTATTAATGATCCAAAACATTTATCTAAACAGCAAAAATACAGAAGCTGTAATGCCATTATTCCCATATGTAAATACTTCAACGTGGGGAATCTTAGAGGAAGAGTTTGAAGAAACTTTTACGCAAGTCTGGGAGGCATCTGTTCAAAAGAATTCTCGAGATTATATGTATGACCACAATGGAGTATTTCAGTTGGATAAAGAACTGTATCAAAAGTTGTTTCAAAACAGTGAATCTGGATCATTCGGATACTCAGAAAGTGTGAAGTTCTTTCTAGCCTGGTGGAATGGTTTTCATGGAAAAATCGCCATTGAGGCCGTGTTTGATCACGACAAAATGGAGAAGGTTTATAAAGAGTTAGCTTCATACATAAAAATTGATAAACGATTAAGGATTCATTTGGTCTATGACAAACCCGTATTAGCTGATAGAGATGACCGTTCCTGGTATGCAGTGATGCCGATCGAAGATGTTTTTATCACTAAAAAACGTCCTGAGTTGCTATCATATCTGTTAAAGTGCTGTCAGGTTTAGTTTGAATTTGTGAATAATAATGGAGGTAACCTTTTGTTTTTATATCATAGGTATGATCATAACTTAAGTATATCCCCGCAAAGGATTTTAAAAGAAGGATTGGACCATAGAACAGCCTCAAAATGGTATTCAAGAGGCGCGAGATTCTTTCCGGAACTAACAGAAAGGTTCAGACCAGAAAATTCACCAAAATGGATTGATTTCAAAATTGCTTTCGGTGCAGATTTGGAACCTTACGAAAAACCGTATTTTCGTTTTCCTGTGTTCAGTGATAAGATCTTAGTTTTTAATTTCGAGATATCGAGTGATCTATTTGCCCACCTTGAGGATCTATACGATGGAAGCAAAGGGAACTTTGTTGATGGATTGCCATCAAAAGAGGAATTAGTGAAGAAATATTGGAGAAGCATGATGCCTCTTTCCGAGTATTTGGCGCAAAGACCATTTAATAACCCGGAGGTTTACATTTTTGACCAAGTACCAGCAGAGTTAATTGAGTATATGGAATGATTAGGCGTAGTGCACAGTCGCTTATTGCATAGTTGTACAAGAAAAAAACACTTTAGGTGAAAATTACAATAGTAAATAATAGGTGAGTAATAGTATGAAGATAGAAGTTGGATATTTGCCAAAAAACTATTTTAGCGGGCACTTTCCATTTGAATTAGATGGAGAATATATATATTCCGTTGAAGTTGATCCCTGTGGATCGGATCCCACTGGTTTTTATTCTGATTGGATGAAGGAATTAAATCAGTTTCCGATTTATGCTGTCGTCACTCTTGATCTTCATACTCAAGAGGAAATAGATCGGTTGATCGAAAAATATAAAATAGACTGTTCAGTGTTTTTAATAGGAAATGAATCCTATAATAAGTTTATTTTGCGAAATGAAGAGCAATTTGGTGTGCTCCTCCCATATTTTTATGCTATTGGCAGTATGAACGATCTAGCTGTGTGGTCACTCAAGAAAGATATTTTTAGTAGTGACAGAAGAAAAGTAAATACAATCTTTAGACGAAAAACAATGGATATATTAGTGGCTACATTTAAGGGGGATACAACATTATTTTGGATAACGTATGATGGAGATGGATTAGATATCATTTCAAATCATCCGATCTTCCGAACAATGGAGGATATAGAGAAAACTCTACCCAAGGGCGTAGAAATGAGTGTAGTTGAATACGAGATGGGTGAGGATGATATTGAATAATCAGTTAATGATGTTCTTAAAAAATCCAGCTAGTTGATGTCCAATCTATTATCCATTAAGGGGCAGATTTCATCCAATATAGCTATTTCGTGGAGAATGTTTATTCATTAAGGTTAGAATAGGGGGACTTATGACATTCTTTAACAGGGTAAGTGATTTCTTTGGAATGACAAAACTTAAAGAGAGATTATTTTTTGAAGATCATGAGGGGATTTCAGAAGCAGACCGGGAATATATAAATCGTATTAAGGGACAAAACCCTTTTGGCATTATATCCATGTTTATGGGTGGAGTATCTTTTGCCTTTGGACCAATTTATGTTGCTTTTCCCATAATAACAATCATCTTTTGTATCTTAACATATGGAACTTTTGATAGAGATCAAGAAGATAATCCATGGACTTTTATTATAGGCGTTTCTTTGGCTTTAATAGGCTTATTTATGAATTTAGGTGGCGTAGTCCATGAGCTAATAGTCTAGCCAAGCTGTCTTTATTTGTGAAAAAATCCGGGTAGGTATACTGCTTCGCTGAGTTTATTTTTGTACATAAGAAGCAGTTTTGTTTAAGAAGAGACTTTAATAGGGGATTTGGTGAAGGGGAAAAATGAAAAGTTATATGAAATGGAGCTACTTTTGGGTATTAATAGTTGGCATCTTGATAGGTTATATTGGAATTCCAATGCTCTCACGATTGTTCAAGTTAATATAAGATTAAACGGAGGCTGAGATGCGAAAAGTTTATCTGGATAGAACAGAATTAACCGGAGCCATAAATGTCAATTTAACAGATACGGAGGTTATACTAGCAGGTACAACAATTTATCCTATGAGTGTTTATCATAAAAATGAGGAGTATCAAAGATATGCTAACGATTATGATATTCAATTTATCTTTGACGATGATATTCCACATTTGGAATTTTATACGGTTCCATATGTAGATATTATGGCTAAAGATAGTAAAGGTGGATTTATCGGAACTGTTGGCCAACAATTTGATTTGGGAAGTGACGCACCAATTTGTTATATCAATAGGAATTTAGAGTGCTTGATAATTTCTGAAAACGGAGAAGATTTTCTGCGTAATATAGAATCATGGCAAGACAAATTGAAACCGTATGATAAAATGGCGGTTTATCGTTCGAAAGCAGAAGCAGAAATGGAACTAGAGTTTATCGTTTTGTCTGTCTGATAGTTTTCCGTTATTATAATTTCAAATTGAACTAACGTGTGCGAGGATCTAAGAAGGATTAGGAACCTTTTTGTTGAATTCCTTACTAAACAAACGATTGAGGTTAGTTAAACATACATTATTAATTGTCCAATTAAACGTCTTGTAAGGGGTAAGGAAATGGATATTCATATATTGTTTTATAAAGTTTATCAAGGAAATGTTGCTTCCAAGGATTATATTCATTGGGCTTTACCCGTGTTATATCTGTAACATTATTAAGTCCAATAGTGTTGTTTAGTTTCCCAGTTGGGAAATGGACGGCAATTCTACAAGCGATTTTTTGGGGTATTGGCATCTTATTTATACTAAGTGCCGCTGATAAAAGACATTAAAAAAACATAAATTAAATTAAGTGAAATGTTAATTTTAGCAATAGTTTACAACCAGTGGCACATGAGTATATGGAGGTATCGTTATGTGGGTAATATTTGGGGTTATTGCAATAGTAGCAACTTTAATAAATCTTTATATGTATAAAGCGGGTAAGGATTATAATCTCGCTATGGCGATGGCATTATCATTTACAGCTTTAACAGTTTGTGCAGATTACAGTTATCTAACCCGGTGGGTAAAAGCAGAAGATTGGGCGGCTTTATCGGATGTAATACCTGGTATGGCAAGGGCATTTTGGCTTTTG
The DNA here is from genome assembly GCF_031759225.1 of Mesobacillus jeotgali. Classification (NCBI taxonomy): domain Bacteria; kingdom Bacillati; phylum Bacillota; class Bacilli; order Caryophanales; family Bacillaceae; genus Mesobacillus; species Mesobacillus jeotgali. The sequence goes on from NZ_CP134494.1 coordinate 2,039,505, forward strand.
ACAATTATATCAATCTTACTAAATATAGCACCTATATTTTTAGAACGAAAACGAAAGAACTAATGACTTCTTGTCAGATCATTTCAATGTGCAATTAATATGAATAAAAAAATTTACGCTGGTATTTAGCTAGTTTGCAAAAAAACACCAACCTTTATATTTAAGGTCAGTGTCCATCTTTTATTTCCGCAAAATCTTTTCCATCTTTTTTCCTCTTGCCAGCTCATCGATCAGCTTGTCCAGGTAACGAATTTCTCTCATGGTTGGTTCTTCGATGTCTTCCACTCGGACTCCACAGATTACACCTTTAATCAATTCCCTTGAAGGATTCATGTTAGGAGCTTCTGCGAAGAAGGTCTCAAAGTCTGTATGCTTTTCCAGTATTGCTTCTAATTCATCCTGGCTATACCCTGTCAGCCAAGTGATGATTTCGTCGACTTCTTCTTTCGTACGTCCTTTTCTTTCCGCTTTATTTATATAGTGTGGATAGACACTTGCGAAACTCATTGAATAGATTTTATGTTTGCTCAAGATCCAAACTCCCTTAGAAACGTTTTCTCCATTATAGTACGAAGAATTGGCGTGTACAAATGTGAATTTTATTGGCGAAATCAAAGGAAATTGACCTGGTGAGAAAGAATATTAAAGCATAATGAAGCAAGGGGTGTGGTCGATGGCTAAGACAGTGCTTTCCAACAAGGGAAGTAGAATTCCCAGAACCTTTCACGAAGGAAGTTCTCTCCTTCGTATGTTCCGCTTTGCCTTCTTAGTATTTCTTTCCTTCTTATTGGTGTATATCTACTATCTGCATCTCACAGACAATCTTCAAAAAACCATTCTGCACATCTGGTCTAATCATCAGCAAGTCATCATTTCCACTTCGATTTTCGTTACTTATACAGGAATTGTTTTTCAGTTGGGTGTTTGGAGAGGGAGAAGAAGGTGAATGAAAGCAGGGCGATGAGATTCTCTGCTTTTTTTACGTGTTCAGAGCCATCCAATAAAGCTGACTCCATATCCTTTCACCAATCAATGTCATAGGTGATATACTAATGGTCTAATATAATAGAAGAAACGGATTAGAGCAAAGGAGTCAAAAGTATGGCCAATGTACATATTTTTACGAAGAGAGAAGAAATCGCCAACGCAATCATCCATGGAATCGGCGGACTGTTAAGCATCGCAGCCCTCGTCATCCTGATCGTGTTCGCTTCCCTGTACGGAACGGCATGGCATGTCGTGAGCTTCACCTTATTCGGGGCAACCATGGTTTTGTTATATACATCCTCAACACTCGTTCATAGCTTTCCGCCTGGCAAAGCAAAGGACATCTTTGAAGTCATGGACCACTCATCCATCTATTTCTTCATTGCCGGCACCTACACACCGTTCCTGTTCATTGCTGTAAAAGGAGCATTAGGATGGACGCTGTTTGGAATTGTCTGGGGCCTTTCCATCGCAGGAACCGTATTTAAATCATTGTTCGTCAAACGCTTCCTGCACACCTCCACCGTGTTATATGTTGTCATGGGCTGGCTGATCGTCTTTGCCTGGGGACCATTGACACAGAATGTATCTCCACAAGGACTGCTGTTCCTGGTAATCGGTGGAGTTTTGTATACAGTAGGAGCGGTCTTTTACGTCTGGCGCGGATTCCATTACCATCATGCAATTTGGCATATATTTGTTTTAGCAGGATCAATCATGCACTTTTTTGCGGTTTTGAGTTTGTTGCCGTGAAATTAAATAAACTCCCTGGGTTTGGAGGCGTTTTGAATGCTTCATGTGAATATAAAAAGGCCGGCCACAGAAAATCGTGCTTTCATAAGCATATAGTTAAGGAAGATGATTTACTGCATATGTGGTTCACATAAGCTGTAGTCCATTTAAAAGATGTATAAAAATTGTATAAGTTATTACAAGCCTTATCCTTGAGGGATAGGGCTTATTTTATTATGGACCTAGATTTACTAATTCTTTTTGGCTACTCCGAAGTTAAAAACTACAGGATAATATTGGGTCTTTTGATTCGTTTTTCTATCCTTGGAATAAACTTGAAGGAATGCGAATTTTTATGCAGAAATAGAAGGTGTAAATATTTCGAAATACGTAATAGATTAAAAATACAGCTTTAGGACAAGTTTGTTGTGAAGATATATAAACCCACGCCAATTAATTTCGGAATATTCGTAAAATTAAAATTCGAATTAACACCAAGCTTTCAATCAAACTATCCTTTATGAATTCATCAATAGAATTCCCCACCTTGCAAACTTCCGATTAAGATTCTTTGATTCCCAGATTCCAGACAGAGCATATTTTGCACGATTTCCTATTATGCCTACGGTGAATGAACTTTAGGGAGGTGATAAAGCCAGAGATCGCATCAAGCTGGGAAAGGAGGCGATAAAAGAATTTATAACGATGAAAAATGGCGACATAACGAAATCTTTTAGGTAATTTAACTTTTTAACCTACATAAAAAGGTAGGGACTTTTTCTTATTAGGAGGAGAATACATTTGAAGATTATAGGTAAAATTGCAGCCGCCACTACCACTATAATGCTTTCGTTTTCTTCAACAGCCGCTTTTGCTGAGGAACCGGGTTTGGAAAAATTGCCCGACCCTGTGGATCCCCAGGCATGGGTGAATCCAGATGATATGACTTGGAATGATTATAATGCAATACCGGGCATAGATTGGAATTCAACGGATATTCAACCAGAAACAGAACTTAAAGGTGCCTTGATATTGGTCGACTTTCCGGATCAGGATTTTATCTTGACCCAACCAAAGGGTTCAGAGATTGCCGGCAATCCTCAAGTGGATGCTGTTCCTCGTGAAGAACTTGGGGAATGGTGGGAGGATTTTCTGAATGTCCCTAGCAAACTCAACAACTATCAGACGATTGATGGCTTTTGGAAAGAGAATTCGCAAGGAAAATGGGGCGTCTCCTTGGATTCTTATGGTCCCTACCGCTTGGATAAAAATGAATTTCAGTATGGGCTTAACTATATGAATCCGGGCTCACTTCCACCTCAATATAGTGGTGGAAACCTCTTTCAGGATGGCGTAAATGCAGCAGCAGCTGACATTGCCGCTGCTGGAGAAGAATATGACTTTGCATTCATCGTACATGCTGGTTATGACGAATCAACCGTATGGCAAGAATTCGGCGAAATGATGTTTCTTAATCAAGACTCGGTATCTGATACGTTTGGGCCTCCGGACTTACCTGGATTTGAAAACATGCCGAACTGGGCAAAAACTCGTTATGTCCCCTGGACTTCCTGGTATGCAGCCAAAACGATCTGGTCGGCGGCATCTAGTGCAGAAATAAATGGCAAAAGGATTCGTGTCTCAATCCAGGGCGAAAGCGATGGCATGGGAACATTTGCTCACGAATTTGGCCATCTCCGCGGTCTTGGTGATAATTACAATAACGCATCCCTTGACCCTAGAACCTATTCTGGTTATTGGGAGACGATGAGCCGCGGCTCATTCAATGGTCCTGGCGGAACGCACACTCGCTGGATGATTCCATCTACTCTTGGCGCTTCTATACCGGCACCGCATATGCTTCGTAATAAGATGAAACAGGGATTTGTATCCGATGATGAGGTCTTGAAGCTAAACCGTGATGAATTAAAGGAATCTGGACCGGTGTTTGCAGATATTACCGCACGTCAGGCACCAATTGGCAGTAACTTCGGCAGAACCGGACTCCATGGCATCAATATCAGCATGGACGATTCTACACCAACAGATTACCTGGCCGGTGACTGGCGGAACGATATTCTTTCCGGTCGAACGTACAATAACTACACCCTTGAAGTGGTAGACCGCGTTGGTTCGGATTCTTTCGCAGCTGATTCTGGCGTCTTGATTGCCAAGACGAAAAATGCGGAGTCTGCCCCGAATATCTGGGTAGTTGATTCACATCCTGAGGATATCAATCTGAAGGACTTTACTAGACCTGACGGCACCACAGCGATGGTGGCCAAAGGTGATCCACGCCAAACCCTCGATGCTTTATTCAAAGCTGGGAATGGGACAAGCTTGGTTGCCGGACAATTTGATGGTTCTATTGACAAAGACAGTGTTGTCAGTGAGTATATCGATCCTTACAATAAACTTCATTTCTACATTTTAGGGAAACAAAAAGATAAGGATGGGGTACTCCGCTATCAGGTTGCCGTCCGAAACACGGAAGGCGCAGGTGCATTTGATCGAGGAGTAAAGGTTAGCGCAGGCACTGTAGAGCCCGCTGTAGAGGACAAAGTAGCAGTCTATCACTTTAATGTCACAAATACCGGTAAAGCTAAGGACCTTATTCGTGTCAATGCTTCGGCAGGTGATGATTGGAACGTTCAACTTGATCACAATGTAATTGCGGTGGAACCAGGAGCAACCGTTGCTGTTCCGGTTTATGTAAAAATACCGAAAGGCAAGACAGCACCAGCCAAACTCACCTTTACGGCCACTTCAGAGATAGACGCTAATCAAAGCTTTACAGATTCGAATTTCTTGCCTGGCAGCCTGAGTGCAGCAGGTATAAGCTCTGTTATTGATAGCTTTGCAAATGAAGGGTCTATCAAAGCTGGTACAGCAGAGGCATTGAAAGCACATGTGAAAACGGTGGGGCAATTTGAAAAGAAAGGATCTGCCGATAAGGTTATCAAACACATCAACGATTTTAAAAGATTCCTAGAACTCAAAAAAGAAGAAGATCAAATTTCTGCCAAAGCGTATACCAGTTTGAAAGCATATGCTGATTCAATGGTTGAGGTTTGGGAATAGGCTAGGTTCAAAGATCACCTTTCCAATGCCTGTGATGGAATTAGAATATGGGGGAAATAAAAGGCTGGGACAGTTATCAGACTGTCCCGCCTCCTTAAAGCTGGTTCATAATCAGTAAACTAAATATAAGGTAGGGTGCTAGTAGCAATGATTTTAGGAAGTTGTCAAAAATAGGAGTGAAGATAATTGATTAAAATAATCAAAATTGCTGCCGTTTTATCATTGTTGTTTTTAGTTGGTGCCTGTTCGACTCTAACTTCAGGAGAAGAACCCGAGTTACTTGTTACAACGGAATACGGAAATATCTCAAAAGATGATCTATTTAAAGAAGTGGCAAATTCCGAGCGGGGAAAAGAATTGATCCAAAAGCTGGTTTATATGCAAATTTTAAAAGGCAAATATGAGGTATCTGAAAAAGAAGTGAACCAGCGGCTGGGCGAAATAAAAGAACAGGTCGGTGATGAAGAAGCATATACGATGTTCCTGCAAAAACAGGGCTTTAATAACGAAGAAGAATTAAAGGATCATATCGAACAATCCCTTTATTTCTTTAAAGCAACAACAGAAGGGGTGGAAGTCTCAGATAAACAAATAAAGGATTACTATGAACAGCATAAAGATCAATACACGGAGGTTAGAACCAGCCATATTCTCGTGGATGATGAGTCAACTGCTAAAGAAATAGAAAAGGAGCTAAAGAATGGAGCCGATTTTGCAGAATTGGCCAAGAAACAATCAACTGATCAAGTGTCTGCAGAAGAAGGCGGGGATTTGGGTTATCTCTCCGGGCGAAGTCAAGAAATGGATCCGACATTTCTTGCAGCGGCTATGAAATTGAAAAAAGGTGAAGTGAGCGAGCCGGTCAAGACCGTATTTGGTTATCATATCATTAAAGTTACAGAGATAAAGGAAACGCCATTAAGCGATGTGAAAGATCAAATTAAACAGGCGCTTATGAGTAGAGACGCAAAACCGGTCCAGGAGATATTAAACAACTTGAATAAAGAAATTGAGATTGAAGAAGCTGCTTTTAAGGATGCATTTAAGGATGTGGAACCTAAATAACCATCCGCCCAAGGTTAAAATGTTCAGCGTAGTTGGGAGAATTATCGTTGTACTTTACACCAAATACATAGTTAATGGTGTCCTATATAAATGAATTTTCTGGAAGAATAGATCAAAAAACCAGCCAAGCAGCACCTTAACATAATATTGTCTAAACCAGCGACAGCTATATGCTGTCGTTTTTTTTGTTGTTCTGCATAAATGTTGCACAAGGTAAACAAATGGTCATTATAGTGCGTGTTCAACGCTTTTCCGTAGGTATCTAATGGTTTTAAAAAGGAGTAACCACCTTGGAAGAGAAACAGACCATTAAATTCGGCCACAAACTAAAATTGTTACGCAAGAAACATTTCCTAAGCCAAGAAGATTTAGCAGAATTAAGCAAGCTTGATCGAAAATACATAAGCAATTTGGAAAGAGATGTATCTAGTCCAACCCTTGAAACATTGTACAAACTAGCCGCAGCATTCGGCATAACATACTTGGAACTGAGTCAGGAAATTAGTGAAGTAGAAGAAAACCAAAATTACCTTATCAGCGCCACAAAAGAGGTAGAAGAAATAAAGGCTATGCAAAAAAATAAGAAGCAGTAGATTCCCATCCCACTGGAGGTAACTATGCAGACAGTAGATATTATTGATCGAAAAGTATCCTAATTCGTCAATGATTATAACGATGAGATTGAGATGGAAATGATTAAGTATTCAGACCATTACAAAGTAGTTGTGACGATTTGCCAGGAAGAGCCGCCTTATAAGGATTTTATTGGGGTAGGGACTGATAAAAGGAGTGCGAGGAGAGCGGCCAAAAAGGCGATGTTGGTATTGTATCAACGCGCTTATCTAGAGTTGAATCATTATAAATGATACAAAAGGGTAGTAATCAGAAATTTTGGTTACTACCTTTATTTATATTTGGATAAATCCGTTTTATAGGATGAAACAAAGGAAAAAGGCAACCGCCTAGGAATTACATAAAATGAATACTAGGTTTCCTAGTCTGGATAAGGATTTCTTTCAAAAAAAAGAACTTTTTTACTTAAAGAATTTTCCTAGTGATTATTCAAGATATTGGATATGCATTTTTGCCTATTTCTTATACAATAGAATTATATAGATATATTAATTAGGGGTAATGACAATGAACGCTTTTCCATCTGAAAAGGATATAGAACAAACACTTACTTTATTATTGGATGAATATAATGTTCCTGATTCAATTATTAAAGATATGTTTGGGCACCAGAATTTCATTAATTTAAATTCCATTTTACATTCATTGGATAAGGATAAAGTGGAAATCAGAGAGCTTACTAGAATGCTAATTATAGAAAAAGGGGTTTACCTGTTTTCCGGACACGACGAAGCTATTCGTTCACTTAGAAGTCATCTGCTGCGTCAACTTAATACCGATGCTTTAGAGGAACTTTATAAGCGGAATCCTGCCCAGGGGCGAACAATCAATTCTCCGTCCTATATGATAAAGCCGTTGTCGGAGAAGAAGTGGATTGTTGGTGGTGCATGGCCACGTGACTTTGTAAAAACTCTGGGTTTTCCTTTGGTTTTTTCCGGGATTTCAATTCCTAAATCATCTTCTACAGAACCAGTTGTTGATATAGAGGCCAGAAAACCGGTGCCGCCTCTTGCCGACTTTCAGTTTGGTCTGAAAGAAAGGATGCTTGAGGTATTAAATAGACAAGGAGATCGTACTAGGTGTGTAGTTACCTTGCCAACCGGCGGTGGAAAGACACGGGTTGCTGTTGAAAGTTTTATTGAATGGATGCAGATAAGGTTTTCGGAAGGAAAGTATTTGATCTGGATAGCACAGAGCGAGGAACTATGTGAGCAAGCTATTTCCTGCATTATAGACATGTGGCAAGAAAAAGAGTTTCCTGAATCGTTGCGGATTTACCGATACTTTGCCGGTAAAAGAATCCAGGAGGATCAGTTGATTGGTGGGGTGGTCGTAGCTAGTATACAACAGCTTTATTCCAGGATAATGAATGAAGATAAGGTAGTTAATGAACTACTAAAAAACTGTGGAGCAATGATTATTGATGAGGCACACCATGCTGTAGCACCTATCTATCGTACACTGTTGAAAAAGTCAGAGGAATTATGCGGACCGGAGTTGTTTCCTATTTGCGGCCTAACAGCTACGCCAGGAAGAAGCAATGAGGAAACTACCATGCTGGTGGATCAATTCCAGGCATATTTAATTCAACCTAAACTTCCGCCTGACAGCCGTTATTATAAAAATCCATTGCTCTACTTCAGAAATGAAGGGTATCTTGCCAAACCACGACACATTGTATATCAGTCTGGAAGCAGTATTGAAATCAATGAAGATGACGTTGAAGAAGTTGAAGGAGACTTTAAATCTGAGTTCCTGGAAGTTCTTGCAAATGACGAAAGTCGAAACAGAACAATTATACAACATTTGCTTGATATTCCTGAGGGAAAACCGACACTTATTTATGCTTGTACTGTTAAACATGCGGAATTTCTCGCTTCGGTGTTAAATGCAGTTGGTCGGAAGGCAGCTGTTATTTCTGCTAATACTCCCAAGGCTACAAGAAGGATGTATATTGACGCTTTCAAAAAGGGTCAAATCGAATTCCTGTTGAATTATGGTGTTTTGACAACTGGATTCGATGCGCCAAAAACTGAATATATTGTTGTTTGTCGGCCAACCACTAGTGTTGTTTTATATGAACAAATTGTAGGACGAGGTTTACGCGGACCTAGGTTTGGTGGGACAGATACATGCACGATTATAGATTTTGCTGATAATCTGACCAGACTTGGGAAACCGCTCGCCTATCGCCGATTTAATGAGTTTTGGGACAGCGAACCACAAACAAATGAATATCAGCCTATATGATAAACGGAGACCAGTTTGTAGCCCCAATTCTAGTTATAAGAACAGAATCTGCAGTGGTTATACGTCTCTGAAAATATAAAAACAGACCCAAGAGTCTGTTTTTATATTTTTATGTTGAAAAAGAACTCTTAATCAATTAGATGGAAATATCCACTATTCAATTCATTTATAAAGGATGAATATTCCTTTATTGAAACAATCGTGAGTGTCTTTTTCGCTCTAGTCATAGCAACATAAAATTTCTTTCGCTCACGAGATAGAAATTCATTCTCGTCCTCACCAGGGGAGGGGGCTTTATAAGGCATTTTACCTTTTTGTAGGTCAGTTACAATGACATGGTCAAATTCTAAGCCTTTAGATGATTGGAATGTAATCAATTTTACTCCAGGTGAAATTATATCAACTTCATTGTCTTTAACTCTGTATACAGGAATACCTTTATCATCCAGTACCTTTTTTATTTCATCCAGGTTATCATGTGAAAAGCCAATGATACCAATTGTATCGTTAGGGAATGAGGCCCTTAACCTTCTAACTTGATTGAGAATATGGGCTCTTTCTGCTTCTCTGTTTTCACACTTTTTTAATTCGGGAACTTTACCATTAATTTCTGGTTCCTGAGCTTTTTGATAATCTTCGTCTTTTATATATAGTTTATCTTGTTCCTGAAAATGGTTTGCCAGACGGATTATTTGTTTCGTAGACCGAAAGGTTTGTTTTAGAAAAATATTTCTAGAGCCTTTAATATCAACACCTGCCTGTTTCCAGCTGAAAGTTCTCCTGTAAATCTGTTGACCTTTATCAGCACCAATTGTAAGACTTTTTTTAGCCATCTTACTAATAGCCTTTATCTGCATAGTATTTAAATCCTGTGCTTCATCTACAAGAATGTGATCGGGCTTAATATTTTCAGGAATTTGATGGGACTTTTCTATAAGAATTCTCGCCAAGTCATCTCCGTCAATACCCTGTCTTCTTCGATCTCTGTTTAAGAGTTCATTGTATTTTTCAAGTACATCATAAATTGTATTACGATGCTCCTTCAATACACGTATATCCGTACCTCTTCCAGAACGTTTTATCGAAAGATATTCTTCTCTTGTCGCTATACCTGAACCTTTAATCCATTCAATCTCATCACACAAAAAAGTAAGTAAAGCAATATCCTGCCGTTTACTTTCTTTCATTTGAGGAAAGTTAACATTACTAGAATACTTATTTACAATATTCTTTGCATATTTAATCGTATCTTTACGTAAATCCCCAACAATTAATCGAGTGTGGGGATAGTCCGTATACCTGAGCATTTCTTGCCCCCACTGATGAAAGGTTTTAGCAGTAAGAGGAGTAGAATGCATTTTTAGAGAAAGTTGCCGGACATAATTGGTAAGTGCGTTACTATAAGTTAATACAGTTACTGTATCTTTTGAATTCTTTTCTTTTAGAAACTTCGCTCTGGCCAATAATATAGAAGATTTACCACTTCCAGGAATTCCTTGTATAAGAAGGTCTCCCTTCGGTTGAAAGGTAACACACTTTTGCTGAGTATCTGTTAATTTTATGGTAGACACAGCCATATATAATCCTCCCTAAAATAACTCCATTAATTTCTCTAATTCTTCTTGCTTTTCTTTTTCTAAAATTTCAAGTTCCTTTGTTGTTTGATCTATAAGTAATTTATCATCTTCTGATACTCCAGAACTATGTTCTTCATTAACCTCACTGTGGAATCTTTCATGGATTACATTGGAATGAAGACACTTATCTAAGAAACTTTCAAATTCATAACCTCTTTTACCAATTACATATAATTGGTCTTTAGCTCGAGTTAGTGCGACGTATAATAGTCTTTTCTCTTCCTCAATATCCGGCTGACTACTATGAGGGAATTCTCTATCTCCAAGATAAAGTACAAAAACAATAGGGAACTCTAAACCTTTTGCATCATGAACTGTTTTTATAGTAATTGATGAGTCTTCTTCTTCTACCTGGTAATTTTCTTGAACTTCTACTATATAGTCAGTAAGATCGTCAGTATCATAAGCTCCTTGTTCCATTGCTTCTTTAATGAAATCTACAATACCATCGTCTTTATCATTAAGAAGTGAAATAACTTCATCAAGAGGCTCGTCTTCGTAAATATCTTTTATTTTCAGTATTCGAGATAATAGAGATTCACTATTAATTTTTTTAGATAAGGAAGATACAGGTAAATTTTCATGAAGAGATAGCTGCTCTAATACACATGTCTTTTGTGGAGAGTATTCAGAATTTTTTCTGTACAAGATACATATATCTCCTGGTGAAACACCTTCATTTTCAATAAGATCTTTTACCTTTTTTGCAATAAACTTTGCAGCAAGCTCTATTGAATGGGTTTCTACCACGTGTGGTGCTAATCCATTCAGTGGATTACCCGGCTTTATTGAAGAGTCCTCAATAAAGTGATTTGCTAGCTGAATAATATTCTTTGTAGATCTATAGTTTTTAACCAGGTTTACAAAGTCAAAATTGTTAGGATCATAAGCTGAAAAGTGATTAATGAATCGATCCATGTTTTTGCTATTGGATCCATTAAAAGTGTATATAGTTTGATTTTTATCACCAACTACTGTCAGGGAATGATGCGGTTGTAATAATGAGTACAAAAATGCCTCTTGTGCTAGCGAAGTATCCTGGTATTCGTCGACAAATAAATGCTGAAAGGTAGATGTAATTTTATGCAAAGTGTGAGATTTTAGTTTTAATAGGCGTGTAGCTTCCGTTATAAGACCTTGATAATCCGTAACATTCTTAATTTTTTCAATTACACTTATTCTTTTCCAAAATGCCACTAAATCGTTAGATGTAATTAATATCCGACCATGTTGAAACATATTTATGTGGTATGTTCTATCCTTTGGAATACATTTCCAATCGTTAAGTGGTTGTTCCTCGAGTTTATTCCCCTGTCTAATCAAGTTATATGCATTCGACAATGCTGAATTTACAAGATCTCTATCTGTGTATTGAGGACAAAGGCCTTTAATTAGGTCCTGGCTGAAATTAAGAAATTCTTCAGTATGAATTATGTTAAAACCTGATCTGTACCGGGATTCCTCATAGTGAATACCAAACTTTATTGTTCTGTATGCAAGGCTATGAAAAGTTAAAATCGGAGGTTTTCCTCCATACCCAAGAATATCTGATAAATCGTCGATTTTTTTAATTAGTTGGTACTTAGCAGCTCTAGAAAAAGAGATTGCTAATATGTCATCAGTACTAACGCCTTTATCACTTAGTAAAAAAAGCATTTTTGCAGCAATAGTTGTTGTTTTACCTGTACCAGGACCAGCGGTAATTTGTAAATATTTTTTATTTGAAATAACAGCTTGCGCTTGTTCTTCGTTCAAATAGCTAAATAAATCACCCATAATTTTTCCTCTCAATAATATTATTCGACATAATTACCTTTATATTACCAAATATATAAGTTTTACAGTATATTTTTTTGGTAGAATAGTATTAGTTACTTAACTTGTAGATGAAAGAGGTGCTGTAATTGAGTAATGAAACTCGGAAGGCTCGTGAAGAATTGTTAGATCGCTTAAGGAACGAGTTGGTTGGACCTGAGATAGATCAAGAAAAACTGGAGAATAAACCTTTACAGAGGTATCTTGCAGGAATACTCTGGCCAATGAAATCCAGTGTAGCTTCTATAGAAGATGAAAATGAATTGGTACATGGAAAAGAAACCTCTCAGGAATCAATTGAACAAATTGCTCCCCTGGCAAAAGCAATGAATCCATCTGCAATAGGAATATCTTTTTTAGTAGATAAAGCACAGCCGAAAATTAATGTAGATGTCACCTTTGGAATGTACGAAGAATTAGATGATAATTACTGGCAGAGAATCCCGTTAGAATTAAAGAGTTATACAATTGATTTACATAAAGATTTAGGTAAAAAGCATTCAAAAAGTATTTTAAAAGATGATAATAACAATCAAGAATTAAAAGAAAGAATTCGACTAGAATGGATTGTAAGAGAATATAAAAATAGTTTTGCAGTAAGTCTGTTTTTAGTTAATAGGTATGTGCAAGAAGTAGATGAATATGAGATTGATCATAAATGCGTCTTCCAGCCAAAAATCAAAGTCAGAAGTGAAAGTTCTGAATCAATAATGGTTCGTAATGCATTTTCAGATAATGAGAAGGGCTTTCAAGATGATGATACTCAGTCGAATGAGCTTTTATACCGAAACGAATCAGTTTTTGCAGTAGGACATAATGTTTCTGTTATGTGGAATCAGGTCAATCAAGAAACCGTTAAGGCCGGATATCTTGAGACTGAGATCATACCTGCTCACGAAATACCGATGGTAATACCTCCAGATTGGAATAAGGGCGGTACTTTAAACATGGAGGAACTTTCGGTTATAGAAAATCCTTCAAAAGTTAGAGAAGCCTTACAACCATTAATTAATGAATATAGAAAATGGATCCGACAAAGACGAAATGAAATAGATCTACTTGAATCTAAATATGTTGAAACGGCCAATAAACATATTGATAATTGCGATAAATCCGTCGATAGGATGGAAAAGGGTCTGAATAAAATAGAGAATGACGCCGATGTATTCAAAGCTTTTATATTCGCAAATAAAGTTATGGCTAAACAAAGATCCCATAGTGAGGCTATTGAAAAAAAGATATCACCTGATAAAGTTCAATCTTTCTGGAGGCCATTTCAAATTGCTTTTTTCCTTCAAAACATTGAAGGAATTGTGAATCCTAGTTCTAATGATCGAAAAATCGCAGACCTTCTTTGGTTCCCAACGGGTGGAGGTAAAACGGAGGCATATCTTGGATTAGCGGCATTTACCATTGGATATCGACGATTGAGTAACATTGAAGGGTATCGTACTGATGCAGGGGTGTCAGTCATAATGCGATATACTTTGAGACTTTTAACAATTCAACAATTCCAAAGGGCAACTGCTATGATTTGTGCATGCGAAGAGCTAAGAAAGGAGTCACCTGAAAACTGGGGAGAAAATAGATTTAGAATCGGCCTCTGGGTGGGTGATAGCAGTGTGCCTAATAGTTATGACGATGCAAAGAAAGTTATTTCAGCAAGAGAAGAAGCTATAAAGAACAATAATAATGATAGTTATTCTAGCAATATTAAAGGTACTCCAGTTCAGTTAGTTTCTTGCCCATGGTGTGGAACAAAGCTGGTCGACAAGGATAATCCAAAAGTGTTTTTAAGTGCTTATAAAGCTAAGGACAAAAAAAGAAGAATTTTGATTTCTTGCCCTAATAGAAATTGCTCATTCCATAGACATAATTCGGATGGGGAAGGGTTACCCGTATTGCTTACCGATGAGGAAATATATCGTCTTTTACCGGACATGGTTATTGCGACTGTTGATAAATTTGCAAGAATGCCATGGCAGCCAGAGATACAAAATTTGTTTGGTAAAGTAAAAGGAGAAGTGGATCACTGGGGTTTTATTTCCCATGGCAAGAACAAAATAGAACAAAATAATGCCAAGAATGTTGCTAGAAGTTTGGTAATTACTAATAATCAGCCTATTCATCCACCAAATTTAATTATTCAAGACGAACTACATTTAATATCAGGACCGCTTGGAACTATGGTGGGATTATATGAAACAGCTGTTGACTATTTATCTTCTATAGAATTTGAAGATGAAGTAATTGGACCAAAAGTAATTGCATCAACTGCTACGATAAAAAATGCTAATAAGCAAATCGAGGGACTATATAAAAGGGATACACAAATTTTCCCAAGCCCGGGTTTGATCCATAATGACTCCTTTTTTGCTAGACAAAGACCAATTGAAGAAATGCCGGGTCGCGTTTATGTTGGAGTCTTTGCTCCTGGAAGAAGTATGAAAACAACTTTACTAAGAATTATGGCGAATCTCTTGTCAAGTGTTACTGCAATGGAAAAAGACTATGACCATAATAGTCTCGATCCTTATCAAACGATCGTTGGTTATTTTAATAGTTTGCGTGAACTGGGTGGAGCAGTACGTTTAATAGAGGATGACGTACCAGCTCGTATGAAAACTCTTGAAAATCAATTTGATGAAGGTAGTATTTATAAGTTTATCAAACGAGAATTGGAACCGGATGTTCCAGAACTAACAAGTCGAATTGACTCCGGAAAAATCCCTGAACTTCTTGATAGATTGCAACAGGTATATCATAGCGATGGGGATATTAAACCTGTAGATGTCCTATTGGCCAGTAACATGATTTCAGTTGGAGTGGATG
The DNA here is from genome assembly GCF_031759225.1 of Mesobacillus jeotgali. Taxonomy (NCBI): domain Bacteria; kingdom Bacillati; phylum Bacillota; class Bacilli; order Caryophanales; family Bacillaceae; genus Mesobacillus; species Mesobacillus jeotgali. The sequence continues at coordinate 2,054,537 of NZ_CP134494.1, forward strand.
TTTCACGTTTGGGATTAATGGTAGTTAATGGTCAACCAAAAACTACAGCGGAATTTATACAATCAACAAGCCGTGTTGGGCGGAAATATCCTGGTTTTATAGTTACTTCATATAACTGGGCAAGGCCGAGGGATATTTCCCATTACGAAGAATTTTACGCTTACCATTCAGCATTATATCGTTATGTAGAGCCGATTAGTGTCACTCCGTTTTCATCAAGAGCACGAGATAAAGGACTGGCGGCTGTTTTGGTTTCAATGTTTAGACTTGGCAATCCAAGCCTTTCACCCAATAATGCAGCAAGCAATTTAGAAACTGTTAATGAACAAATAGAAAATATATTCAAGATATTCACGGATAGAGCTCGTTCAATGAATGTAGACCCGAGTGAAGTAGAGAGACACTTAGAAAAGCTAAAAGATGATTGGGAAACAGACGCAGAAAGAAGTGTGTTGAATTATTCCAAAAAGGTAAAAGATAATGAATCAAACTTACTTTATCCTTCAGGGAAAGAACGAGCTTCTGGAACATTTAAGACCCCTAATTCAATGAGAGACGTAGAACCTACTGCTGGAATCTACATTAGAAAGGATTGATTCCTTTGAATAAAAAAGTTGGAGAATTAAGACCAAGTCAGTTTATTACAACTTTCGGACCTGGGTCCATTGTTGATTTACCTGATTTTTCAGTAATCATAGGTGGGATTGATAAGTGGAACACTTTAGATGTCTCAAGAGCAGCTATTATTGAGGAACCACGCTTAAAGAGCAAGTTGAAGATAAAACAGATTAAATCAATACCAGTAAAAGACAACGATGAAATTGGCACTATTCCAGCGTATCGATTTCCCGAGTATCATGTTTGCCCTAATTGCAGGAAGTTAGGCAAAAGAGATGGTAGAGATTTCTTTGAAGAAGAAGGAGTTTTATATTGTAAAAACCCTGAAAGTGAGAAAGGTCCTTGCCCAAAAGTTAAAACTCACCCGGTTCGATTTATTACTTCATGTAAAAATGGACATATTCAGGATTTTCCCTGGTTCTGGTATGTGCATAAGGGACCAAAACCTGATTCTAAAAAATGCAAACTGTATTTAATAGATGAAGGGAAAACTGGATCGTTAAAAGATCTAGTAGTAAAGTGTAGTACATGTAATAAAGAAAGATCGATCAGCGAAGCACTATCAAATAAAAAAATATTAGGAAAGTGTTTAGGAGGAAGACCATGGTTGGGAGATAAAGAAGAAGGATGTGAACAGGAAACTGAACTGCTTTTAAGAGGAGCATCTAACTTATATTTTTCAGCCATTGAGAGTTCTATAGTGATTCCGCATAATTCTAATGAACTTGATGATTTTATAAGAAGTCATATTGATTTTTCTGATGAAGAATTAATTAATAATAGACCAATTTTTGACATGGTTATGAAAAGAGATTCAGATATATTACGTATAGGACTTGATAAAGCATGGGACATTGTCCAACGCTTGAAAGATAGCAGTAATATGGAGCAGGATATTAGAACTCCGGAATATGAAGCCTTACTTACTGAGCATAATCAGGTTAATGATATCAATTTTCAAACAGAAAAAGAAGAAGTACCAAGAAGGTTTAATAAATTTATTACTAATCTTATACGTGTGAAACGCTTGAAGGAGGTAATGGTACTAAAAGGTTTTACGAGAATCCATCCACTACCAGATTTGACAGCACGTCTTTCAGAGCATCCTGTTTCTGGAGAAATTAATGATTCAATCCAGTTAGCACCGATAAGTAAAGAGAAGTCAGATTGGCTACCCGGGGTTGAATCTTATGGAGAAGGAATCTTCCTGACAATTGATGATCAAAGATTACTAAAGTGGGAAGAAAAAAATAAGAAGTATGGACAGGGTATGGAAGTTGCTCACAAAAAAATGTTTAGGGAACGGGATTTTCCAAATGAAACAATTCCTGCTTTTCCTGGGTTAAGGTATGCACTACTTCATACTATTTCGCACGCATTAATTAGAGAACTTACAATACATTCAGGATATTCATCATCAGCATTAAAGGAAAGAATTTATTCTGACTCTGAAAATGGAATAGCAGGAATTTTAATTTACACTTCAACAGTTGATTCTGAAGGAAGTCTTGGAGGGCTTGTTGAATTAGGCAAGAGAGATAAATTTGAATCTATCCTTGCACGTGCACTTGCTGCCTCAAGATATTGTTCTGGCGACCCTCAATGTGCTGAACATGATGCTGAACAATTTACTGATGTTAATGGTGCTGCTTGTCATAGTTGTATGCTTATTGCGGAAACTTCTTGTGAAAAGTCTAATAGGTACCTTGATCGCTCTCTGTTAGTTGATATTGTTTCCAATTCAAAAAGGGAGTTTTTCGAACTTGAATAATTATCAAGACAAACTTAATAGATTTGTGCTTGCATGTATCAAAAACGAAAATTGTGTCATTTTGGATAGGCTACAGGAATACCTTGAGAATTATGATATGAGAAATGGGTATACCAGAGTAGTTTCCGATCTACAATTACCATTTGATATAGAAATTATTCTTTATGAAATGCTAAAAGAAGCATATTCAAAGAGACTGAATTCTACCAGGATTATAGAAGATATATCCTTATCTAGCAACTTGGCAATAAGGATGTTTGAGGAACAACCCAGTTTATCATCAGTATGGACTGGACCTTTATTTGATAGAAGAATAATGGCGCTAAAAACATATGAAACAGTTAAGGATTTAATAGATTCCGCTCAAAATGATATATTAATTGTCGGTTATAGTTTTTCTTTTAAATATGAGGAAGTTCTTAATGTGTTAAAAAGTATAGAAAACGCTGTTAAACGAAAATGTAATGTTAATTTTATCGTTAATAAAAAAGAAAGTAATTTAAGGGAAATAGTATCCAACTGGAAAGAAGAGAAACATAAATTAAATATCTTTCAATGGAAAGGAAGTCCGGAAAAAGACTTTACCAGTTTACATGCAAAACTTATAATTGTTGATCAAAGGGAAATGCTTATTACTTCAGCCAACTTTTCTTATCATGGATTTAAAAAAAATATTGAAACCGGCGTATTAATATGTAATCACACAGTTGTTAGTGAGATAAGGAATCAATACCTTTCTTTAATTAGAAATAATCATTTAGAAAGATACTTTTAAGTTAATGAAAAAAAGAAAACATTATACCGTTATAATGTTTTCTTTTTCTGTGCGCCCGGCATGGGTGCAGTCTATAGGGTGTAAGTCCCGAGCCATGAAGGCAGTAGTAGTGGTTAGCTTAACGCAAGGGTGTCCGCGGTGACGCGGAATCTGAAGGAAGCGAGCGGCAAACCTCCGGTCTGAGGAACACGAACTTCATATAAGGCTAGGTACCATTGGATGAGTTTGCAGAACAAAACAAAGTCCTTACTGCCGAAGGTGGTACAGAGTAAATGAAGCAGATAGATGGAGGGAAAGACTGTACTCTTACCCGGGGAGGTCTGATTGGAAAGCCAAGTACACTTGGTAACCTATCTAGCAATAGATAGCTGAACAATCAGAAGTCAGCAGAGGTCATAGTACTTTACCGGCTCGAGACGGTAAGGGAAGGACTGAACAATTAGGAAGAACGAGAACTAGGCATACAATTCCTGTGTAGAAGCAGACAATCCGAAAGGACTTACTTGAAGGAGGAAGTGGTGAATCCACAGGGGACTTCATGAGGGTGGAGCAGGAATAACATAATTAGATTTCTACGTTCACGTCGAAAGGAAATATCACATGTTAATGAATCTGATTCTATCACGGGAAAACTTAATAGAAGCACTTAAACGTGTGGAGAAGAACAAAGGGAGTCACGGCATAGATGGAATGTCCGTAAAATCCCTACGAAGACATCTCTATGAGAACTGGGACACCCTTTGTGATTCTTTAAGGAAAGGTACCTATCAACCTAACCCAGTACGTCGAGTCGAAATCCCGAAACCGAACGGTGGAGTAAGGTTACTTGGAATACCTACCGTGATAGATCGTTTCATCCAACAGGCAATCGCCCAAGTTTTAACTCCGCTTTTTGACCCAACCTTCTCGGAACATAGTTATGGGTTTAGGCCAAGCCGAAGAGGCCATGACGCTGTACGTAAAGCAAGGGGATATATAAGTGAAGGTTACAGATGGGTGATTGACATGGACTTGGAGAAGTTCTTTGACAAAGTGAATCATGACAAGCTGATGGGGATATTGGCAAGCAGAATCCAAGACCGATTGGTCTTGAAGCTAATTCGAAAATATCTCCAAGCAGGAATCATGATAAATGGTGTAGTCTACGATGCAGAAGAAGGAACACCACAAGGAGGTCCCCTGAGCCCTCTTCTTTCGAATATACTTTTGGATAAGCTTGATAAAGAACTAGAAAGGAGAGGTCACAAGTTTGTCCGATACGCCGATGATTGTAATATTTACATGAAATCGAAGAAAGCTGGAGAACGAGTAATGAACTCCATTACATGCTTCATTGAGCAGAAATTAAAGCTCAAAGTAAACAGAGGGAAATCAGCGGTTGACCGCCCGTGGAAACGAAAATTCCTTGGCTTTAGCTTTACGGTTAATAAGAAACCGAAGGTTCGAATAGCCAACGAAAGTGTTAAAAGGCTAAAAGCTAAAATACGAAAGTTAACATCCCGTTCTAAACCAATCCCCATGGAAGTTAGAATTGAGAAATTGAATCAATTTCTAACGGGATGGTGTGGATATTTTGCATTAGCTGATACACCAAGTAAATTCAAAGAATTTGATGAGTGGATTAGAAGAAGACTCCGTATGATTGAATGGAAACAATGGAAGAACCCGAAGACAAGAGTAAGAAAACTCAAAAGTCTTGGCGTTCCAGACCAAAAGGCATACGAATGGGGAAATTCCAGAAAGAAATTTTGGAGAATTGCCTCAAGTCCAATCTTACACAAAACCCTCGATAACTCTTATTGGAGTCATCGAGGGCTCAAAAGTCTATATCAAAGATATGAATTTCTACGTCACACTTAATTGAACCGCCGTATACCGAACGGTACGTACGGTGGTGTGAGAGGTCGGGGGTTAGTCACCCCCTCCTACTCGATTGTGTTTCTTATAGTATTAAATATAAGTATAAATATAGATAAAAAGAAAGAAGAAGAGATATGACGAAAGTGAAGATTTTAGATCTATTTGCTGGTGGTGGCGGATTTTCTGCAGGGTTTGCAAATTCCAGGAATAGTGACTTAGAGTTTGAGTTACACCGTGCCTTAGAAATAAACGAGGAAGCCTGTTTAACTCTAGAAAACAGATATGGTTCTCATAGAGTTATTAAAGGGGATATAACTAAACAAAGTGTAAAAGATAGAATATTAAATGATTGCAAAGGTGTCGATGTAATAATAGGTGGTCCTCCTTGCCAAACTTTTTCATTAGCTGGGCCTGCAAGGTCAGGATCCATAGAGATGAGAGAACAATTAAGGAATGATCCCCGTAATACACTCTATAAACACTTTTTAGAGCTTGTTGAAAAACTTAAGCCACCCTTTGTTGTTTTTGAGAATGTTGAAGGAATGGTATCTAAAAAAGTTGAAACAGACTTAAGTCAAAAGCAGGAAAAGGTTATTGAACTTGTTTGTGATGAACTTGAAGCATTGGGTTATCATACTAAAGTTGATGGGCAAGATAGAAGGTACCAGGTACTTAATTCAGCTGATTATGGAACTCCACAGGTTAGAAAAAGGATTATCATAATTGCTAACCGATTTAACATTGATAACCCAATGCCTATCCAGAGTCATGTTAGTAACTATCGAACTATAGGGGATGCAATTAAAGATTTGCCGATAAGACTTCCTATAATTAGTACTTCTAGAATGGAAAAGTTAAAAAACATAGAGACCTTAAAGAAGTATTACCCTGTCAGTTTAGATGCTTTTATGGATCGTATGGAAGACTTAACATTTCATGTCCATAGTGAACAACAAGGTATAAAAGAATTAAATTACCAATTAAAGGATTTTTATGAAAATATCAAGACAAGGAAAAACTATAAAATTAATGCATTGCATAACTTTATAAACTTTTATAATTTATTGGTAGAGAAGCTTGAGATAAACCGTTTCGGAGAAAATCCATTTAATCTGTCCCACCAATCAAGAGAACATAATTTTAGAGATGTAGTTATTTTTTCATTAATGAAACAGGGTAGTAATTCAGCAAGGTTCATGAATCCAATTAATGAGGATTATGATATTGTACTTGATGAGCTCTATCCATATGCAAGGTCCAAACATAAAGATACTTATGTAAAACATTCTTGGGATAGACCTTCTAATACGATACTGGCTCATATGGAAAAAGATGGATTAAAGTTTATACATCCTGAACAACCAAGAACATTTACCCCTTATGAAGCAGCATTATTACAATCCTTTCCTGATGATTATAGGTTTTATGGTGGCAGAAATGCACAGTTTAGACAAATAGGTAATGCGGTACCTCCAAAGATGGCTGAAGCAATAGGTAATGCTATTTTAAAAACCATATCGGACAACAGAAATATAATTAGACCAGAGATTATAGAGGTAAAATAATTGATGACCTACCAATTTTTATTGGTGGGTTTTTTTGTTATTAAGGATGTTTAAAATATATACATTTGGATTTTAAAGAAAAATAATGGGTAAATTATTGTATTACTAAGTGAAAAAGGTACGTGTTTTTGACGCCATTAATTATCCGAAAGTTGACGGTATTGCCTGTCCAGAATTAGTCGATTATAATGTCCGTATATAATTCGAAACATTTCGACATTTATTCTGGAGAAAGGAAAAGACGTCCCCCATAAATGTATAACTGCGCCAACAGTTATACAGGAGACGTCCCACCAAAAAGTATATGGTTATTGTATCAGATTATCAGCTGATTGAAAACACTCATACTGGAGTTTTTAGTTAGGGGTGCGGGGAGGATTCCTTCCCCATGCTGTGGTAAAGACATGTTGGTTAGAGGTACAAAGAATCGAAAAGCCAAGGATCATACAGGTCAGAGTAAAACATATAACATCCGAAGATTGCAGTGCACCAATTGTCAGACCATCCATCATGAACTTCCAGATTTATTGATTCCTTATAAACGCTATGAGGCTGAATGTATCGAAGACGTTCTTACGAACCCGTCCGCCCATATTGTTGCTGCCGATGATTCCACTCTTTCGAGATGGCACGGCTGGTTTCATCAATTTGTGGATTATTGGATTGGCTGTTTGAATTCCATCATGATCAGGACCAACCAGGGAAATATCCCCCAGGATGTCACGTCCAAATGTTCAGGGACCGCACTTCAAAGGATAGGACGCTTGGCAGGAGATGCCAATGGATGGCTGACAAGAATTGTCCGGCCCATCGTAAATATTAATTTATGGATACATACCCGTTCCGCATTCATTGTCCAATAGCACCTGATTTACACTCGTGATAGACACAGAGAGGAGAGTGTATCATGAGTGATCATAAGAAATCAGAAGAATTGGCAGTGCATCGTTTTCAGCTAATATCCCCTTTATTAGCAGAGGGGCTTGACGCTGGGAAAGTAAAGGAATTAAGAGACCAGATAGCGAAGGCCAGCGGTCTTTCAGAAAGAACCATCAGGCGATATTTGGCTCAATTTCAGGAAGATGGGTTTGGGGGACTAAAGCCACAAGGAAGAAAAGGTGCTCGAAAGTCTGAGGCTATCCCTCCTCATTTATTGGAACAGGCAATCCTTCTGCGTAAGGAAGTGCCGAGCCGGAGCGTGGCTCAAATCATACAGATACTCGAATGGGAAGGGTTGGCTGAACCAGGGCAGATCAAAAGATCAACGCTCCAGGAAAAGCTCGCTGAAAAAGGTTACAGCACCCGGCATATGCGACTCTATTCCCAGACAGGAGTAGCTGCCAGAAGATTTCAGAAGCGACATCGCAACCAACTCTGGCAGTCAGATATCAAGTATGGTCCCTACTTGCCGATTGGTCCGAATGGAATAAAGAAACAAGTGTATCTTGTCGCCTTTATCGATGACGCCACCAGGTTTGTGCTTCACGCAGCTTTCTATCCTACCTTGGATTCAAGGATCATCGAGGATGCCTTCCGCCAGGCTATCCAGAAGTATGGTGTTCCAGAGGCTGTTTATTTTGATAATGGAAAGCAATATCGAACCAAATGGATGTCGCGTACCTGCTCAAAAATAGGCACCCGCCTTACTTACACACGGCCGTACTCAGCTGAATCAAAAGGGAAAATTGAACGCTTCAATAGAATCATAGATTCATTCATTAGTGAGGCTGTCATCGAAAAGCCCAATACACTTGATCGTCTGAATGAGCTTTTCCAAGTGTGGCTCACAGAGTGTTATCAGAATAAGCCTCATTCTGCACTTGGGGAGAAAATCAGCCCGGAAACGGCATTTCGTTCAGATAAAAAAGCGATTAGGTTCATCGATCCTGATACCTTGAGTAATGCATTCCTCCATTGTGAAACAAGGAAAGTCGATAAATCAGGATGCATAAGTTTCATGGATCAAAAATATGAGGTCGGCCTGGCTTTCATTGGACGACAGGTTGAGGTGGTTTATGATCCTGCGAATATCGAGGAGCTTACCATTGAGTTCGAGGATCATACTCCTTGGAAAGCCAAGAAACTTGTCATTGGGGAAAGAGCTGGGAAGCGTCCTGCATTACCTGAGCACCTGCAGGTGCAGGGTGTAGAATCTTCAAGACTATTAAAGGCAGCTGAACGAAAGAACCAGGAACGCCTAACCGAACAGAAACCTGCCGTGACCTTCCGTGCCGTTTGGAAGGAGGAAGATTCCCGTGTTTGAAGCATTCTATGAAATGGACAACACTCCTTTCGCCAGAGATCTTCCGACTGATCAATTGTATGATTCCTCCATGGTGCAAGAAATCCTTGGTAGGCTGAAGTACACAGCTGAAAGACAGCTTTTTGCCGTTCTGAGTGGGGATAGTGGTACTGGAAAGACCACAACCATCCGTAAGTTTGTGGACAAATTGGATAAAGGGAAATTCCATATCCTTTACCTGTCCGACTCTAAGTTAACGCCTCGTCATTTTTACAAAGGTCTTTTGGAACAGTTAGGCTCTGAAGCGAAGTTTTATCGAGGAGATGCAAAACGGCAGCTTCATCGTGAGATTGAATTAATGAAAGGCATACGAGGGCTACAACCTGTAGTGGTAGTGGATGAAGCTCATCTTCTGGACCGGGAAATGCTTGAAGAGGTTCGTTTCCTACTGAACTTCAAAATGGATTCGCAAAGCCCGATGGCGCTTATCCTGGTCGGTCAAAGTGAATTATGGGATCGGCTTCGACTCCAATCATACGCAGCCATACGCCAAAGAATCGATATCCAGTTTCAGCTAGGACATCTCGACCGTGCCCAGGTTGAAGAATATGTTTCTAGGCACCTTCGATATGCCGGTGTTGATCAACCAATATTCTCTGATGGAGCACTTGACGAGATTCATCGCTTCTCTGGTGGTGCCGCAAGGCTCATTAATAAGCTCTGTACACATAGTCTTCTCTATGGTTCACAAAATGGCCGAAGGATCATTGATGATCATATGATCAAGCAAGTCATCCAGGGGGAACTTTCATGAAAACCCGCTGGAAAGAGATGAATTATAATGAAGAATTGGATTGTTGGGTTGTGTTTTGGGGAGAGAACTCCGGCTATAAGATGCGATGTGGTGAATGGTTTGATTTACATCTAGGAAATGGTCGGACCCTTTCCTGCCGCCTGGAGCTGGGCAGAGATTGGTATATTCTTACCGGCCGAAATGACGTTAGATTCTATCTTAAGAAAAATGAGACCTATCAAGTTGATTTGTAAAAACTTTTGGGAAGCATGTGAACTGCTTCCCTTTCAATTTTGGACAGTAGTTCCGTCAGTTTTAGGACAATTAACATCGTCAAGTTCTGGACATTGTAGAACGTCATTAACAGGTACGGCAGGAGGATAGGTAAATGGAATGTTTAGAAGCAAATAAAGAAAAAAAAATAGTATTTTTAAGGAATAACTTAATTGAGTGGGGCAAAACGAATTATGCTGCCTTCCCATGGCGGGAAACTAATAATAAATGGCACGCCTTAGTTGCTGAAATTATGTTACAAAGAACAAACGCAGAACAAGTTGTACCCGTTTATGAATCATTTGTTGAGTCGTATCCATCTCCAAAAGAATTTTTATTTGAGAGAAATACTAATATTTTTCAAAGCCTCGGCTTACATTGGAGAGAAGCTCAACTTCGTTCTCTTGCAAGGGAAATTTATAATCTGGGTTATATACCTGAAGATAAAAATTCACTACTAAAATTACCAGGTGTTGGCGACTATATTGCTGCAGCATTCCGTTCTTTTCATTTAAATATTAGAGATGTAATAATCGATAGCAATGTTGTCCGTTTGTATGGCAGGTACTTTGGTTTTGAAACGGATCCCGAAACTAGGAGAAAAAAGTGGTTAAAAGAACTTGCAGCAGAAGTTACCCCTTACATTAATCATAAAGAATTTAATTATGCCCTCTTAGATTTCACAAGAAATATATGTAAACCTCAGCCGCAACATAAAGAATGTTTACTAAGAAACCTGTGTTGTTTTGCAATAGATAACAATGATAGTAAATACTAGAAACCCTCACCAAACGCTGTCGAAATTTGGTATAATATTTGAAGATATACCAATAAAAGTCTGGGTGAGTGGGAATGAAAAAAGATATTATACATGAAGAACAAAACACATTGGATAAAACTGTCATTAAAATAGACGGAATAATTAAATCATTAGGCGATGAATTAAAAAATAATACGACTAACGATGTGTTGCTTGAAAGAACCAATCGAAGGTTTATTAATGATTATCTGGATGCACGAAAAAACCCTTATTTTGGCCGTATTGATACATATGAAGATGGCAAGAGGGAAACTTATTATATCGGTTACACAAGTGTTGCTAAAGATAAAAATCAGGACATAATTTATAGCTGGAAATCTTCTGTTGGTGATCTCTTTGCCCAATTCCATGGAGGAGAAGGAAATATTGTAATAGATAGAGGGCCAAACGAAAAATACGACTTTAATGTCCTTTTAAAGCGATCACTCTTAATTGAAAAATTAAGGGTGAAAAAATATTCGGATACAGTTAGTGAACAGGCTAGAAAAGAGCTAGGTACAGAGGTAGACAATGTCTTATTTGATGATTTTCTAATGGATATTTTAGATGGAAGAAATAACGAAACACAGTTAAAAGATATTGTCATGACTATTCAGAAGGAACAAAACGAAATTATAAGATTACCGATAGACAATTCAATCATCGTTCAAGGTGTAGCCGGAAGTGGTAAATCATCTATTGCTTTAACACGTATTTCTTATTTGCTGACCAGATATAAAGAAAAGTTAACGCCCGCAGATATAGGTATACTTGCACCTAATGAGATGTTTATCAGCTACATACAATCGGTTATGCCAACGCTTGAGATTGAAAATATTCCTCAGTTTACTTTTAAAACGCTTTCAAAAACTGTTTTGAAAAACTTGGATGTTGATAATTTTAATGATCCAATTAATTCGTTGAGCGGGTTAGTTAATGGTGATTCGACTGTTGCAACTAATTATAAAACGTCTATTGAATTTAAAGAGAAAATTGATTTTTACCTTGAAGAGTTTAAAAACCAATTCGTTCATAATATTAAGGAGTTTAGATACTTTGACACGATCACTAATACAGATATTATTTTGTCGCGTGATCAGATTCTTAATCGTTATGAGGACCTTAGTTACTTATCATTAGTAAAGAGGAATCAAGAGATACTGAAATATGTAGAAAAGTGGGTTGATTCACTTTTAATCTCAAAGCAGGAGGAACTCAAAAAGGAGTTCGAGTCTGTAATAAATACAATTTTCAATGGCATACCTAAAACTGCTTCCTTAAGGAAACAAACCTATGAGTCTATCGAAAAAGTATATTCATACAGACAAAAAGTTCTAAGAGATGAGCTTAATCAAAGGTGGAGAGATTATAAGAGTAATTGGGAAAATTTTGAATTATTTACGTTATATCAGAGGATACTTATTCTCGAAGATTTATACCATGGTAAAGTAACTACTGTAACAGCGTTTAAAAAACATTTGGAATATGATGATCTTACTCCATTAATGTATCTGGAAATTTTATTGAATGGTGTAAGTAAGCAATATCAGCATCTCGTTGTAGATGAATCCCAGGATTTGAGTCCTTTCCAAATCCATGTTCTAAAACTTCTTTCCAAATCTATGACCTTGTTGGGAGATGTTACACAAAACATATACTTGGAAAAAGGAATAAATGATTGGACAAAGTTAATAGAAAAAGTCTTTCTAAATGATAAAGTTAGATTGATAGAAATTAATACTAGCTATAGATCAACTAATCCTATAATGGAAGGAGCCAATTTTATTGCAGCAAATGCACAGATAAATGCTCCGAAAATTGTACCAATCGGAAGAAAAGGGGATAGGATTTCAATAGAAAAGATATACGACCCACTTCGTTTACTGGACCATATTATCGAAACAATAAAATCATTACAGAAGAAAGGTTTTAAGAAAATAGCTGTTGTTCACAAAGATTTAAAACGGTCTGTTTCTTTACATGAAAGATTAGTTAAACAATTTTCCAGTATTCAATTGGTCACTAATTCGATCCAAACAGTTAATAAAGATGTAATTATTATTCCTTCTTTCTTAACAAAAGGCCTGGAGTTTGATGCAGTAATAATTCCAAATGCCTCAAAAAGAAACTACGATGAGAATGAACTTGATGCCAAACTATTGTTTGTTTCAATGACAAGGGCTCAGCATTATGTGAAGTTATTTTACCATCAGGAGTTAACGACTTTGTTGAATGGAATTGAGATTCCTAAAGTTGAACGGGAAGAAGAAGATTATTCATTCCTATAGATATGAATTTGAAAAAATATTACACAGACATATAGCAATCAGGGGGAATACAGAGTGGAACAAACTATGAATAACGTACAAGTTATAGACTTTACTGTTACTAACGGAATTCTGTCAGAAGTAATTGAAGAAAAAGATCAAAAAATTAATTATTATAAATTCACCGCTTTATGTACCGATATCCAGCGGACCAGTAAAGAAGCAAACCCACGTAAACAGGATATATCAAAAAAGAATAAAGTAGCTTCCAAAATAAGAGAGACTTTGTTGAATCCTGATATTTCATTTCACACTCGCAATAAAGGAATAACTTATTTTGCAGATAGGTTGGAAGTAGAATATAACAGTAACGGTTCATGCACCGTCAAGATTTATTTTACAGATCCATCATCACAGGGAAGTGTGGATGGAGGACATACTGAAATGGTTATTCTTGATGAAGCGGGTAATTATCCAGAATGGAAAAAGGTTAATATAGAAGTTATGACTGGGATAAAAAGCCCATTCACTCATGTTTCAATTGCCGAGTCTAGGAACACTGGTGCTTCCGTAACAGCAGAAACTCTGGATGAGCTTAGTGGTATGCATGGAATACTAAAAGATCACCTTCAGGGAACTCCATATGAAGACAGGGTTTCATTTAAGCAAAATGAAGATAAAGAAGACGGCAAAGACCTTACTATTACATTAATTAAAAAACTTTATGAAACTTTTAACATTAGAGATTATGCTGATAAGGATCCTAAAGGTGTATATAGTTCTAACCAGGGAGTAATTACCAAGTATCGGAAAGAGTATGATGCACACGGAACTTCAACAGATAACGTGTATGAAAAGTTAAAATATGTATCAAATGACATTTTCAAACTTACCAATTACATTCATGAAAATTTCAAGGATCTATACAACCGGTATGGCAAAGGAAACTATCTGGCGAATAAATGTGCTGACTATAAAGAGGGATCCAGAAAAGAATTAGTACTTTTTGGGCAGCCAGAACAATATTTGGATTATAAAGTTCCAAATGGCTTGCTATTTCTGGCTTTATCAGGTTTTCGACAGTTTTTGAAAGAAAACGAAGAAGGTTATTACGAATGGAAGTTCGACATCTTTGAAGAAGATAAAATTAAGGGGCTATTGGAAGTTGTATTCCAGGTATTGGCTTCTGGAATGAGAGACAATGATAATAACCCTCAGAGTGTCGGAAAAAATGCGATGGTCTGGCAGGTAATGAGAACTCAGGTCTTCATGAAAGCATATATGAATCAGTGGGTTAAATAATCAATTTAGTTAAATATTAAAAAAATCGAAAAAAATCTATAAAGCCCTTGTACTCTTGCAAGGGTTTTATTTGTATAATTAAGGCAGTTTTGGAAAGAGGTGAAATACTTTGATAAATAAAGATACTTTTGTTGAATGGCTAAAAACTTCTACCAATATTAATCCATATACTATAGGGCGATATTCACAAGCTATAGACACAATATCCTCAGAATTAGGGGACTATGGATTAAATAGAATTAATTTATATACTCTTACAAACACAACCATTATTGATACTATCCTGCAAAATCCTGAGTTTAAAAAGAAAAATGAAAAGGGACATAGAATGTATAGTGCTGCTTTAAGTCATTTTAAAAAATATATTGAGCATTACTATACTTCTGAGTTACAAACAAACCTACCAGGAGGAACAGGTACTGTGACTAAAGAAGATACGATCTTAATAAAAATAGGAGTTTCATATAAAGAGGGTATGACACCAGAAGAGTTATACCACGCAACCAGTGTTAGCTGGGTAATTGGTGAAAATAGACTGCGCTCTGGGGAAATAAAATATTATTGTGCTGTTTTTAATAATGAAATTAAAGAAGTTTATCATTTTACCGGGTATGAGAAGGATACTCATCCTGATAATATTGGCCGTTTTATATTGTTTGGTGAAATTGCAGAAGAATCAATACGCTCTAAGGTTCTTAACCTTAACGTAAGAGAAATACATAAAGGATCAGGTAATCCAATTAAATATGTTAAGATGGATGACTTATTGACACGAGCAAATAACGACTCTCAAGCCCCAAACGATGAGAATCCAATAATAAATCAAAATATGATTAAATTACTGTTTAAGAGGTTGGCAAACGAAAAAAACGAAATTAGAACACTGAGCACTAATAAACCTAACTGGATCACTAAAATAGATGATAATGGAATATTAGTTGAAACAGAAACTTCAAGAGAAAAGTTTTCTCGTGGAGAAAAGAACAAACCTTATGCTTTAATAACTTATGATTTCTTACTGGTTGCGTGGGAGGAATTCTTAAAATTAAGAAGAGCTTCTGCGAGTGACTTTATTCAAACGAAGGGCCGGTCTCGCTTTGTCACGGCATTTTTTCATGAGCTACCCTTTGTTGAAAAATTACTAATAGATAATATTCCTTATATCAAATTTAAAGAATTTACTACAGATCAGCTTCCAGAAGCGAATTTGGAACAGACCTTGGAACTATTAAATGAAATAATAAATCAAGATCTGGACCCTAAATCAATTTCTCAAAAGTATAATGAAGATTCAATCAAACGCCTTAAACTCCGAGCAAGACAGGGATTAAAGATTCTTGGATTTTTAAATGAAGAATACAGGATTCAACAAAGTATATTGGACCAATATATTAATTCTGATGACAAAGTGGAGTTTCTTTCAAAAAGGATCCTGCATCATTCCTACTTCTCACTAATATATCAATGCCTTTCACTACTAAATGGAGTAGAAAAGGCAGATAAGTTTTCTTTCCTGACTGAAATTGGAATGTTAATCGTAAGAAACTCAATGGGCACGAATTTAATGGTACACTCTGTTGCCCAATATAGAACAAGAAACATGTTAAACTGGCTAAAAGAAACAGGATTGGTGGATGAGGAGTGGAATGTTTTGAGAAATGATAGTATAAATACGAATTATACTACCGCTTCAAACGCCAGTTTGGTAAGAGAAAACTTGCCGATTTACGGTATTATCGAACACATCAATAGATTTATAGCTGGAAAGGGTTTCTATTACGAAAAAGACGAAATCATTAATCTCTTCTTATCTGTAAAAACCAAACCCTTCGTCATCATCTCAGGTATTTCTGGAACAGGAAAAACCAAAATTGTTCAATGGTTTGCAGAGAGTGTGGGAGCGACAGAAAATAATGGTCAATTTAGTTTAATCCCTATCCGTCCAGATTGGAATGATGGTTCTGACTTATTGGGATATGTTGATATCAAAGGTGAGTTTAAAGAGGGACCATTAACTAAGGTAATCAAGAACGCCCACTTGAATCCTGAGTTACCTTATTTTGTTCTTCTGGATGAGATGAACCTCGCTCGTGTTGAGTACTATTTTAGTGATATTTTAAGTGTGATGGAAAGTCGTAAGTGGGAGAATGGTGAGGTTGTTTCTTCAACTCTTCTCTCTAGTGATGTTTATGGAGAGGACGTTACTCTTCCAAACAATCTCTATATTATCGGAACGGTTAATATGGATGAAACGACGCATCCATTCAGCAAAAAGGTATTGGACCGGGCAAATACGATTGAGTTTAATCGTGTTAATCTTGGTAACCTGGCCTTTTTAACTGAGCTTGAAGAAGTTGAGCCGAAAATCATCGGTCAGGATCGTTTTGCTTCTAAGTATCTTCATTTGAAGGATGTATATAAAGAAAATAAAGAAATAGTGACCAGGGCTACGGATGAACTGGTTAGGATTAATGAATCCCTCCAGTTGATTAATGCACATGTTGGTTACCGTGTTCGGGATGAGATCTGTTTTTATCTGGCTTACAATGAAGAATCAAATTTAATGAAGTTTGAAAATGCATTTGACCACTGCATATTGCAGAAGATCCTCCCGAGAATTGCAGGCAGCGACACCAGAGTGGAACAATTGCTGATGGGACTTTATAGTCTGTTTGCGAATCAAGACTATGAAGAAGATGGTCAAAATGACATTCAAAATGCCAAGTATCCGCGAAGCGCAGCCAAGGTTGCTGAAATGCTTGGGAGGTTAAGAAACGATGGCTTTACTTCCTTCTGGATCTCGTGAAGATGTTGAATTAGTAAAAATAGAGACTAAGGATCTTTCATTAGTGATAAAGGGAAAACCTTATCACGAAAGGTATGAAGGATTACGGCAGTATAAGGCTATGGACCGTCATGATGTGATGTACTTTAATGCTGTTAGTGATTCCATTCAGGATGAAAAGATTTATGATATCTCTGTTCAAGAGCTGGTAAACCCAACAATCCAAAGGCCGATCTTCTTTGAAAATGGGGTCTATCAACTGATCGTCGTTCCGAAAGATGATCGGAAGTTCACTTTTTATCACGAATATCCTCTTATCAGACAAGCGGTCTCACTTGTACCTATTGGCAGCCAATCTATTTTAATGGGGAATCTTCAGTTTCAAAATGAGGTTGGCTTTACAACGTTCGAAATAAGAGCGGACGGTAAGACGATACTTGAAATCACGCTGGAGATTTTTCCTGTAAAACTTGATTATAAAATGGATTATCAAAAGTTATTAGAAGAAGTAAACGATGAGATTTATAACCTGGCTTTTCACTTTATCCGAAAAACATATTTGGGTGCCAGGTTAAAGCTGGAGGGAAATCCGTCGAAAGCGGAATTTTACCGGCTGATCAGTGAGCATTTTAATCAATTTCTCCAGGCAATAGCGAGAATTGAATTCCAACCTCATCATAAATTGGAGAAGACATATGAAAAAGCACGGGGGGACCAGTTGAGGAAGCAAGACTCTGTCAGCAGGAATTTTTTGCGGAAGCGTGCGAACGTCTTTGTCGATGTATCAAAAGGGATTGATATTCGTGGCAGGACAGTGATGCCTTCGGAAGGATTAAAAATCAAAAAAGAGCTTACATATGATACTTTGGAGAACCGCTATGTTAAGTGGATGATTGAGCGGATCAAACAAAAACTGGATGATTTGTTGGACTCTATAGTGAGTAAAAACAGATGGACCAGAGAGAAGCCAGATTATGACTTAGTTGAGAAAATTGAGTCGATGTCCAAACAGTTAAAGTCTAAGCTGAGCAGTCCATTTTGGAAGCCTATCGGCAAGCTGGACCGATCGGTTATGAGTCTGGTTTTGCAAATGGCACCTGGTTATCGAGATGCTTTTCAAATCTATTTAACTTTGTCAAAAGGGTTGATGCTGCAGGGGAAACTGTACCGAATGTCGGTGAAGGATGTTGCTACTCTCTATGAATATTGGACTTTCTTGAAGCTCGGACAGATTCTTGACCGCAAGTATAAGCTTATTAGCCAGGATATAGTTCAGGTTAACAGGGAAGGCTTGTTTATTAATCTGGAAGCAAATAAAACGGCCAGGAGGATATTCAAGCATCCTGTTACAAATGAAGAAATCATTTTAGCGTATCAAAAAAGGGAGACCAGCTTGCCGACTGTATCGCAAATACCTGATACGATGCTAAGCATTGAGAAAAAGGGAAAGGGCTACAGATACCATTATATTTTTGATGCTAAGTATCGAATTGATTATGCTCAGGAAGACAGCTATTATCAGAAACGATATAAGACACCCGGCCCGATGGAAGATGATATTAATACGATGCACCGCTATCGGGATTCGATTGTTGCGACAAGCGGGGGGCCATTTGAGAGAACCGCTTTTGGAGCTTATGTGTTATTCCCATGGTTTGATGAAACTGTCTATGAAGAGCACCATTTTTACAAGAGTATTGATAAAGTGAATATAGGCGCGCTGCCGTTCCTGCCGAATGCCACGAATATGGTGGAACGGTTTGTAGAAAGATTGATTGATAAAAGCCCTGAGGAGATTCAAAAGGAGGGCATCCTGCCAAGGGGTGCACATGAAGAATGGAAGTCGAGCCTGGATCAAATGGTGATGGTTGGACTTGTTTCTGATCAAGAGAGTTATGATCAATTCAGCAAGGAGGCCTATTATCAAATTCCTGTAAATCAATTAAGAAAAGGATGGCAGGAAGCTGAGTATATAGCCTTGTATGTTAAAAATAGCTTAAATACTGATAATGGCGTTCAGCTTTATGCGAAGATTAAAGATGTTAGGCCTTATCATGATGGAAATGACGAATATATGCGTTTTCATGCAGCACATTGGTCTAGGCTGAAGCAGAACATTAGGCCCGTTAATTACGGCATATCAAGCTATGTGATGACGACTTTAAGTACCCTAAAAGAAGCACAGGAACTCCCTGAATTGTTTATGAAGTCCAAGGAAGAGATGACCATTTGGCGTATGCTTAGAAGAGTTTCTGATCAAATTAGGATTGACCTAGATCATGAGAATCTTGACCGGGCTTCTAGAATTACAGAGTATAAGATTAAGGATATCAAAGTGATGATGGATAAACAGGAGAGGGAGATCCTGTTTATTCAAAATGACGCAGAAGAAGCAGTTTCGATTGATCAATTAGAGAAAAATCCTTCAGGGGTTTTTAAGAAATTGATGGAGATGCTTCAACAATCAAAGGCAGACTAATGGGTCTGCCTTTTTGCTATATCTACTTTCTACCCGAGGTTTGGTTTGCACACTTTGCATGGTTTAACGGATGGGTCGTTTAGAGCTTCCAGGTGTTCTAGAGGATCATAGTATCCGTTTTTCTCCTGATTAATGATCACTTTCAAATCAAAATTCTTTTTTGTGATATAGGAGCAGTTTGTCTTATGAAGCTTGTTTCCGGTTGCGTTGTCATAAACGATTACATATGGATATTTCAGGATTTCAGCAAACATTTTAATAGCCATAAATAACACTCCCTTTTTCTATGAATATATCACTTGGAATAGCTAAATGGTATAATTTAACTAAAATATATTCTGAATTGAGGGAGAAAGACATGGCACCTTTTACTCAGGAGAAATTTGAATTGCCAAGGAACTTACGAGGCAGAAGTTTACACGACAAAGTTATACCAATGGTCTGCAACTTGAACAATATGATTGAAAAATTGATTTTAGTTGATGGTGATGTGAGTCAATTAAAGCAATGGGAAAAAAGGAGTTATGCAGCTTATCAGATCAGTAAAATCAAAAGAGAAGTGATGAATGCTCCAACAAAGGATAGCAGGACGAATCTGGTGAAACAACATATTTTAAACCAAGATCCTAATGATTTAGGTGCCAGTTGTATTGATATTTATTTGGTTGCCTACGTTGCAGAGAGCTTTAAGCCTGGAAAGCAAGCGTTTATTGAATATGTGATGAAGCACGGGATCACGGATAAGCCGAACTCTGCTCAGGCCATTTGGCAGGTAGGAAAAGGGGATGGAACTTATCTGGGAGTTTTACATGAAGATGGTTCAGTCCGTGATTGGGGTTTTTTCAGGAAGTGGGTTAATGGTACAAGTATGGGCAAGACAAAGTTGTATAACAAGCTAGTGCGAGACCAAATTCCTGAAATCATTCATAAGTCAGGAAAATCATTTAACACTAGAAAACTAGCACATGAAGAATATATAAAAGAGCTGAAAAATAAAGCTTTTGAGGAACTGAACGAATACTCCCATAGTGCCAGCAATCAAGAAGCAGCTGAAGAACTGGCGGATTTATTAGAAGTAATGCATTCTTTAGCAGAAGTACATGGTTATACATTTGATCAGATTGAGGAAATACGTCAGCGTAAAATGGAGGTTAGAGGCGGGTTTAAGGAAAGGATTTTTTTGATTGATGTAGAGGAGTAGTAATAAGAAGCAATTTAATGAAATATAGTTGTTACTTCCCACACCCGAAAACCAGGAGGGTTATTAATGACCAATCTTAAAGGAAAAATTGCAATAGTCACTGGTGCAAGTCGTTCAAAGGGAATTGGGGCTGCGATTTGTCGCTCACTTGCGAATGCTGGGGCAGATGTGTTTTTTACACATTGGTCTCCGTTTGATGAGATGAGTGGTAATGGATTGGATCAGGAGTTTCCTAATATATTATGTGAAGAGTTAAGAAACATTGGAGTAAATGCTGCTCATTTGGAGGTTGATTTGAGTAGTAGTGAGTCGTCCAGTCTTATTATGGACATGGTTGAAGCAACGTTGGGGACACCTAATATTTTAGTGAACAATGCTACGTTTGAATCGCCAGCCAATTTTCGGACTTTGAATAGAGAGATACTGGACATGCATTACAAAGTGAATAACAGCGGGACACTTATGCTGTCTCTGGAATTTGCGAAAAGGTATGAAAAGGCATTTCCGGAAAGGAAAGATGGGCGAATCATTAATATGGTATCTAAAGGGCCTGATCCTAACAATCTGGCCTATATAGCCACTAAAGGTATGATGATTGCCATAACCGAACCTTTATCAGTTGGATTAGCGCCCATTGGTATCACAGTAAATTCTGTCGATCCTGGTCCGACAGATTCGGGTTGGATCAATGATGAATTGAGAGAGCAGCTGCTGCCACTATTTCCATCAGGACGAATAGGTGTACCTGAAGATGCTGCACGTTTAATAACGTTCTTAGCCAGCGATAATTCCGGCTGGATTACAGGGCAAACGATAAAATCCGAGGGTGGATTTTTGGGTAAATAAATTTTAGATTGTGATTCTGGGAGATAACTAGCCTGATTCCTCAGAGAGGGGAGAACATGTGATGTATATACCCAAACATTTTAAGATCGAGGATGAAGAAGAGATTTATGAGTTTATTGAAAAGTATAGTTTTGCCACTCTTTACTCGACACATAAGGGAGAACCTTATGCTACTCAGCTGCCATTGATTCTAAAGAAAGATGAAAAGGCATTATATGGTCATTTTGCTCGCGCTAATGGACAGTGGAAGGATATAAAAGATCAAACAGTTCTTGTAGTTTTCCAGGGTCCTCACAGCTATGTTTCACCTTCCTGGTATGAAATATCTGATGCTGTACCGACGTGGAATTATGTGGCCGTCCATTTATATGGAAAAGTGGACATGATTGAAGATGACAAAGTAATCCTTGATTCTTTGAATGAGATGGTAACTAAATATGAAAAGCCAGATAGTCCATACAATTTGAGAAATGTCGATTCAAGATATATTGAAGGGCTGAGTAAAGGCATTGTTGCGTTTAAGATGAACATTACTAAAATAGAGGCAAAGGCTAAGTTGAGTCAAAATCATCCAGTGGAAAGGCAAGAGTTGATTATTGAGAATTTAGAAAGATCTACGGATCAAAATGATTTTCGAGTAGCCACGCTTATGAAGAAAAACTTGTATTAAATATATTTATTACTATGAGCACTTTTCTGAAAGTGCTTCTTTTTTTGATCAATGCATAATGGATAATTATGTTAATATGATTGAAGGGGGATAATGTCCCGATTTCTAGTAAGGAGATTTGTGATGAAGACTATCCTTAAAACCATCTTTAAATTAGTCTATTATGTATTCATCTGGATCTGGGTAATGTTGCTTTTTATCTTTTCTTTCTCATCATTATTTGGACTTGTAGCGGGTTCGGGAGTGATTGGCAGTGCGGATCATCTTTCGGGTGCAATGCTCAGTTTCCTGGTTGTTACGGTTTTATTCCTAATCCACCGTAGAAGTGTTCTTAATGTCATAGAGTTCTGCCTAACTTTCGGCTATCTTGGATTCTCGTTATTTCATGCTTTTCTAGCCTTGATCCCGACATTTCTATTGTTGCCTAGACTTCAGAATATTGGAACGAATCTTGAAACAGTTATGTTTTTTGTATTGTTTCTAGTCTTTATTTTCGTTTCAGGTCCAATTTATAGAGGTATTGTCCGGTGGTTTTTAAAAAAGAAAAAGAGTCTGTTGAAAGAAAAGCAAGTGAAAGAACCAATCATTTATCATCAAAAGAAGAAAAAGAAGAGGCATAAGAAAAGAATCAGCTGAATGACAATTGGTCTTTATATAAGTAAATCAAAAAGGAGCCTTTTTACATGCGACAGTTGATAGGTGCTATATATTTATCGTTCGGCTTTTTGTTTTATATGCTAAATAGGTTTGAGGGATTCCATGCAACGCCCACCTACCATTTTATTGTTGCTGGATTCATTTTTACTGGTTTTGCTTATTTGGTTAACGCTGTATTTGATCCTAATAAAAAGAAAAACAATCATTAGGCTGGACGAAAATAATGGAGATTCTACGTGGAATTAAATCTGATTGGATTACATATCGGGTTGATTTCCAATCGAAAGATATCCTTATGAAGGGCAATCCTCCGCCGAAAGGGTATCGTTCCAGTCGAAAGATACCCTTATGAAGGGCAATCCTCCACCGAAAGGGTATCATTCCAGTCGAAAGATACCCTTATGAAGGCCAATTCCCACCGAAAGGGTATCGTTCCAGTTGAAAGAGACCCTTACGAAGGGCAACCCTCCACCGAAAGGGTATCATTCCAGTCGAAAGATACCCTTATGAGGGCAATCCTTCACCGAAAGGGTATTGTTCCAGTCGAAAGATACCCTTATGAAGGCCAATTCCCACCGAAAGGGTATCATTCCAGTCGAAAGATACCCTTATGAAGGGCAATCCTCCACCGAAAGGGTATCGTTCCCTTTGCTAGATAATTAATAATTATGATTGGAGCTTACTATGTTCAATTTTAAAGTGAATGATTCTATTAGTCTCGAATTATTACAACAGCATCAATCTGAAGAGATCTTTGAGTTGATTGATCACAACCGGGAGCATTTAAGAGAATGGCTGCTGTGGGTGGACAAACGGAAAAGTGCAGATGATATGGTGCCGGTGATTAAATATTGGTTAGAGAATCTGGCTAATAATCAAGGGTTCGATGTTGCGATCAGATATAATGGTATTCTTGTCGGCATGATTGGCGTCCAGTTTGATTGGGGCAATCGGGCTGCGAGCATTGGGTATTTTATTTCTAAGGACAGTGAAGGTAAGGGAATCATCACGATTAGCTTAAAGAGGCTTATTAATGAGCTATTTGACAGGTATTCCATCAATAGGATCGAGATCCAATGCGGAGCTAATAACTTGAAAAGCCAGGGGATCCCTGAGAGATTAGGGTTCAAAAAGGAAGGAATCAAACGGGCGGGGCAATTTCTTTACGATCATTATCAGGATTTGATTGTTTATAGTCTCTTGAAAAATGAGGATGCTGAAAAGTATTAGATTATTATTTAATAACTGCAGAAGCAGAGCTGCTTCTGCAGTATCTTACGTTCATTAATATGACTGCATTTCTTTCAATTTTTTTAATACATAGGTTTCACGCTTCAACCAGTTATGTTGCTCAAATTTGTCAATCAGGCGTTCATTTTGCTGAATGGCCTCGTCGAGTGTAACCCATTTTGGAGTGAAATCCAGAATTGCCTCATATTCATCTAGTTGCTGAGCATCTTTTTCTTCTGTTACCAGATTACATAGGTAGTAGTGTGAAATCATTTGGAATAACGCATCCTCTTCGAAGTCATCCTTTTTCTGTTCAATGATTGTGCCAATCTTATCTGTGACGATACAATCAATATAACCAGTTTCTTCCCTAACCTCACGTTTTAAACAATCCTCATGGTTTTCGTTCTTTTCAACACCACCACCGGGAAATTTAAAATCTCCTCTATTGGATTGAACCAGTAGAATGTGATTATCCTTCATAATAACCGCTCTGACTGCTACTCTCTCGATAGTATTTTTATAGTTATCCGTATTTGGTTCGTCTATTGTCATATGGAAGTTCATGTCCTGTCGCCTCACTTCATAGTTAATTCCCTTTAGAAAATTATACCAATTTTTCTGTAAATATATTATACTTTTAAAAATATCAAAAAAGGCGGGATTCCTGTGAACGATTGTTTTATCTGTAATAAGCATAGTGGCACTATCGAAACTTCTGGCGTGAAAATTTTTGAGGATGATTTTGTGTATGTTGGTCATATTGATCGGAATGGGAATCCTAACTATTTAGGTCATATTATGATTGATTTAAAAAGGCATGTTCCGACACTTGGAGAGATGAATATGGAGGAGGCGAAAGTGTTCGGAATGATGATGGCTAAATTAAGTAAAGCACTCATGGAGAGCGAAGGTGCTGAACATATCTATGCTTTTGTGTCGGGGGATTCGGTGCCGCACCTTCATATGCACCTGGTTCCTCGCTATCCGGGCACTCCAAAGGAATATTGGGGACCGAATGCGGTGTATGATTGGGAAGGTGCGCCAATGGGTAGCAATGATGATGTGATTGCACTTTGTACCCGTATTAAGACATATTTAGAGAATCAGCTCCATGGCTAAGCAGAGCGGGGAGTTTTGCTGGGTAGGGAACCAGGAACACTTTGTTGATCAGCCAGACGTTTCTCAGATTGGTAAAATCGTAGTTGGGCGTTATGGAGGCAATTCGAGAGCTGGACAGTATAAGAATGAAGATGGATGTCTGGTGTGGTTCAATGAACAGCAAGATTGGGAGTTTACAATCTTGCTTGATGCACATAATACTGCGGAAAGTGCAGAATTGATTATTAAGCAAATCGAAAGTGCGGAGCTTGAAATAAAGCAAACTTTGTCCAAGCCGACAAATCAACTGACTTTTAAAAAGCTAGAAGAAAAGATAATAAGCCTTTTTCAATCTGAAGAATTTTTACTAGCTTGCCGAAATGTTACAGGTGAGACAGCTTGTTTAATAGTCGCGCGGAAGGATCAATATGTATGGTGGTTTTCAGTTGGTGATTGTGTGCTCTATTTATTTCACGAGGAACTTGCTGCAATGGGTCAGTATCAGTTAAACCAGAGACAATTTTATGAATGGATTGGCGAGGTCAATACGTTTGAATTGGATGTTCCTTGTTACAGTGTTGGAATAAGGGAATTAAGAACAGGAAAGAATCGTATTTTCCTGACGACAGATGGGTTGATTGAATGTCCAAATGAACCTTACGCAAACCCTGCGAGCATTTATCATTCCTTTCCTGATATTGAAGAGGATGAAAGCATCATTACTTCCATGTTAGAGACGATAAAGAGTAACCATGTCAGGGACAGCACGACGATCCTTAGCTGGAATGTGAATGTTTTTAAGGAAGCCACCAGGCCTAGTGATCAATAGAATCTTTTAATCAAAATTATCATAGTACTTATTTCTAAGTTTTTTGGTGAGAGAATAATAGTTGTCTATCTAAAAGTTTAATTAAACAGAAATAAAAGGGATGAGAAATATTGAAGGTAGAGTACTTTATAGGTATTGTTCCACCAGAAGAATATTTATCAAAAATAGTTCAGTTCCAAAGTAAATGGGTTAAGCAATTAGGTGTTGAACCTCATATAACATTGAAAGCGCAAGGGGGATTAACTCCTGACAAGACGTGGATAGACAAGGTTAAAAGAGTCTGTGAGAACTTCAAGCGTTTTCAAGTATCATTAGGTAAGCCAAGATATTTTGGTGATAACATTTTATATTTGAGTGTTGACTCAAATGAATTACACCATTTGCATCAAAAAATAGTGAATGAGATCTCACCATCTGATGAGTTAATTAAACAGTATTTTGAGCTAGACGCCTTTGTACCTCACTTAACTCTGGGGAAGGAACATAACGGTGTAAACATTTCTTCTGGCCTTTCCAAAAATCAACTTAAAGAAATGGAGAGAACAGCAGATCTTGAATTAGCACCATATCCCAAATTCGAAGTGAGTTTTATTAGGGTTTATGAATTAAATAATAAAAAACGAAGATATGAAAATTTTATAGATATCTCATTAACCAATTGACCTTATATAAAGGTCTTTTTGTATTTATCTCAATCTCCTTTCTTAATACTTTGCGAAAAATATAAAAAACTGGTACGATTTAATCGTACACGATTTAATTATTCCGAGGAGTGATTATAGATGAAAACTGTTTATGATTTTACCGTTAAAAAGACGAATGGAGATACTGAATCTTTAAGAGACTATGAAGGAAAACCATTGCTGATTGTCAATACGGCTAGTAAATGTGGTTTGACGCCTCAATTTAAAGGGCTTCAGGAAATGTATGATGAATACAAGGAACAAGGTTTGGAGATTTTGGGTTTCCCGTGCGGCCAGTTCAATAATCAGGAGTTTGATAATATCGAGGAGACGACCGAGTTTTGCCAGTTGAACTATGGTGTGTCATTCCCGATGTTCGCGAAAATAGATGTGAACGGCGCGAAAGCTGATCCTCTTTTTGCCTTTTTAAAAGAACAAAAAGGTGGAGTGCTGACGAAGGATATCAAATGGAATTTCACAAAGTTCCTTGTTGATCGGAAAGGACAGGTGGTTAAACGATACGCGCCAACTACCGAGCCGGAAAAAATCAAGAGTGACCTTGATAATTTACTCTAAGCATTGTGAAGGATGAGTTATTTGAAGGATTTTTTAACATTGGAAAATCAGTTGTGCTTTGCGGTTTATGACGCGGGAAGCCAGTTTACCAAACTTTATACGAAAGCCCTGGAGTCTTTTGGGCTCACTTATCCGCAATATTTGGCTTTATTGGCATTGTGGGAGAAGGATGGTCTTACACTTAAGGAACTGGGGAAAAGGTTAAATCTCGGCACCGGCACTTTGACTCCGATGATCAAACGGATGGAAGCCAATGGATGGGTGAAAAGGGAGCGTTCCACTGAGGATGAACGGAAGGTTTCCATCACCCTTCTCCCTAAAGCGATTGAGCAAAAGGAAGAGATTGTACAGAAGATTGCCGCAGAATTGAAGCTGTGCAATATTGAGTATGAAGAGTATGAGCAGCTGATGAAGCAATTAAGTGTCTTGCGGGGGAAGTTGAACACGTATAACCGGTCTTGAGAAGGACAGGGTGATTACATATTTAAAGAGTAATCACCTTTTTTTATTTTTTGATCGGATAAATTGGTTATTTTACTTTATGTTCCGCAATGAAAGATTGCCTGCAGGATGAGTCTGAAGATTTTTTTGTTCCCAAAAACGGACAAACCTGATATTATATTAGAAAAATAATACACGATCGCTTAATCTTTTGAGCGGGGGAACCAATTGTTACTTTTTTTAAAGTAATCGGGGTGAATCCTTAACAGGTAGGGTACTCTCAAAACCCGAACCCGGCAGCTAACCTCGTAGGCGTGTTGAGAGGAAAACACTGCATCATGCACAGTGGTTTTTGCCTCTGTGTATTTTTTATTGCCTTTTTTTGGAATTAGTTAATCTGGAGGTCATCTTAATGAAATTATCTACCAAAATTATCATAGCCCTGATAGCCGGAGGAATCACTGGGCTGCTGATCAATCTGATCGCGCCAGGCATTTTTCCGCAATTAGATCAGTTTGTATTCACGCCGCTGGGAAAAATCTTTTTAAACCTTATCAATATGCTCGTAGTACCAATTGTTTTCTTTTCTATTACACTCGGAACCGCGGGACTTGGCGATCCGAAAAAGCTTGGCAGGATTGGGCTTAAAACCATCTCGTATTTCCTTATGACTACAACTCTTGCCATCATCATCGGCATCTCTCTAGGCTTTATATTACAGCCTGGTAATGTCGGCACTTTTGACACTTCCAATGCCGACTTCAAGTCAGAGGAAGCTCCACCGGTCTCTGATACACTGTTAAATATTATTCCTACAAATCCTTTCGCAGCCTTTGCAGAAGGAAACATGCTCCAAATCATCACCTTCTCCGTCTTTGTCGGCTTCGCCTTGACCATGTTAGGCGAAAAAACTAAAGGGATACTGAATCTAGTTGAACAAGGGAATGACTTGTTAATGTACCTTGTCAACCTGGTGATGAAGTTTGCACCATACGGAACATTTGGGCTGATTGTTTCAGCAGTGGGCAGCCAGGGACTCGATGCCATTAAAGCCATGGGCCTTTATATGTTTGTTGTCCTGCTGGCTCTTCTGGTTCATTCCATTTTCGTTTACGGATCTTCAGTGGCACTGATAGCAAAGAAAAGCCCTGTATGGTTCTTTAAAGGGTTTGGCCCTGCGATGGGCGTTGCCTTCAGTACTTCGAGCAGCAATGCTACCTTGCCTATTTCCATGAGCACCGCACAGAAAAATTTAAAAGTCCCTGAGTCGATCAGCAGCTTCGTCCAACCGCTCGGCGCGACAATCAACATGGACGGTACGGCCATCATGCAAGGTGTAGCGACGATTTTTATCGCACAGGTATTTAACGTGGACCTAACCTTCACCCAACTGATCACGGTTGTCCTTACAGCTGTTCTGGCCAGCATCGGAACCGCAGGTGTTCCGGGAGTGGGATTGATCATGTTAGCTATGGTCCTCCAATCCGTTAACCTGCCGGTTGAAGGGATTGCCCTTATCATCGGAATCGACCGCCTGCTTGACATGACTCGCACCGCCGTGAACATTACCGGCGATGCTGCCTGTGCCGTGGTAGTAGCAGAGACCGAAGCAAAAAGAGAAGCTAGAAAAGCATAACAAAGGGAGCCGGTGAAGATTGTAAGTATTCCGGTTCAAAAATTAATGTATTAGCAAGCGGATTTTTCATGATTCGCTTGTTTCTTTGTATAGAAAATTTTACTAATTATTATTGAAGAAAATAGAAACGGATTTAGCCCTCCTAATCCACTAGCTACATATTAATGTCTATTAATCTATCCAACTAATGTTTTGACAGGTAACAGAAACCGTTCCCATTTGACTTGTGCTTTTTTTGCTTAAAGTTCAATTAGTTCACCGTTTTTCCATTGACAAAAAATTAGCACAAGTATTATATTAGAAGTCCTGCCAACTTTTCGTTGGCGTAAAGGGGACTGTGAAAAGTTCATTCTTGTGGGAAAGGGAATGATGACATGAACAAAGAACAATTAGTGGAAAGTGCGCGTCAGACGAAAAAGAATGCGTATGCGCCTTACTCCAAATTTCCTGTAGGAGCAGCTTTGCTGCTAAAAGATGGCACCGTTTACAACGGAGTGAATGTAGAAAATGTATCATTTGGTGCGACGAACTGCGCGGAAAGGACAGCTATTTTTACAGCTGTGGCGAATGGTTACAAAAAAGGTGACTTCGCGGCGATCGCCGTCTCTGGGGATACGGCCGACTTCCTCCCGCCTTGCAGCATCTGCAGGCAGGTGATGGCTGAATTCTGCTCACCTGATATGCCGGTGTACCTAACGAATGACAAAGAAGAGATCCGGGAACTGGCTTTAAAAGAATTACTGCCATATGCATTCACGGACTTAGATATGTAAAGATTACTTGAATAGTATGAGAGCATGTTTTGATGATTATATCAGGGCGTGCTCTTTTTATTTTTTGGCTGTGAAAGATAAACGGACATTTTCTGTTTAAATATAAAATGCACCTTGTTTTCTTTGAAATAAGGGGCGTTTTTCCGGTTATTTCAATCAAAACATTGGTTTTTGACATTTAATGGAGTTAATCGGAATTTGTACGCTTATTTCTGCTTCAAAAGTACCCTCTATCTACAATAGCGGGAATTTCTTCGGTTATGAAAGGTTTGGGAGGAATCTTTGTGCTGGGCTGGTTTTTCTTTGTAAAGTCGGCTTTACAAAATGTAAAGTTAAGTATACAATTGATTTATCAGAAAATGGGGGGATTTAGTAGCTGGGCTTTTTTTTACCCATGAATGTTCAGTTTACTTTACAAAAAGTAAAATCGAGCATGCATTCGTATTGTGAAAGGTATGGTGTTTGAGAATTATGGGACTTACCAATCGTGTGAAAGAATTGAGAGCGAAGCATCGTTTTACACAGAACGATTTGGCTGAGAGGGCTGACGTGACAAGGCAGACAATCGTTGCTTTGGAAAAGGGGAGTTATATACCGTCCTTGTTGCTGGCGATGAAAATCGCTGCTGTGTTTCAGCTGCCAATCGAAGAGATCTTTTTTATGGAGGATGAGGGATAATGAATCAAAAATTTCTTATGTCAGTCGGGATTTTCGTGTTGTTTGCATGGGCCATGATAGCTTTTTATTATGCGCAAATGGATTTTGCGGAAGTGATCAAGAATCCAGAGCCACCATGGGAAGTGACCATCAATGCTACTCCTATTTTTGCCGCCTTAGTGCTCGGTGGAATTTTGTCAGCGATTTTGTTCATGAAGAGTAAAAGGAAAAACAAGTCCATTGCCAAGTCCTTCTTTTTGCCGCCTGAGTTTGAAGAAAGTGACGAGAGAGAACAAGAAATTACGGCCAAAGCATGCAGAGCTTCCTATGTCACGATGTGGTATACATTCCCGCTCCTGACTGCCCTCATGCTGCTCTATCCATTCATCTCAGAATCGGTTCCTTATTATCCAGTCATTATCATCATGCTGTTTCCGCTTGTCCAATCCACTGCCTATTTCCTTTCATGGAAAAAACATTATTAGATTGAATAGCAATACCTCTTTAGCGCAGGCATCTCCCTGTGCTTTTTCTCTATTTACAGCTGGTTAATTATGGGTTATTATTATGTCATACGATATATCGTGATACATAATATCGAGAGACATAATATTACTTTTAATAAAATGAAGGGGTGTTTTCGATGGCGTATTCTGGAGGGCCGATGACGGAAGCGATGTATTATGTGCTGCTGGCATTGATGCGGCCGAATCATGGGTACCAGCTGATGCAGGCGATAACGGAGGTCTCGAATGGCCGAGTGAATATGGGGCCGGGTACGCTTTATGGAGTCCTTTCACGGATGCAGAAGGATGGTCTGATTTCCTTAGCCGAGAATGATGGCAGAAGGAAGACTTATGAGATTACACTGGAAGGGAAACAAGCGCTCCGAACTGAGTATGACCGCCTTAAAGCTTTGATCCATGACAGCTGGATTCTAGAGGAGGATGCTGGAAATGAATAGATCGGTCTATAAGCTCCGCCCCAGTGATTTTGGAGAATCGGAGAGCATGAAAGCTGGTTTACTGATATGGCGGCCCAGGGACTTTTTCTGAAAAAGATGGGCATCCATTTTGCCAGGTTCGAACAGGGTGAACCGCGGGATATGAGGTATAGAATTGATGTTTCCTCGAAGAGAAGGATTTCTATTGAGCAAATAGAGATGTACCGGGAAAGTGGATGGGATTATGTGACAAGCTACGGTCAGTTTCACGTATTTTCATCACCGGCCGAGCTGGATGCTCCAGAACTTCATACAGACCCAGCTGAGCAGGTTTATACATTAAAGGGATTGGATAAAAAGCTGGCGTGGAATGCGGGGAGCGCGATTATTGGGATGGTTTTGATGATTGGCATGATGGCTTCCATTTGGTTTCTCGATGGAACTCCTACATACGTCATGGTAGATGGGGCCATGATTACGCAGACAATATTAACCCTATTCATCGCCTATACCGCCTATCATTCATTACGTGCAACCTTATCAATCAGGGATTTGCGCAAAAATCTCGTCGAGGGGAAATCGATTGACCATCAAGCGTCATGGAAAAATCATCATCGAATCCATACGGCAGCTGCTTTACTTTTTACAGTGGTGGTTGGATTGTGTGCTATCATTCCGTTTATACAGATTGCAAAAATGGAGACGAATACCTTGCCTGAAGGAAGTGTGGATTTGCCAATTGTCAGGCTGGCAGATGTAGAAAATCACCCGGATCTGATTCGACCAGAAGCTGAGTATATGAGTGACAATGTGGACTGGGGCAATCGAGTATCATCTGAATGGAGTCTGTTGGCACCTGTTAAATATGAATCATATGAAAATGGAGTGGTTCCTGGCAAGCTGTGGGAGGATCTCAGCGGTGAATATTCACCGGGTATTCAAACAGAATATTATCAGCTCAGGTTCCCATCGATGGCAAAAAACCTCGTTTGGGATT
This sequence comes from Mesobacillus jeotgali, assembly GCF_031759225.1. Taxonomy (NCBI): domain Bacteria; kingdom Bacillati; phylum Bacillota; class Bacilli; order Caryophanales; family Bacillaceae; genus Mesobacillus; species Mesobacillus jeotgali. The sequence goes on from NZ_CP134494.1 coordinate 2,087,306, forward strand.
TAGTGGAACGATATCTTTATGAAAACAGCCTCGATGAATATGTTGAAAAGAAGCACCCAGACTTAGATTTACTGGTTGTCCATGAAGAAGAAGAGATGAGTGAAGTATTTGCTGCAAAAGGGGACGAAGTCATGTATGTGCGTTATCATGGATACGCCGATATCAGCTCGGTGATTGAAAATGTGGTTGAGAAGATTGATTGAGTTTCAGATTGAGAGGGAGGGATAAGGATGAAAGTAAATGCAACCTATCTTATGCGATTGGCAGGATTAATCATCCTGATCTTTGGCGGCACTTTGGTTATTGTCTATTCCCAAACCGGTGAAGTTTTAATGGATCAGCTAATTGGAACTTCCATCGGGGTGGTTCTGTTGATCGGCAGCTTCATTTGGAGAATGGTGAAGAAACCTGAATGATACTTTGAGAGGACCTGTGTCTGGATGAGCCTATCCAGCTTAAGTTCCCGGTTTTCTGCTATTGGCCAGAGACGGAGAACATATCCAGGTTTTATGTGCCCGGTTTTTTGCTATTGGCCAGAGACGGGGAACATACCGGGGTTATATGTGCCCGGTTTTCTACTATTGGCCAGAGACGGGGAACATATACGGGATTTATGTGCCCGGTTTTCTACTATTGTCCAGAGACGGGGAACATATACGGGATTTATGTGCCCGGTTTTCTGCTATTGTCCAGAGACGGGGAACATACCGGGTTTGTATGTGCCCGGTCTTCTGCTATTGGCCAGAGACGGAGAACATATCCAGGTTTTATGTGCCCGGTTTCTTGCTATAGGCCAGAGACGGGGAACATACCGGGTTTGTATGTGCCCGGTCTTCTGCTATTGTCCAGAGACGGGGAACATATACGGGATTTATGTGCCCGGATTTCTACTATTGTCCAGAGACGGGGAACATATACGGGATTTATGTGCCCGGTTTTCTACTATTGTCCAGAGACGGGGAACATACCGGGGTTATATGTGCCCGGTTTTCTGCTATTGTCCAGAGACGGGGAACATATAGGAGTTTTATGTGCCTAGTTTTATACTCCTGTTCGTAAACGGGGCATAAATTGGATACGATTTCTAAAGAGAGTATATCGGATTAGCTTTAGGGGGTAAGGATTTATCCAACTATTCTTATTGCTGTTTGGTTTTGCGGTTGGAGCATTCATTTTGTCCTATTTACCGCTCATTGCGAAGCATTTACATAAGAGTACAAAACAGAATGAAGTGATCATTAAGCTTTTAGGAAAAAAGATTGTTAGAGACGATGAAAGATAACCAAAAAAGAGCAGTAATTTACGCACCAAACGTAAATACTGCTCTTTTTCATATTGAAAAGAATGAGATCCTGTGGTAACTTTATATAGATGTGCATTTATTGATTAAAAATTAAGATATTATTATCCTTATTTTAATTATACAATGCAATCGAGACGGTAGTCAACTCTTTTCTCAAAAAAATTTAGGGGTGTTGCTATGAGTATGGATCTTCAGCGTGAGCAAAAGCGATTGAACAGTGTGATGGAGTCTATTATGGGTGAAATCGACAGGGTGGAGGAAGAAACTTCGAAGCGAAAAAATGAGGTCATCCATATCCGGAAACACTTTTGGGATGAAGTGAAGGTCAATACGGATACCTTTGATGATTTTCTTGAAACAATTATCGGTTTGAGGCAGGAGGCACAGGCTCTGTCGGTAAGCCAGAGTACACACAGACACTCTTCAAAGCGCTTGGCCACATTGCGACGAATGAAAGAAATCCCCTATTTTGGCCGGATCGATTTTACGGAAAACGGTTCTACAGCCCCAGAACAAATCTATATTGGTATTTCCTCGCTTACCGATGCAAGGGGCGAAAATTTCCTGATCTATGATTGGAGGGCTCCAGTCTCTAGTGTTTATTACGATTACCAGCCTGGACCTGCGAAATATCAAACACCTGGAGGCATCATTGAAGGCAATCTCGAGAAAAAGTGGCAATATCTTATCCGTGGCGGCGTTTTGCAGTCGATGTTCGATACGAGCCTGACGATTGGTGATGAGATTTTGCAGGAGGTGCTCGGCAAAGGAACGGATAAACATATGCATAACATCGTCGCGACAATTCAGCAGGAACAGAACCGGATCATCCGCCAAGACAGCGGGAGACTGCTCATTGTTCACGGTGCGGCCGGCAGCGGCAAAACATCGGCTGCCATGCAGCGTATTGCTTATTTGCTCTACAAATACCGGGACCAACTGGATGCCGACCAAATCATCCTTTTCTCTCCGAATACGATGTTCAGCAGTTATGTATCCAATGTTTTACCGGAACTTGGTGAGGAGAATATGCAGCAGGCCACATTCCAGGAATATCTCGATCATCGGCTGGGCAAGGAATTCGACGTAGAAAATCCATATGAGCAATTGGAATATGTTTTAACAGCTAAGGGTGACGAGCCGTATAAAGCCAGGGTAGCGGGAATACAATTCAAAGCTTCCATTCATTTTTTTGAAGCGATTCAGTCATACAGGAAGTCGCTCGAAGTGTCTGGAATGGTTTTCAAGAACATTCGTTTCAGAGGAGATGCGATTGTCACTGCCCAGCAGATACAAGACCATTTTTACAGCAGTGATCCAACGCTCAGTTTTCATAGCCGTCTTGAAAAAATGAGAGATTGGCTTTTGAAGCAAATTGTTGAGACTGAGAAGGTTGAACAGGATAAAGAGTGGGTCCAGGAAGAAATCGAACTGCTTAGCGATGAGGAGTATCATAAGGCACATGCCTATCTGGCGAAAAAAAGTGGATATGCAGGAGAGTCGATTCCTGATTATGAAATCGAGGCTGATGCATTGGCTAGACTGATTATTAGGAAGAAGTTTAATCCATTGCGTAAAATGATCAAGGCTTATCGTTTCATAAACATCAAGGGAATCTACAGGCAGCTTTTTACCGAGAGCAACCTAATGGAGCAAGTACCAGAGGAATGGCAGGAAATTTGCTTATACACTGTAAAGATGTTGGACGAAAGGAAGCTGTATTATGAGGACGCCACTCCGTTTCTGCTTTTAAAAGAGCTGATTCTGGGCTTTCAGATCAACAGCTCGATCAAACATATTGTCGTGGATGAGGCGCAGGATTATTCTCCTTTTCAATTCGAGTTTTTGAAGCGATTATTCCCTGCTGCAAAGATGACTGTCCTCGGTGATTTTAACCAGGCAATCTTCGCCCATGCTAGAGAAATGGTCGATTTTCACACCCTCACCAGCCTGTACGGTCAGGATAAAACAGAAGTGATCAACATGTCCCGGAGTTACCGTTCCACAAAACCGATTATTGAATTTACACGTTCACTTATTCCTAACGGTGAAACGATTATACCTTTTGAGCGCGACGGTGAGCGACCGGTCCTGACTCAATTGGCTAATCACGAGGAACTGCATAGAAGAATTGCTGACAAGGTCGAGCAATTGCGGAGTTTAGGGTCCCATAGTATAGCGATCATCTGCAAATCAGCAGAGGAAAGTTCAACCGCATATGAAGATTTATCAAATATTGATGGAATCAAACTGGTGAAAAGCAGTTCGCTAGAATACGAGCAAGGAGTAGTCGTGATCCCGTCCTATTTATCCAAGGGGATTGAATTCGATGCTGTCATTATTTATGACACATCAGAGAATGTGTATGCTGATGAAAGCCTGCGCAGACTGTTCTATACTGCCTGCACGAGAGCGATGCATCATTTGCAGCTTTATAGTGTCGGGGAACCCAGTCCGTTTTTGCGAAAAGGGTTGAGTGAAGGGTTGATTGAAGCGTAAATGAGGTGAAACAGTGGTGTTTGGTAATTATGAATTTGATCTGATGATCAAGGAGATTGATGTTCACACACCGCTTGTTGTCATGATGTGCGGTGTGGCTGGTTCCGGGAAAAAAGCATTTTCAAAAATGCTGGAAAGGGAAGGTTTCGTCAGGCTTTCGATAGACGAAGGAGCGGTACTGGTCTGGTAAGCCTGGAGTTATCAGATTTAGTTGATTCTATTTTGCTAGTGGATTATTCAAAGCAGATGTCCGTCAAAAAATTGTGTGTGCTGGTGAAGCCTCAACATATTATAGCTAAAAAAGAGCAGTTTTTACGTCTGAAAACGTAGACCACTGCTCTTTTTCACATTGAAACTAAAGATTATTCTTTATGGTTGACCATTTGAGGAGGCTCTTCAGTCCATCCCTTTTTAATCATTATTTTCGCACCTTTATGGGCATATTCAAATATATCTTTTGTGAAGATGGACATTTTTGCAGGCAGATCATTGCGTAAACTAAAAGCTGTGCCGAGGGAGTTGCTTCCCAGGGAGAAACTGCAAAACAGACTTGTACAATACATCATTAACTTATCGGAGAATGGAGCGACTGTGGAACGCGTTGCATTTCCTCCTGGTGTTTGTGGAACAGGAAGTCCGTCTTGAATCATTAATTCACTAATTTCTTTGATGATACCCTTAGCCAGTTCAGCCCCTTCATGAAAGAATTTTTTTACCTGGTTATCGTGGGCGCATTGTGCAAACCCCAAAATCATTTGGAGGCCTGTAAGATTTGCTTCGATCCCTTTATGAAGATGCGCGACTTCGACTGTGTTTAATGTCCTCTTCTGGCTTAGTGGATTAAGGGTACTTGCACTTAAATAGTCTTTATTTTTAACAAACTCTACTGACTTCGGCATTGAAACGAAAGGAGTCCTGACAAGAAGCCCTTTCTCTAGCAGATACTGCGAACAAATCCGATAATACTTCTGTGTAAGGGCCGTAAGATCTTCAAAAAGAATATTGATGTCTTCCCTGAACGTCATCGTCAGGTTTAAAGCATGAAGTCCCATGCTTATTTGCTTTAATAAACGTACAAACATAATGTCAAAACCGTTATCGTATAGTTTTGGAACATCCTTATTGACATCTTGAGCGGTGTAACCAACTGGAATAACGGCCCCTTCCTGTTCATAAATGGTTATTATTTTACCAACATAAAGCTCAAGATCGCTATGTAAACTAGTCATGATCTCTTTTGCTTTTTCGTCATCAGCTTTCTCTATAAAATACTCCAGCATTCTTAAGATCATCGTTTTTTCCTGATAAGTGAGCCATAATGTCCCTAATTCAGAAGATGTTATAGGCGCTTTTTCTGGCATTGATGTTCCTCCTGGTTTTTTTTTATGTTGTGCAGAATGCCTGAATTTGATTCGTAAAGCCCGGAACAGTTCAATAGCTCAGACATACAACGCTTGTTAAACTAATTGAAAATAAAATCGTTAAAAATCTGTTTTATTTACCTTGTTTTCGTGTTACGGTAAAATGAGAATATACGTTCGTGTTGAGAGGTGTTAAGTTTGCTGAAGAACAAGAAAGACGTCATAAATTTATTTCAATCAGACAAAAATATGATGAAAATCATACATACAGCAGGTACTCTTGATTTGCCTGACTGGTGGATTTGTGCCGGCTTTGTCCGGTCGAACATCTGGGACACGCTGCATGGTTTCAAGGAGCGCACGATGACTCCTGATGTTGATGTGATTTATTATGATCCCGCCCACATTGATGAAGACTATGAAAAGAAACTTGAAAACGAGTTAAAAAGCCTAATGCCTGAGATTCCCTGGTCTGTTAAAAATCAGGCGAGGATGCATGTTGTTAATCAGATTCCGCCTTACACTTCTTCGGAAGATGCCATTTCGAAATTCCCGGAAACAGCGACAGCACTTGGTGTGAAGCTCGACAAGGAAGACAAACTAGTCCTGACGGCACCATGTGGGCTGGAGGATGTCCTCCATATGGAAATAAAGCCGACTCCTTTTTTTACAGAAACGAAAGAGCGTGCTGCCATTTACGAGGAGCGGCTGACCAAGAAAAATTGGGCAGCTAAATGGCCAAAGGTGAAAGTACATCATATAGCATTACTTTCCCAGTAAGAATCCCATTTCGAACAGATCTGCGAAGTATATTTCCTGAAACTTTTTATTCAGGATTCCCGTATAGTAGGCGAGCGGATTTTTAACCTTTAGACCAGATTTCATTTTACGGATGAGCTGTTTAAAAGAATCCATGGAGACGGCCAGAATGGTATCTGTCTCGTTCTCCTGGTTGTTTTTGTAGGCGGCAATTGCCGTCATCCTCCAAAATTCCTCGATAGACTTTGCTTCCGGAAAAAAATATTTAGCCAATTCAATAAATGGCTTTGGAATCCGATCACTTACGAAAAAATGGTCTTCAGGCTCCTTGGTGGAGGCTGTTTCTTCACGTTTATTGTTTTTAATAGTTTTAGTTTCAGAAAGAATAATGGTTTTATTATGGTGGTTCATTTTTTCCTTCTTGGGTGGTTCACCATTAGGAAAACGATTGAAAACATATAGATTGCTGGATTGAGAACCATTTTTGCGTTCTGTTTCATGAACAGTGAAAATTCCAAGACGGCTTGCTTTGATGATCATTCTTTTAAAAGTGGAACGGGAAATCCCAAGCTCGTTGTATTCCTCATGTATCGCCTTCAGCACCGTGCCGATCTTCGCATTGCTTACACCCGGAATTTTAGCAGCAAATCGGGCAAGCCTTTTTAAGCCTACTAGCTCTCCTTTTGAAAAATCATGTTTATGTACTGCAAGCCACATCTCCAAATGACGATTGAACTCCTCCAGCGAACCGAATTGCGAATATTCCTCGAACCCCTCAATGACCCCTGATTTAATTGTCATCATTTTGCACCGCCCTTTCACTGTCTATATATCTTTGGACAGGCAAAAAGGACAGGGTGGGGAGGGGAATATTGTGGCAGTATTGTGACGGATTTTTTGGGGAGTGTCTCTATCCTTTTAGTTAGGTGGAGACAGAAAACCAGAAATGTCTACACTATTAATCAAAGGAGGTGAGAAGTATGGAAAAACAAATACTAGATATCTCTTTAAGTATGCAGAAGGATCCAAGTGATGTAAAAGAAGACATTAGCACTATGAAAGTTGATAAGATGAATGTAAAAGAAGATGTAATTGCGTTGAAAGGTGATGTAATGAACTTACAGAATAGCGTTGAAGCCATTCAAGCCGACATTAAAGAAGTCAAAGCAACGGTTGACCGAATTGAAGCCACAAACTAAAGATGTGGGCCCATAACTAAAATTCTTTTAATTGATTTAGTAACCGAAAGAGTTTCTCGAAATTTTCATTAAGGTCTATACCAACTGGATGATTCGCTTCTTGGGCTATTATATTTACGACTATATGATTTAACTATCCACATCAAACGAATCATCTTAACTGATTTGTTATCCTTCGTTTCTGGCCCTTTTAACCTTTTTCTGCTACTTCTATAATCTATCTCACCTATTTTCCTGAATGAATTCCTCTATTAACCTGTACCCCAAAGCTGGTATTTCCTTTACAATAAAAGTAATAGATTCTGATGAAGGATGATGACTTTGGATGTAACGATGAAGAAGGTAGTCGAGGCCAGTTACCTGACGGCGGATTCGGCTGCGCACTACCGGACGATTTTACGCTATTTTTACCATCAGCATGAAAGAATGAGAGATTTCATTTCCCCTGAGGAAATTTTGGAGTATATGCGGACCAATCCTTCTTTTTCAGATTATCAGGAAGAGCAGCTGCATCAGCAGCTGGCCCAGCTTGTCAAGTGGAACAATCTGATCGCCCGCCAGGATATGACGAACGCGAAGACAGTGGAGGAATATAAAAAGAAGCGGTTCCGCTATCAGTCGACTCCTTATACGATTGAAATCGAGCGGATGCTGATTGTCCTGGAGAAGAAGGTAGGCGACACCTTTCAAGGATCTTTGGAACGTTCTCAGTTTGATCGTCTGCTGCAGTCGTTATCGAATTTGCATCAGGAGCTCGGAGGCAGCCTTTCAAAGACACCGGAAGAGTATATGCGGATTTGGGAGGATGTGTTCCGATACTTCCAGACGATCCGGACCAGTACGGCTGATTACATTGCATACATAAACAGCGAACAGACAGACCAGAGGATGCAGACGGAAGCCTTCCTTGTCTATAAGAATCAATTCACCACCTATTTGCGCGACTTTATCGTATCGCTGCAAAATACAGCACTGCAGATCAGGGAGCGACTCGATGAACTTTCACCTGATAAGATGGGGTTATTTTTCGAAAAGCTGATTGAACACAGGCAATCGATTCCGAGACTTGAGGATGTCAGTTCGTCGCTCGAGGAGTGGCGAATCGAATATCAGGAGTATTGGGGATCTCTTCGGCAATGGTTTCTTGGATCAAGCCTGCAGCAGAGTGAATTGGATGTCCTGCAATGGCAGACAAATGAAATGATAAGAAGAATGACACGATATGTTCAGCGAATTGGCGAACGACAGCAGCACTTTCGAAGCCGGAAAAATGATTATCTGCATTTGGCGAGATGGTTTATGAACACCGAAACGCTCGAGGAGGCTCATCAATTGTCCTCTGTCGTGTTTGGGGCGATGTCCATCAAGCACTTGCAGCTTGAGGAAGTGAGCACTGATAATTTACATAGTGAAACATGGGAAGAAACCCCGGCTATGATTACACTTAAGCCAAGGACGAATCGCTACCGTGAGAGAACGAAGCCAGGGTCAATGGTATCGAATGAAGAGAAAAAACGACAGCAGCGAGACGAGTATTTAGCGGAACGGAAACAGGAAAGACTGTTGATCAAAAAATATATACATGAGGGAGTCATTAAGCTTTCAAGTGTCCCAAAAGTAGAACCGTTTGTCAGGAAGATTTTACTAGGCTGGATTGGAAAATCGATGGCAAGCAAGAATGGCAAAGTCAAGACAGACTATGGCATGGTCGTGAAGGTAACTATTGACCGAGAGAAGACGATTCTGCTGGAGGCGGAGGACGGCACACTGAAAATGCCGGATGCTGTATTCACTTTTGAAGGTGAAGGGGGATCTAAATAATGAGGATGGAGCAAACACTTGATTTTGATGAAAAAGCGATTCTCGGGATGGATCTTTTATTCCATCATTATTGGATCCTCCGCAGCGAGCAGCCTGAATCGTACCAGCTTATCCGCGAGCGGGAGAAGGTGCTGCGCCGCTATATTAATGATAAATTCGGACTGCGGCTGATTGTCCATCAGCATTTTATCAAATTAGAAAAAATCCCGGTAGAGCCTGAGCGCTGGATGGGAATCCAGGAATTCCAGGAACCTATGGATTATGGCGTTTTTTGCTGTGCGCTTTCCTTCCTTGAGGGGAAGTCTGTTGATGAACAATTCCTCCTGTCAGAGTTGAGCCAGGAAATCCAGGCAGATTATCCAGGTGACATTGCCCTTGACTGGACACTTTATATCCATCGTAAATCATTGATCCGCGCCATCAAGGTCTTGATTGATTTTAAGTTGATCAGGACCATCGATGGTGACATCAGCCGGTATGACCATAATGAGGAACATGAAGTGCTCTATGAGGCAACGGTGTACAGCCGTTATTTCATGCGCACCTACCCTGATGACTTTATGAATTATAAGCACTGGGAAGAACTTTTGAAGGAAGACTGGAAATTGAACCGGGAGGACGAACGGCGAAAACGGGTGTATCGTAAGCTGTTTTTTTCGCCGGGGCTGCATCGGGCAGATCAGCAGGATCCGGACTTCTTGTATATTCGCAATTTCCGCAACAGGCTATCCGATGATATCGAAAATCATAGTGAATATAAATTGCATGTCTATAAAAACACAGCCTTCTTATCCACTGCAGAATCAAGGAAGTATCAGCAGCTATACCCTGATGCGAAAGCATCGACCGATCTCATTCTTCAATTTTCAAAGCATCTCCATGATGATCCTGAAAAGTACATCCCCAATGAGACAGGCGAGATTGTGCTGACAGAAGGCGAAATGGATGGTATCATCGCTGAACTCCGCCGTCAATTTGAGCGAGGATGGTCCAAATACTTCAGGGAAAAGTCGAACAGCAGTATTCGTAGCGAATTAATTGAGTCTATGAAAGATTGGATGATGGCTGAGGTCGAAAGAGAGAGTTCATTGATTAAAGTAAAGCCGCTGCTGGGTGTGCTGGCAGGAGCATTTCCAGCGGATTTTGAAGGGAGCGAGGAGTAATGCTGAATACAAGATGGATGATGAACCGTGCTGGCTTATTGAACTTCTGGTATTACGATGAAGAAATTTTCCACTTTGAGCAGGGAAAACTTTTGCTGCGCGGATCGAATGGTTCAGGAAAATCAGTTACGATGCAAAGCTTTTTGCCTGTGCTGCTTGATGGCAAAAAGTCTCCTGATCGATTGGATCCGTTCGGGTCGAAAGCGCGCAGGATGGAAGATTATCTGCTAGGCGAAAAGGAAGTCGTTAACCGCGATGAGCGGACAGGCTATTTGTTCATCGAGTACAAAAAACAGGGTTCGGAGCAGTATATCACGACTGGAATCGGGATGCAGGCGAAGCGAAACAAAAGCATCAAATCATGGTATTTTTTGCTCACCGATAATCGGAGAATCGGGCATGATTTCCATCTTGTCCAAAAGCATACAGGCGAAAAAATCCCGCTTTCGGCAAAAGAACTGGAAAACCGGATTGGGCAGGGTGGATATGTTGTCCACACGCAGCGGGAATATTTGGAACTTGTGAATAAATATGTTTTCGGCTTTCAATCCATTGATGCGTATGAAGATTTAATCAAGCTGCTGATTCAGCTTAGGAGCCCTAAGCTTTCGAAGGATTTCAAACCGACAGTCATCTATGAAATTCTTGAGTCAGCGCTGCCGCCATTGACAGATGATGAGCTTCGCCATCTATCGGATACGATTGAAAGCATGGACCAGACCCAGCAGCAATTGGAGCAGCTGAACCGCGAGTCAGAATCCATCAACAGACTGGAAACAGCATATGACACCTATAACAAATATATTTTAGCTGAGCGGGCAGATCAATGGCAGAAGGCACTGTTAAAAAGCAAGGCTGCGGAAGGAAAAGTGGAGGAGTATACTTCCCAGCAGCAACTGCTTGATCAGGAAATCACCAAGCTGCGGGTCGATCTCTCCACATACCAACAGCAAAAACATGTTGCAGAGCAGGAAAGCAGTTCTCTTCGGCAGCATGAGGTCTGGTCCCTGGAGCGGAAAAGGACCGAGAAAGTCGAAGAGTCAGCTGCTGTATTGAATGAGATTGCCTCTCTTAAAAGGCGATGGGACGACAATCATAAAAAACTTCGTGATGAATATCAGAAGAAACAAGCGGCTGAAGATGAGCTTTTTCAGTATAGCGAAAAAGAAAGAGAACTTCTGGGGGAGCTTGCACTTGATGCTGATTCTTCTGCCTTTCACCAGCATGAGGTGAATGCTTCCGATTATGATCGGGGCAAGGCACATGGTTTTGATTTTACCGTCTGGCAAAAAGAGGCGAAGGATCATCGCGCGCTGCTGGGGGAACTTGAGAAGCTGGCTATGGAAGCAGTAAGGCTCGGTGAGGACCAGAGTCGTCTTCAACGGCAGTCATCAGAGAAGAAAAAAGAAATAGATGGTTTGCAGAAAGACCTTGACCATTATCAGGGATGGTTCGAGGAGGAGCATCAAAAGCTTGAAAGCAATGTGTTTTTATGGATGGAAAATCATCCGAAGCTCGTCTATTCGAATGAACATCGACAGGGTATTGCCCGCGCCTTGCAAGGTCTGTACGAGAGGAATCGTTATGATGATGTTCGTTCCCAGCTTTATCATGCACTTCATGCTTATGAGGGAGAAGTAAGGAAGGATGAGGCACTGACTAAGGACCGAATCAAGCAGAAGCAGAATGAAATTCGTGAAGCAGAAGCTGAGCTGCTTCGGATTAAAACTCAAAAGATGCTTGATCCGGAAAGGTCAGCAGGTACAGAAAACCATCGTACGAAGCTAAAGGGTGAAGGTGTATCATTCCTGCCGTTCTATGCTGCGGTTGAATTCCAAGATCATGTCACAGATAAGCAGCGGGAACGGTTGGAGTCCGCTTTGAAAAGAATAGGAATTCTTGACAGTTTGATAATGGATCGGTCGGCCAGTCCTGTGGAAGATGCATTGCTAAGTGCTGATCCCCGGTTGCTTGGATATACGCTCGCTGATTATCTGATGCCCGATCTGGATGAAGACAGCCCATTGAGTGAAGACCTGGTTGACCAGGTACTGCGCTCTATTCCGCTGGAGAATGACGGGACTGGATTTCATATCGACCATGACGGTACATATTCGATTGGCTGCCTTAGAGGACATGCCCCGATTGAAGCAACGTCAAAATTTATTGGCCGTTCTTCCCGAAAAAGGCATCAGCGTGAGCTCATCCAACTCTGGACAGAAAAGCTGCAGGGGTTGAGTGCGGACCTATCTGATTTGAAGCATGAACTTCAGCAGTTCATCACAGAACTAGAATCAATTGATACATGGAAGATAGACATGCCTGATGACAAGATTCTTTTAGACATTTACGACCAAATCGTGAAGAAACAGCATCAGTTGGAAAACGAAAGGGCATTGCTCAGCACCATTGATGAAGACTGGAAACTTGTGTATGACAAGTACACAAATGTAAAACGGATTTTACGTGATAAAGGTGTCCAGCTGAATATACCTTTAACGGTTGAGGATCTCGGAAGTGCGGTTACTTCAGCACAAAGCTATATTGATTTTTTACATGAGCTGAAAAATAATGATGTAAAAGTATCTTCTGCAAAAACGCATCTACAGACTTACTTACAGCGTATTGACGAACTTGAAGAGGGTTTGGATGAGCTGAAGGGTGAGCAAAGCAGGAAGGAAAGTCACCTTGGAACAGTCAAGGCGACAATCGAATCAATTGATCAGCAGCTTCAGCTGAAAGGAATTGATGAAGTCAGGAACAGGATCAGGGAAGTTCAGCGTTTGCTTCAAGAGGCAGAGAGTGAGATTGATAGGATTAAGAGCGGCCTTCCGAAAGCGGAGACAGATCAGGAGCGTGTAAAGGAAAAGCTTGAAGAAGCCAAAATGGATTTATCGTTTTGGAAACGGATGGGCGAAGAGTGGTCCAGCATGGTGGAAGCAGAGCGGAAACGGGGCTTTTTCACGATTGAGGGAACCGGAGCACACGAGATATTGGATCAGTACGAGCCGGTTTTACTTAAGCATGAGCGATCAAAACTATCGGAACAGCTGACGAAAGTCTTTTTCAATGAACATGCTCACCTGACAGAATACCGTATGTTTGAATATACCGAGGATGCAGAGATTCCGGCTTGGTTTGCCGACGGTTCTGATGAAAAGTACGAGCCGTTCTTGAGTGAGTGGCATCAGCTGAAAGGCAGGCGCCTGATCCAGATGGAATACCGCGGACAGCGTGTCAGCCCTTATTATGTTTCTACTGAGTTGAAAAAGGAACTTGATGAACAGCAGGGCTGGCTTGATGAGCAGGACCGATGGCTGTATGAGGATATTATTTTAAACAGTGTCGGCATTATCCTGCGGAATCGTATCCAGCGTGCACAGCAGTGGGTGAAGGAAATGGATAAGATCATGGCAGACCGTGATAATTCTTCTGGTTTGATTTTCTCGATTGCCTGGAAACCGCTGACTGCAGAATCAGAGAAGGAAATGGATACAAAAGATTTGGTCCAGCTACTGCAGCGGAACAGCAAGTTTCTGAATGAAGAGGACTTGCAGAAGATCACGAAACACTTCCAGTCAAGGATTGCCAAGGCTAAGGAGCTGATCCAGCTTCGCAATGAAGGGTCTACCCTTCATCAGGTATTGAAGGAAGTTCTTGATTACCGCAAATGGTTTACGTTCGTTCTGTCGTTCAGCCGGGTGAATGAACCGAAACGAGAGCTGACCAACAACGCTTTCTTCAAGTTCAGCGGCGGTGAAAAAGCGATGGCCATGTATATTCCTTTATTCACAGCTGCTTATTCACGGTATAAGGAAGCCGGAGATATGGCCCCATATATCATCTCGCTTGATGAGGCATTTGCTGGTGTCGATGAGAATAATATCCGCGATATGTTTGAGGTTGTTGAACAGCTCGGTTTTAATTACATCATGAATTCCCAGGCTTTATGGGGAGATTATGACACGATTTCGAGCCTGGCGATCTGCGAGCTGGTCCGTCCGAAGAACGCTGATTTTGTGACGGTCATCCGCTATCAATGGGATGGTAAACAGAAATCGCTGGTGTTTGAGGAAGCTCCGGAGGAATTGGTGACGAATGAATAGCCGGGTGCGCGTTTTTTTGGAAGAACCAGGATTTATGAAGCTGTTCAGTCTGTTCCGTGAGAAGTACCGCTCTCTCGGCAGAGTTGGCGGGTTTGTCAGTTTGAAAGGTTTTAAGGAAGCGGAGATTGATGCAATTGCCGGCTTTCTTGGGCTGTCGGCTGCTGCGCTTGTCGGAAAAGGTAGGGTTGGCCTGGTTCAGTTTGAAAGCGAACTGGGGAACACAGGGTATACTGATTTTACCCTTGTGGAGCTATTAGAAGAAGTATTTCAGGAACCACTTTTATCGAAAAAGGAAGAATTAGAGCATGCACTAAAGGTCGAAAAAGACTTTTTAGAATCTTTAAGACTCGAGATTCCCAAAGCAGGGTGGTGGATTGACTGGCTGATTCAGAAGGGTCCGGATACACGCTGGATTTGGTCAATATACAAGCAGAATGAAGTGCTGCTTTCAGAATTGATTAATAAGGTGACTAAAGCATTTTTGACGCTGCCGGCCAAGGGGGAATTCGAACGTCTTCCATTCTTTGCGCAGCGGACAACCGGTAATCCTCATTTTTTCGATGTTTCTGAAACGGGTGGCAGATTACTGGTTCATATTCTTGCAGTCTATAAGAAGACTTTTCAGGAACATGAGTTTCTTTTTCCTAAAAGTACGGAAGAAATCAATGATTTACTTGCGGAATTTGGTCTATTGAGGGATGATTTATGGAACTTCGTGACTGTCCAGGGATTGATTGCTTCCAGCTCAGCTGGGGTTCATCCCGTTTGGGAAGCTGCCGTTCATACACAAACAGTCCTGAATGTTCCCATGAAAGAATTGGCAAAGGTCGAAAAGATTATCCCAGCTTCCGGCAGAATGGTATGGATCGTGGAGAATTCCAGTGTTGCTTCCACGATGATGGACGCAGTTCCTGATGCACCGATTATCTGTACTCATGGACAGTTGCGGGCGGCGGGGTGGAGGCTGCTTGATCAATTGGCAGAAGCAGGGTGCACATTATATTATTCCGGTGACTTGGATCCTGAAGGAATTTTAATTGCGGATCGAATGAAGAAAAGATATCTCGACAAGCTTATATTGTGGCGAATGAACGGTGATGCATATGAGGAAAGTATGTCAGAGGAAGACATATCAGACCGCGTTTTGAAACTGAATGGTGTTAATCCAACAAATTGGAATGAAATTATAGAATTGATGCGGGATAAGAAAAAGGCGGGTTACCAGGAAGCATTGGTGGAGTTACTAATAAGTGATATCAAGGAAGCACAAGAACGAGATTTAAAATAATATTAATTAAAAGAGATAGCTGTTGATGTTACTCTATTATTCAATGTCCTTAATAGTTCATTAACAGATGGAAATTGACAAGAAAATTCACAAAAGAATCTTGTTGATAGTTTAGGATTATACACAGACAAGATTGTTGAGCATATCGATTACAAGACTGAAGCGTTAAACAAAAGAGTCTATAAAGTGGAGAGTTAAATTGAACGATTGAGCAGACAGTAAGGGTTTTATCCCTTGCTGTTTTTTTAGTAGATTCCGTAGGCCAAAAATAAGAATCATTGGCTTGAAGGTTGCCCGAAGTATTCTTGAGTTCGGACAAATTCCGGAGGATTTCCGCCAAAGTTGTCCGAAGTAGGTCCAGGTTCGGACAAGATCATGATGATTTCCATGAAAGTTGTCCGAAGTAGCCTCGAGTTCGGACAACATCATGATGATTTCCGCCAAAGTTGTCCGAAGTAGCCACCGGTTCGGACAACTTCATGATGATTTCCATGAAAGTTGTCCGAAGTAGGTACAGGTTCGGACAAGATCATGATGATTTCTGTGAAAGTTGTCCGAAGTAGCCTCGAGTTCGGACAACATCATGATGATTTCCATGAAAGTTGTCCGAAGTAGCCACGAGTTCGGACAACATCATGATGATTTCCATGAAAGTTGTCCGAAGTAGCCTCAGGTTCGGACAAGATCATGATGATTTCCATGAAAGTTGTCCGAAGTAGCCTCGAGTTCGGACAACATCATGCTGATTTCCATGAAAGTTGTCCGAAGTAGCCATCGGTTCGGACAACTTCATGATGATTTCCGCCAAAGCTGTCCGAAGTAGCCACCGGTTCGGACAACTTCACGATGATTTCCGCCAAAGCTGTCCGAAGTAGTCTCAGGTTCGGACAACATCATGATGATTTCCATGAAAGTTGTCCGAAGTAGCCACCGGTTCGGACAACTTCATGATGATTTCCGCCAAAGCTGTCCGAAGTAGCCACCGGTTCGGACAACATCATGATGATTTCCACCAAAGCTGTCCGAAGTAGCCACCGGTTCGGACAAGATCATGATGATTTCCGCCAAAGTTGTCCGAAGTAGCCACCGGTTCGGACAAGATCATGATGATTTCCATGAAAGTTGTCCGAAGTAGCCTCAGGTTCGGACAAAATCAGATAGTTATCCTCTAAATCTGTCCAAAGCACCTCTCAGGATATTAAAAATAGTTACTTAACTAACTTCCCAGGATTTTTAACCTTGATTGAAACAACTTCTCCGCAATCTAAACATACTGTATAAATCCTTTCTGATCCGATAGACATTTTTTTATCAACTGGTCTTAAATTAATATAATCCATCGCTTGGACGAAAGAGTTTCCTCCACAGCTATGGCATTTCGGTTCGTTATTACTCATAATTTTCAACCCCTTTCGATATATTTCTAGTACGATTCAAATAAGTAGAGGTTTCAACTTTTCACTAAAAATTGGCAGTTTTACAATCAAGAAGGATAATCTCTTCATTTGTTGAATTAATCTTCTATTGATTATAAAGGGGACATTGTCAATGGATTTAAAAGAACATATCAAGAAGTTAGAGGAAAAACTATTAACAACAGAAGTGCGTTCTTCGAAAACAGAGCTAAAAAAGTTATTGGCTGATGAGTTCTTTGAGTTTGGCAGTTCAGGGAGAGTATTGTATAAAGATGAAGACTTTGAAGGTGGTATTGGGGTCCTCAAAGTTACATTAAGTGATTTCGATCTTCATCCTTTATCAGATAATATCGTCCTGTCAACATACCGGACTTTTAATGAAGAGACGAACCAGCATGCGTTAAGGAGTTCTATTTGGAAACTAAACGAGGGTGTATGGAAAATGGTGTTTCACCAGGGAACCAAAACTGGTTCTGACCACTAAGTGATTAGGAGAAGCTTAACTTAATATTGAGTGAACATTCAAGAAGATTCATATTAAGAGTGTAATCTTGAATTAAATACAAAACAAGGTATTGAGTAAAAAAAGAATCTATGCGACAATAATATGGAAATATTTTACTAAAAGGGGCTATGAGCATGGGGAAACCAACGAAGAAACATATGATGAAAAGGTACCCTGTCCTTACAACATTACTCATAACACTATGGATCTGGTATGGATCCTATCATCTGGGAGTAAATATAGGGGAGTTCTTTGCAAATATAAAAAACTGAGCATACGTAATAGACTCTGAATAATCCATCCAGCTCAGCCATATGTATAGAATGATTGTTTAAAAGATTTCGGTTGAAAGGTGAGAGCATGGAAAATACATCATCGTTGAAAACAATCTTTGCTTCTTTGCAATGGTTGTTTTTTATTTTTGCTAATACGGTTGTTGTTCCGGTGTCAATCGGGACTGCTTTTGGATTGGACAGTTCGGAAATTGCAGCGATGCTAAGGAGCTCGCTTATTTTTACCGGAGTGGCATGTGTGATGCAGGGCATGTTTGGCCACCGCTATCCATTGATGGAGGGGCACTCGGGTGTGATGTGGGGATTGGTCCTCAATCTCAGCCTTGCTGCTTCCTCGATGGGGATGAGCCTTCCGGAAATAGGTGGAGGAATTGCTTCGGGAATGCTGCTTGCAGGGAGTGTCACTGTGGTTCTGGGAGTATTCCGCTTGCTTTTTTATATCCAGAGAGTTTTTACGCCGATGGTCATGGCGGTCTACCTGTTTCTCCTTACCTTCCAACTGATCCTTATCTTTTTTAAGGGGATGCTGAGAGTAAGCGAGGATGGGAGTCTTGATCTGCCGGTTACCTTGTTTTCTTTCGGAGTTGTGATTCTGGTTAGCTTGTTGAAAATAAAAGGGAATGACACGATCGGTAATTTTTCGATATTGATCGGCATGCTGTTGGGCTGGGCTGTCTATGTAATCCTTTTTCCCGCGGAACAAATGGCGGGAAGCCAAGGTTCAATGGACTTCTCATTATTTCCTCTTGGGACTCCTAATTTGAGTTACGGAATCATCGCGATCACCTTTATTGCCAGTATCATCAATCTGAGTAATACAATTGCATCTGTCCAGGCAGCGTCCAAGCTTACCGGAACGGAAGCTTCTCAGTCCCCATTGGATAGATCGTATCTTTTGACTGGAAGCTATTCCATTGGCGCGGCTTTTTTCGGACTTGTATCCTATGCACCGTTCGCCTCGTCCGTCGGTTTTTTGGAAAGTACTCGCATTTTTGACCGGAAACCTTTCCTAATTGGTGGCGGATTGATGGCAATCCTTGGCATCATCCCGGTACTGGGCGCTTTGTTGGCAACGTTGCCCATCACTGTTGGGAATGCAGTACTGTTTGTTGCTTATCTTCAGCTGTTTGGCACTTCTTTAAAAAGTTTGAACGGATATACTTTTGATTCCAAATCCATTTTTCGGATCGCCGCCCCGGTATTGCTGGGCATGAGCATCATGAATCTGGATTCTGAGCTTTTTACCGTTTTCCCTATAATCCTGCAGCCGCTTCTGTCGAATGGTTTTATCATGGGTGTATTATTATCCGTCCTGCTCGAAACCTTCATCCGGTGGGATGAGCGAAATGAAACAGCGATTGTAAATGAGTAGGAGAAAGGAAATGTGAGGTGCTTTTATTTGGGGGAACTGCTATACGGCAACGAGGAGATTTATATTATTGTTTATTGCTTCATTTTATTATGGATCAATCTTGACTATCTAAAGGATTACAAGAAGATTAAAACAGGTCTTGCGGAGATTGCATCTGAAGAAGACCTTGAAGTTAATCCAGAAGGCTTGTCTATGGTTCTCATTGATTTGCTATTTAACTTTTTCAGAAGATGGTTATTGTATATCCTTGCCGTATTAATCATAGGAAATATATTTGTAGTGATTGTGTCCGTCATTTTATTTGCTATAAGTTTATATGATGTCTTATTTAATTACAGCCTGGCTAAGTTGAAAAAATCTAATCTTAAGTTTTACTTGGCAGGTCTGGATACGATTTATGTATTAATTTTTGTCTTCTATCTGTATCTCTCATAGTTTTAAACAAAAGGCATTGCAATTCAATCCCGAATTTATATCATAAACAAGCAATATAAAACCAGGTCTTGCGAATTGGTCTTCCATTTCGACATTTAAATGGAGGATTACTGCCCTTTTTATTGAATATTTGTAGTAAGGGATTTTTTAAAAAAAAGGGAGAAGAGTATGAAGAAATTTTACGTTGCATCGAGTTTTCGAAATATGGATGCTGTAAACTATGTGACGAATCAATTAGTAAATAAAGGGTATGTGCATACATATGATTGGACCAAAAATGCTCAAGGAAGGGATGAAAAGACGTTTACATTCGAAGATTTAAAAGAAATCGGACAAAAGGAGAAAGATGCCGTCATAAAGTCTGATTTCATCGTTGTTCTTCTTCCAGGTGGAAAGGGAACTCACATAGAATTAGGAATCGCGCTTGGCCTCGGAAAGAAAACCTTTCTTTACTCTCTAGATGGAGCACTAGATCAAGTTGAAAAAGCCAGTACATTTTATCATTTGCCCGAAGTTGAAAAATGTTATGGGAAACTGGATGAATTGGTAGATAAGATTGCTGCTCAAATGCTTTTAAGCCAAGAGATTTCGTAGGCTTATAGCAGAAGGGCTGTAGATGGAAGGAAGATAATCAAATTGAAAAAGAAACTTTCTTTGATTTTATTAGGTTTATTAGCGTTCGTCGCTTTATTCTCTACACTTTTATTTTTCAAGACCATTTTTTCGAATTTAATTCCTGAGTATAAGACAGCTGAAGCTATTCCTTTAGCCATTTTCTCAGGCTTTACATGGCTTGCACTTTCGATCACTGTAATTAGATTAGAGAGGTAGTTTTGGTGAGATTTGATTTAAAAGTAAAATCGGAAGTGGTGATTAATTTTGAGATTTATTGATGACTTAGCAGGCTCTATTTATGATATTTTCAAATTCATCTTAAAGTCGCTTAGCTATTTTCTGGCAGGTATGATTATCGTAGCAATTCCAATGTATTTGATCGTTTGGGTATTTGGTTTGCTAGAGTAATGATTACTAGGAAAAGATAACTTTTTACAAAAAGGAGTAGGTCACAATCAATAGTCCATTAAGTAAATTGCTTTTGTTTGGTGCCTTGCTATCTGCGATTCTCTCTTTTATTCTTGGCACAAAACTCGCTATACTGTCGGCGGGATTCCTTTTAGCCAATGCAGTCCTGCTTCAATCTTTGAAAAAAAAGAAGATGCAGGAAGGAGTTAAGTGATTTGGAAAAAGGGAGAACGCATCCATTTGAAAAAACCATTGGGCTAAAAGAGGCGTTAATCCAGGAAGGATTGACGCCTCTTTTTGTTGAATTACTTCTGGACGAAGGGTTTTTACCTAGATAAAAGAAAAAATTAGAGAGTAGTGAGAAAAATGAATAAAAGTATCCCGTTCAGATTGATTGAACAAAAGGAAGGAACAGATAACTTAGTTATTGTCTTACCCGGGGCAGGTTACTCAACTCAGGCTCCATTGTTATACTATACAACCGGGATATTTTACAATAAAGGCTTCGATGTATTACATATTAACTATTCGTTTAGCAGACAAGATCTTTCTTCACTAGATGAAAGGGAGCTGGCAACAGATGTACAACTTGTAATCGACACAGCAATCAATGGTAAAAAATACAGCAACCTGTATATAGTGGCTAAATCGATCGGAACAAAAGTTTTAAGATGCCTGCTCGAACATAAGATGTTTAACGATGCCAACTTAGTATGGTTGACTCCATTGCTGCAAAACGATGACGTATTTCATGCAATGCACAACAGTGAAAATAAAGGGCTGTGTATATTTGGAGAAAAAGATAGCCATTGCTTTATTGTGGAACGTTTTGAAAAGTTGAAAGATAATCAAAATCTTGTATTGAAAGTGGTTGAAGGTGGAAATCACAGCTTAGAGCTTGATGAAGACCCGATAATTTCTATTGATATATTAAAAAGTGTCATATCTGATATTAATGAGTTTTAAACTAAAAGGTGAAAGAATCTGAAATATTCTTATTTAGGACTCGAAAAAGTTAAGTGCAAAAGCTGAGCATGAACTGATTGAAAATACTACACAAGTAGCCGGACCCTGAACTGGGAAAAAACGCCCGGAATTTCCAGTTCGCCAATAAAATTTGATTTTCGCCAAAAAGTAGGGGGAAATCGCCAATAAAAAGTTTTTTTCGCCAATAAAATTTGGAAATCGCCAATAAAGTTGTGAAAATCGCCAATAAAAAAATAAATAATGAAAAAAAGGCATAAAACTTCTTGTTTTGTTTATGAAAACTTGTTTTTAACCTTCAACCTGTTCTACTTCTGAGCTTGAGCTCAAGTATTTTGTTAACGTAAGAACAGATTGCGCATACCATTTAGCTTAATTTAAAGAGATATCGTTAAGGATGCCACTCTTCAAGAAGGAAGTGTGTCATTTCTGCAGAAATATACTGTTATTAAGGGGTAATCTTTAATGTCCAATAAATTCAATATTTTTTATGGGGACCATCCATCACAATTTGGTGTATTACGTTTGCCGGAAAGTTCAGAACAATCACCGGTAATAGTCCTGATTCATGGGGGCTTTTGGCAATCCAAATATAACTTAGAAGAGAATACCTCAATTGCTGAGGATTTAACTCGACGTGGTTATGCAACTTGGAATATCGAGTATAGAAGAATAGGTGAAGAACTGGAAGGATGGAAAAGCATTTTTAATGATGTAGTTGACGCTATTAATCATCTTTCTATTATTAAAGAGTCGTATCACATTGACCTATCAAATGTAATTGTTATGGGCCATTCAGCAGGTGGCCATTTAGCTCTTTGGGTAGCTTCAAGAATTAACACGTCGAAAACTGATGATGTATTTAATGAACTCGCTATACCAATTCAAAAAGTATTAAGTTTGGCAGGAGTCACTGACTTAAAAAAGATGTGGGAAATTCACGAACAAAAAGGAATAAAAAGTCCTGTAGCTGCACTATTAGGTGGAGCACCAAAAGAAGTTCCTAATCGCTATAAAATAACTTCTCCAATAGAGTTATTACCTTTTGATGTAGAGCAAGTGTTAATACATGGTGAGTTGGATCGTCATGTACCTGTTGAATTAAGCAAGAAGTATTACCAAAGTGCTCTAGAAAAAGGAGATAAGGTGAAGTTAGTTGTTCTACCGGATATAGAACATTTTAAGGTCATTGACCCAACCTCATCTGCCTGGGACATTGTTGTTGAATCAATTTAATTTTAATTCAAGAAGTTAGCAAATGTTATACGAATATTAAACAAGAAGAGCAAGTTGCAGAGGGAGTATCTAAAAATAAAGGATTCTTTTTGAAGAAGTTACTTGGGTGTTGATCCAGGAAGGATTGACGCCTTTTTGTTGAACTTATGGTAGGTAAACGCATTACTTCTATGGAATTTTCGTGAGGTGTTATAAATGACTGGAATCGCTGCTGTCGAAACTGAAAGGCTCGTCCTTAGAGAACTAAGTGAAGATGATTTTGAAGATATACATGAATTTAAGTCAGATTTACAGGTTGTTAAATACTTAACTTGGGGCCCAAATAGCAGAGAGCAAACCTTGCACAGCCTTAGAAAGCAAATTGCTTTTCAAAACGAAGAAAACAGACAAATATATGTTTTAGCTGTTGAATTGAAATGCACGAAAAAAGTCATCGGAAATGCTTTGTTTATGGTAAGAGATCCTGATTTTAAAACAGCAGAAATCGGATATTTCATTAACTCTAACTATTGGAAAAAAGGTTACGGGATAGAAATTGTTAATGGTTTATTATACTTAGGGTTTAATATTTTTGATGTACATAGGATCTATGCCATCTGCGATGTAGAAAATGCGGGCTCAGTCAAGCTTTTAAAAAAAATAGGTTTCCGGCAAGAAGGTCATTTTATAAAAAACTTAAAGGTAAAAGGTCAATGGAGGAATAACTATTTATTCGCTATGTTAAGTGAAGAATTCATTAACCGAACTGAAAACGTAGTATTCAAATCCAAATAAAACCAAGAGATGAATAACTAGAATAAATATTTGAAAGGGATTTTTCTTTGAAGAAATTGAAATTAGTAGCGATACTTTTTATTGGCTTATTAATAGGCATATTACTTTATCTTGATGCTCGATCTTTGGATCTTGATTCATCTGATTTACCTGTCAATGAACAATTAGCGATAACAATCTCGCAGCGCTACCTTGCTGGTTTTTGGACACATCCAGTTAAGCTGCATTTAACACCTTATGAGGGCAAGAATGTGGAAGAGACAGCTGAAACTTATATCGTGGAAATGATCGATGAAAGGGATACACCACTTTGTAAGGTATATCAGATTGTTGTTGAAAAGGATACTGGTAAGGTTTTAGACAAAGAAGAGAAGGATTATTGCCATTAATGCTTTTAATAAACTGTTTTGTTGACCGATTATGGTCACCGAATCTAGTATACACTTGATATTTACCCGGATCCGTCATATCCAGTGCTTGTGCATCAACCCCTAAAAGAATGACACTATATTACTGTGAAATTACAGTTCCTTAACAAATCGTTAGAAAAGACAGAATATCCAGGTCGGTGTCGAATTGTATAGGCATAGAGAAAATTGGGGTCACATTATCTTAAGCTAATTAGGGGGACTATATATGCTAGAATTTGACACTAATATCGATCAATTTGCCACTATAAAAGTAATTGGTGTTGGGGGCGGCGGAAATAATGCCGTGAACAGGATGATTGAGGATGGGGTGCAGGGAGTGGAATTCATTTCCGTGAATACAGATGCGCAGGCTCTCAATATGTCAAAGGCGGAGGTTACGATGCAAATCGGCGGTTCGCTGACGAGGGGCCTGGGTGCCGGTGCCAATCCGGAAATCGGCAGAAAGGCTGTCGAGGAAAGCAGGAAGCAGATCAGGGATGCACTTGAGGGGGCTGACATGGTGTTCGTAACGGCTGGAATGGGAGGCGGAACCGGTACTGGAGCTGCGCCAGAGATCGCCCATATCGCACGCGAACTTGGTGCACTTACAATTGGAGTGGTGACTCGTCCGTTCACTTTTGAAGGCCGCAAACGCGCGCAAAATGCGGCATCCGGAATTGAAGAGATGAAGAAAGCCGTTAATACCTTAATCATCATCCCAAACGAGCGATTGCTGGAAATCGTGGACAAGAAAACGCCGATGCTTGAAGCCTTCCGGGAGGCGGATAATGTCCTCAGGCAAGGTGTCCAGGGCATTTCCGACTTGATCGCCGTGCCAGGCTTGATTAACCTTGACTTTGCTGACGTGAAAACGATCATGTCCCATAATGGAACGGCTCTTATGGGCATCGGAGTGGCTTCAGGCGATGACCGTGCTGCCGAAGCTGCCAAAAAGGCCATCTCTTCACCATTGCTTGAAACAAGCATCAATGGCGCGAAAGGAGTGCTGATGAACATCACAGGCGGGGTGAACCTCAGTTTGTATGAAGTCCAGGAAGCAGCCGATATTGTGGCGGCTGCAACAGATGAGCAGCTGAACATGATTTTTGGGTCAGTTATCAATGAGAACCTGACAAATGAAATCATGGTCACCGTGATTGCTACTGGATTCGACCATGATGAGGATGAAGCTCCGTCTTCAAACAGATCGCGCCGTCCCGGAGACATGATTGCCAATTCCCGAGAACAATTTCAGACTCACTCGAGACAGCGAGAGCCCGTTGCCTATGCAGAATACGGGAATTATGGCCAGGCTCAAAACTACAGCCAGCCTGGCAGCTACGGCCAGTCCAGCAATTACGGGCAGTCCGACAGTTACGGCCAGTCTGGTAGCTACAACCAGCCTGATGGCTACGGCCATTCTGGCAATTACAGCAAGCAGCATGCTTACGAAGAGCCAGTGAAATACGAAAAAGATACCCAGCAGTCAGACGACTCACTTGAAATTCCATCGTTCTTGAGAAAGCGAAGCAGAAGGAGATAATCCTTCAAAAAGGGCCAAATGGTCAGTGCTAGTTCTCAAGGGGAGAAAGTAAAAGCACGAATTATAAATCCAATAAAAATAGACCATTGAGTTTTATTCAATGGTCTATTTTTGCTTAATTGAGTTTTTGACCGTTACGTTAGGAAACAAACGACAATGTCATTTATTTTCGTTTACCTTTCAGGTCGATACCAATCGCCGCACCGTTTCGGCTTGAGTCGGCAACTCCCTTGAAAATGCCGTTTTCACGGTCAATCAGGATGCTTTGAACATTGCCGATGGTCGTCGGGCTTTGTCCAAATTTATGGCCCATCGCATTCAGTTGGCTTAGCGTATCAGCGCTTATGCCGTCTTCATAACGGTAGGAATTAAGATTATTGGTGTAGATTCGTGGTTCTTCGACTGCTTGCTTTAGTTCCATATCGTACTCAATCGCATGGATAATGGTTTGCAGTACTGAAGTTATGATGGTCGGGCCTCCAGGAGAGCCAACGGTTAATACTGGTTCACCTTCGTCATCAAAAACAATTGTCGGTGTCATGCTGCTTAACGGGCGTTTGTTTGGCTGGACTTCATTCGCACCGCCAGGGACTGCATCGAAGTCGGTTAATTCATTGTTCAGCATGAATCCATAGCCAGGAACCATAATACCTGTGCCAAAAACCTGTTCAATGGTTGTTGTGTAAGAGACGACATTTCCCCATTTGTCTGTAACGGAAAAATGGGTCGTTTCACCATATTTTCGGTCATTTGGCTGGCTTGTCGGTAAATAGTTGGCTTCGGAATTCTCGTACTTCCAAGGGTCGCCGGCTGTTGGATTCTGATTGACTGAGTCCAGACTGATCAGCTTCTGACGCTCCTTGATGTAGTCGGGATGAAGAAGTCCATTCACTGGCACATTGACAAATTCAGGGTCACCAGCGTATGCAGCTCGATCCGCATAGGCAAGGTGCATGGCTTCGGCCAGAAGATGATATTTTTCAGCTGACCTGACATCATATTGGGATAGATTGAAATCGTCAAGAATTTTCAGCATTTGCAGCAGGAAGACACCGCCTGAACTTGGTGGTGGCATGCTGGCAATTTCGTAGCCTTGGTAGTCTCCCCAAATTGGCTCATCTACTGTTACATCATACTTTTCCAAGTCCTCGGCAGTCATTGAACCCCCAAATTCCTGGACCACATCAGCAAGTGCTTCTGCAATTTCTCCTTTATAAAAGGCGTCCGTTCCTTGCGAGCGAATCAGCTTAAAGGTTTTAGCCAAGTCGTCCTGGACAAGGACATCTCCCTCTTGAAGCGGTTCTCCTCCAGGCAGGAAGACTTCACTTGCTGCAGATCTTGATAATTTGTCCTGGTTATCCGCAATCGCGTCTGCAAGGACAGAGTCAATCGGAAATCCTTTGTCTGCAAGTTTAACGGCCGGTCCGATCAGCTGCTGCAGCGGGCGAGTTCCCCACATTTCAAGTGCTGTTTCGAGTCCCTTCAGTGTACCCGGCACTCCGACTGCAGTACCACCTGTTGAGCGGGTTGAGAAAGGAATTGGATTCCCATTCTCATCCAGGAACATATCTGGTGTCGCGCCTTCAGGAGCACGTTCACGACTGTTCACAATCTTGGTTTCCTTTGTTTTTCTGTCATACACCATCATGAAACCGCCGCCGCCGATTCCAGACATCATGGGCTCGACTACTGTCAGCGCAAACTGGATCGCAACAGCAGCATCGATCGCATTTCCGCCTTTGCGAAGGACCTCAGCTCCAATCTCGGATGCGAGCGGGTGGGCTGTTGCGACCATTCCATCCTTGCCAACATCAACCTGGCTGTACTGGTCATAGCTGAATTCTGGTTTTTTTGCCAGTCCAGCTGCAGGCATGGTACCGGCGAGCAACAGAACACTTAACAGAGCAAATAGCCCGGTCCGTAAGAATTTTGTCATATGAATCCCTCCTGTTTAAATTTGGAATCACCCTCATGGTAGTGGAAAAGAGAGATTGATAGCAAATAATTTGCTGAATTTTCTTAATTTTAGACATAACGTCCTAACGACAATGGGAAATACGGTAAAAAAGCACTTGTATTAGACGGGACTAAAGGTTGGTTGATAGATTGATGAATGCACAGTTTCAACATATAGTAGAGATAATACCCTTACTAGGTTGCAAAATTTAAAAGTTTTATCTTTGCTTAATGAATATTTTAAAGGAGCGAAAGATGTAAATGACTGTAAAATTGAAAAGCTGTACGCTAGAAGATTTGGAAACTCTTCAAGAAATTAGTATAGGAACATTTGACGAAACCTTTAGGGCACAGAATTCTCCTGAGAATATGAGTGCCTACTTGGAGAAGGCATTTAACTTAGAACAACTGGAAAGCGAACTTTCCTATCCTTCATCACAATTCTTCCTTGTATATTACGATGATGAAGTGGCTGGGTATTTGAAGCTTAATACCAATGATGCCCAGTCTGAAGAGATGGGCAATGACGCTCTTGAAATTGAAAGGATTTATGTGAAAAACAAATTTCAAAAGCTTGGGCTTGGTAAGTATCTGTTTAATATGGCAATGGAAATTGCTATGGACAGCGGTAAAAAGAAAATCTGGCTCGGTGTATGGGAAAAGAATGAGAATGCCATCGCTTTTTACAAAAAGTTGGGCTTTGTCCAAACTGGAGAGCATTCTTTTTTCATGGGAGACGAAGAACAAACAGACTTGATCATGACTATGACACTGCATGATTAAGTCCATTATCTGACTACGCAGTGTTCACCTGCTAAATAACCTATAATTACAATAAGCCGACCATTTGCTGGGTTTTATGCAACCTAGCATATTGTGGGCTTTTTTTCGTTATTTTAAGGAAACATAGAAATTAGCAAGTTGGGTTCCACATAAAATACGATGGCCCTGTGAGTAGTTAGTAGGTATAAAGACCATAAAGAATCTTGTCTTTTATTGTCTAAATATTCATTCTTTTTACACTATTAATATGGTACTAACATAAACTATCATTTATTTAGCGTCCCGAAAGGAATAAGAAGGAGGGGAGATAGTAAGAGGGCGACGACTTTTACGGAAGGAAGTAGTACATATATGAAATCTATTAAGAGATTAATAAAAATGACATCGGCTTTGATGATCCTCATGGTTGCATTCAGTTCGGCAACATATGCAGCACTGCAGCCCGGGGGGCCATCCACTAACGGGAATACGAACATAAACAGCACCCTATCTTACCAGGAAGTTATCAAGATCCTTGAAGACATTGAGGGATCGAGCAAAGGAAAGGTTGATGTATTTACCCTTGACCAGTATGGGAAGTCAGAACAGGGCCGAAGCATTTATGTCGCAAAAGTTGGGAAAGGCCCTCAAAAGATATGGATCCAAGCGCAAATCCATGGGAATGAAAAACTGGTCACTGAAGCAGCACTACAGCTTCTAAAGACCTACGCAAAAAGCGGAGAGAAGGATGTTGAGAAGGTTCTTGAGGAGTCTACACTATATTTCATCCCAATGTACAATCCTGATGGTGCAGAAATGAACCTACGTCAAACCAAACTTACGGATAGCGGTAAATTAATCGACTTAAACCGTGATTGGACAGCAGCTGGATTTGAAGCAGTGGAATCACGGGTTGTTTATGCCTACTGGGCGGACGTGAATCCTGATTTCGCCATCGACCTTCACCATCAAGGGTTTAAGCAAGTATATGGCACGAATGAATCCACTTCTTTCTCCCTTGGTATCTCACTTGCACCAGATGGACCAACATTGCCTAGTATCGGCTATAATGAGATCACCAAGCAAATGATGGCATATGTGTATGATGAATTGAAAGACTATGGATACACCCATATTGACCGTTACCAGGTCGGCGTGGATAGAGAAGCAGGAACCGGCTATGATATCGATATTAGGGGCGGTGTTGTTTCAGCCATGATGATGGGGCTGAATTACAAGAACTTGAACCCTGAAGGGCACAGCCATCCAGCAGTATTTTTCGAAACAAAAGGAAATACTTCTGAGAGCAGCCTTGGCCAAAAGTCAAATGGCTACCTGACAAAGCAGAATTACCTGGCATTGAAATCATTGGTACACGGATATGTAACAGGTGAAGTCGAAAAAGTGAACCCGGATGACTGGTATAATATCCCGTACTATCCTCTGGCTGGATACTTAACGGATTATAATGGTGTCATACCTGCGGGAGCAAATAGCGGTTATTAATACAGTTAGGGAGAGTGTCGCTTGTAGACGCTCTCTTTTTTATTATTGATCAACCTCTTTTATGGAACCAAAGCAGTCCTCAATCGTAATAATTAGAAAGGCCTATTACGAGGGAGTGTGCAAATGGGTTACTTTGAAAGAGTGAAGGAAATTCAACAACTTCAATGGGAATTATTTATTGATTATTGGTACCTGCATATTGCTGTTATATTAATGGGATTGGCTGCAGTGGCAATTTGGGTGTTAAAGAAATAATTCCACCCTTAGGGGGTTACTTAAAGGAGATGTATTTTGTCATGAATAAAGGACCAAAAGAAGCTTCAAACAGCAGGAAGGTAAGGGTGATCATCTCTTTAATAAGCTGCTTCATTTTATTTATATGGGGTGTTTTTACATTAGTTGTCGGGGGAGTCAGATTCGCCATTAATTCCGACCTTGCTTGCAATCGGTGGTTTTATAGGGTTTCTTGGTGGAGTCGTAGAAATTAAAAAAATGAATACTGCTTGAGTTGAGGTGCGTGGGTGCAGGAAGGATTTACGTGCGCATTTTTGTTGAATTCTTATATGAATCAAACGGTTTTAAGGAGATCATTATATGGGGATATTTAAGAAAAAACCATTGAAAGAGCAGCGGCGAGAATTTTTATTCATGATTTTAATTCTTGGTCTGGCAGCATATTACATACTTTTCTTTACACCTAAAAATTCACTTGAATTATATCAGGCTATTTCGTTTGCGGATGATTATGAAGAAGCTCAAAAAGTAATGTTGGAGGGATACGAGGATAATTTTAAGGAAGAGGACTTTGAATTCATGAACAGGCCGGAACATTCTGCAGGTCGAATAAGCCAGTTTACACTCTTTGAATATAATGAAAAAACCTATATGGTCATGACTACACCCGGAACTGAAAAATTAAAAGTCCTGGCTATTGAAGAGTTACCGGCAGAGATTAGAGAGTATTTTCTTGAGGTAGCACCGTAAACAGAATAATATATCATAAAAAAGGCATTGCACTATTTGCAATGCCTTTAGCTGACTCGAAGCGGCTCTTCTTTTACAGGGAGTTCGCTTGATCTTGGAGTGGTCTCTTTATTCAAAGCCAACAAAAATATCATGCCGATGATGCAAGCTGTGCCGCCCCATTGAAAAATACCAAAAGGTTCTTTTAGCCAAAAGACGGTTGTGAGTACAGCGGCTAGCGGCTCGATGCTGCCTAGGAGACTTGATTCCTTTGCCTGCAGGCTTTGCAGGCTTTCGATATAGAACCAAAATGCAATCATTGTGCTAAAAATGATGACGAAGACTAAATATGAGTATGCTTCCAGATTCAATCCCTCAAAGTCCATTCGCCAGGGTGGATGAATCAAACTTAATGAAAAACCACCGATGATCATCGCCCATCCGACAATGACAAGCGAATCATACTGCTTTAGTAACGGAATGGCATATAGAGTATAAAAAGCAAGGGCTACACCAGACAAAACTCCCCAAACAATGGCAGGCGTAGGCACAGATAATTGTGAAATCGAGCCGTTAGTCAATAGGAAAAAACAACCGACTAAAGCCAGGGAAACAGTCACTAAATCTTTGCGAGTGAGGACTGTCTGTTTGCGCAGAATCAAGTATACAATGATCATTATCGGTGCTAAATACTGCAAGAGCGTGGCTACAGCGGCGTTTCCATGTTGAATGGAGGCCATATAGGTGTATTGGACTGCCAGCATACCGAGTAATCCGAAAATCAATAAATGGGTGGCAGAGCTTCTGTTTTTCCAGACACCAAATATTTGGGAACGATCGGCTCTGAAAAATTGTACTGTTAAAAGCAATAGGCCAGCAATAAGCAATCGTGTCGTGACCAACCAATTTACATCAATGTAATAATCCTGGAATAGCTTTTTGGCCACTGTACCGCCAATCCCCCAGAATATAGCTCCAGTAATGACTAGAAATATTCCCCTCCGTCTGTTCATGGTTGGATCTACTCCTTTAAAATATAAAAATAGTGTATGATGTTTTAAATGATAACTAGAAAAGCTTTGGATTAATACACAAATCGAATCAAAAAATATAAGGATATTGAGGTGGTACTGTGCAATTGAAGGAGTTCAGGGTCGATCAAAATTTAAAAGAATTAACTGAGCACCGTACAGTAGAGTTACCCATTGCGTGTTACGAAACTACGATCAACCAAAACATAAATGGATACATACCGCTTCATTGGCATGATGAATTTCAGTTCGTTGTCTTAGTAAAAGGAGAAGCAGTCTTTCAAATAAATGAAGAAAACATTGCAGTCCGTGAAGGGGAGGGTCTGTTTATCAATAGCGGCCGACTGCACAGTGCAACAAATCAGGATGATTCAGACTGTGTTTATATTTGTTTAAATGTTTCCCCATCTTTCATGTTATCACAGGAACTGTTCTCCACCTATGTGAACCCTTATATTCAAGCAACGAACTTACCTTACTTATCCCTAAGTCCAAACGAGAACTGGGCGGAAAACATTTTAGGGGCAATTATCTCAATCAATCAATTGTTACGGAAAAAGTCACTATACTATGAAATTGACATCAGCAGCCAGCTGACTATCATCTGGAAAAACTTAATGAAAAATGGATTTCAATTAAAGTACGAACAGACTGAAATCATCAAGAATCAACGAATGAAGCAAATGCTAAATTGGATTCACCAGCATTATCATAAAAAAATCCTTTTAGATGATATCGCACGTGCTGGGCAGTTAAGCCGGTCCGAATGCTGCCGATATTTTCAACGAACCTTAAAGAAAACTCCGCTGAATTATGTAACCGACTATCGAATTCAAAAGAGTTTGGTGTTATTACAACAACCAGAATCCACCGTCACGGATGTTGCCTACCAAGTTGGGTTCAACAGCACAAGCTATTTCATTGATAAGTTTCGGAAATCGATGAACATGACCCCATTAGCGTACAAAAAGAACAAAACCTCAATATAGTGCCCCATATGATGCATAGGCGAACCAAAAAACAGGAGGCGTGGCAAAACTTGTTTTAGTTTTACACGCCTTTTTTGTCATCATTTCGCGACATGGCAATTTATAAGAAGGATTCTATGGAAAATAATAGAATTATAGAAGTAGAGAACATACTAGGAGACTTTTTATGATAAAACTTTACATTGCAAGGCACGGAGAAACGTCCTGGAATACAGAAAAGAGAATGCAGGGTTGGCTGGATTCTGACCTGACAGACTACGGCATTAAAAATGCCGAATCTTTGGGTGTGAGACTGAAGGAAATCGAATTTGAAGTGATATATTCGAGTCCCAGCGGGAGAACAAAGTCTACGGCAGAATTAGTGATAGGCGGACGAGAGATACCGATAATTTTCGATAATCAACTGAGGGAAATGAACCTAGGATCATGGGAGGGACAAACTCTCGATACTATTAAAGAAACTAACCCGATAGAGATCGATCATTTTTGGAATGCACCTGACCTCTTTGTGCCAGTTGGCGGTGAAAGCTTTATTGAGGTTAGAGAAAGAGCGTTAGAGATATTGAGGAGAATTAAAAATGACCACAAATCAGGAAACATCCTGGTTGTTACTCACACAGTTATGATCAAAGCTCTTTTTACTGTTTTTAAAGATTCATCGATTGATCAATTATGGGGTCCGCCATATATTCACGATACGAGCCTATCAGTTGTTGAAATAGACCAAGAACAATATAGGATCATCCTGGAAGGAGATATATCACATAAAACTCCTGTGCCCGTGAATCCATAAAATTCTTTGTTGAGGAATTCAGCTGCCTATCAGGCGGCTTTTTCTTGGATTTGACAGATTGTAAATTCAGGAGGGGATGTTTGAATGGTAGATGAAGTCATTCGGCAATTTGGATTGAAGACACACTCAATGTACGAGGTTGAAGATTCTTATAGTTCAACAGTCTATAGATGTACTTTATCAAGAGGCGAAAATGTTTTCTTGAAAATTCCTTATTCAAAACTGAAATTCCAGAGGGAGTTAGAAGCATATGAAATACTTAAAGGAAGGGTTTCCATTCCTGAGCTTTTGGACTATTGGCATGGTGATGATGAGTGTCCTGGTGCTTTTTTAATATCTGAATTAAAAGGAAGCCCCTTAACAACTAAAGTTTCGCCAACCATTGCGTTTCAAGTGGGAGTCCTTCAGGCTGAGATGCACAATATCCGCCCGCCTGCTGATAATGTGTTGACTGGAATTCAAAATGAATTTCCTAACTGGTCTGATTTTGTTGAGAAGCAATTTTACAGTTTCGCTGAGGATGTAAAGGATGTCCTGGAACATCATGTAAACAAACAAGCGATTGAAAAATTCGAGAAAATGAAAAATCAGCTGCCAGCTCCGGATGGACCAAGCTTTGTACATATGGATTTTCGGCCGGCCAATATCATTGTTGATGGTGATAAAGTATCAGGATTGATTGATTTTGAGAGTGTCCGTTTTGGTTCGACAGAGATGGACTTTACAAAGCTTTATCGTGATTTTTTACGCTTTGATCCTGCATTGTATAGCTCGTTTAAAGAGGGATATAACACCATCAGACCATTGATTGATTTAGACATTGTCCTGCCTTTTTATCAATTCACGGATGCTTTTAATAGTATAGGCTGGTGCCAGCGTCGCGGAATTGAAAAAAACGCCTTGTTCCTGGAAGAAAATTTAGTGAGGTTAAAAGGTTTTTTAAAGTAAATGGATGAAAAAAGCCATATTTAAAATAGGGGGACTTCCATGAAATTTGGGTCTAGGTCATTGGCATTGTGGTTGGTCCTAAGTCTTGTCTTTATTTACTTAGTGGATCTATTTACAGTTAACCCTCAAGTGATATCAGGAAACGGCAATTTAGGTTTATTATTTTTCGTGCCAACACTGCTTATCTTTATCTTTTTTGCAAAAAGTTTATGGAAATGGTTAGGGCTACTCACAATAAATGCCGGTAGATCGACAATGGTCCTTGTCGGAGCATTTGTTCTTATTATCCTATTCTGTATCTTGGAGTATCAATTTGCTGTGAATCTAGTAAACGACTTAGGTGGATCACCTAAAGAACCTGCATCAAGAATTTACCGTTTTCCATGGTTAAATCAGTATACAAATACGCTTTTCATTAACTTATACACCTTTGGCTTACTGGCAACCGGAATCACTTTTTTGAAAAATATTTTAAAAAGAGTAAAAAGAAAATGAAGATAGTTAGAATATTGTGGGGATTACAAGCTTATTCTTCATAAACAGAAACGGAGGAAAAAAAGTGGAGATACAAAATTCAGTTGCAAAAGTGCTTCGCATCATTGGAATTGTAGTAATGATTGGTGGGTTTATCATTGCATTGGTTTCAGGTACCAGCCACGGACATTGGAGCCTGATTCTACCTGCCCTGTTTTCCAGTTTTGTCACAGGTATGATCTTCATAGGGTTCTCTGAAGTCATAGACTTGCTGCATAAAATTCACCTTCAACTTCCTCAAAACAATAACAGTGCTATAGCTTTGTCTAAAAACAAGGATGACGTAAATCAGCAGCAACCACAAAAAGATTGGCAACCGTCACTACAAGACCTTGAAGACATTCAGGAACTGTACCCTGGTCAAAAGATAAGAGTCCAAGCCACGCCGTATGAAGATTATTGTATCGTCCATGTCGAGGGGAAAGAGCATATCGAAGTGGTGGAAATCGGCGGATTCAAGCCTAAGAAAATAACAGCTGATTCAGAACCTGAACTTTTTAACAAAATACAAAACTGGTATAACAATCTAGCATCATCCTGAAATAGAGTTCCGTAATAAATAATGCAAGGGAATAATATAATTTACGATAGGTTGAGGATTTTCTTGCGAGAAATAACAGCATTAATGGGGCAGAACCGCAAGCTCTATAAGATTAGGAGGAGTAGAATGAGAAAAAATGAAGTTTTTACGTATACAGCATTGGCATTTTCTATCGGTATTGTATTAGGCTTTTTGATCTCTCCAGCTAAAAATGGTTTTGGCAATAATTCTGGCAATAACATAAAGAATTACTATTATAACAACCCTTTAGGGGATAATGAGACAAAACCCTCAGTATAAAGGGTTTAAGTGTCATTTGAACTATGTATTGAGATATTTAAGAAGGAAGTTGAAGTGATTGGCAGAATTAATGTTAGGCGGTGATTATGATAGAAAAGAAATTCCCTGTTATTGAAACCGACAGATTGATTCTAAAGGAAATAATTAGAGATGATGCTGAAGATATTTTTAAGTATCTATCAGATGAAAATGTGATGAAATACTATGGTTTGGAACCGTTCAAATCAATTGATGAGGCGATGGAGGAGATTGGGTGGTATCAATCGATCTTTGATGAGGGATCTGGTGTCAGATGGGGAATTACCTTAAAAGGCCACAGAAATGTGATTGGCAGTTGTGGTTTCTTAAACAAAGTCCCACAGCACTACCGTTCCGAAATTGGTTTTGAGTTGAGCAAGGAATATTGGGGAAAAGGGATTGCTAACGAGGCATTGGCCGCTGTGATACAATACGGATTTGAACAAATGAATCTTCAACGGATTCAGGCGCTGATTGAACCCCTTAATCTTTCGTCGCAAAAATTAGTTGAAAGAAATGGCTTCATTAAAGAAGGTCTAATGCGAAATTATGAATATACTTGTGGGAAATTTGATGATTTATTCATGTATTCATTAATTAAGCAAGATGTTGAGACAGGCTCAAATACATAGGGAGAAGTTATTATAAAATGAATCATAAATTCATAGAAAACATCCAACGAGTCTATCCTGACTTAATCATTAATGATGTTTTTGTTAATGAAATCGGCCAGAATAATGACGTCATTATTGTCAACGAATCTCTGGTTTTCAGATTCCCCAAATACAAACAAGGGATTATGCAATTAAGAAGGGAAACAGAGATTTTAAAATACATAAAGGACATTGTCTCTATGCCTATTCCGGTCCCTGGTTATGAGTGCTTAGCTGAATTAGAACCTGGTAAGTCCTTCACTGGTTATAAATTGATTGATGGCAAGCCTTTGTGGAGGAATGGTTTACTGGAAATCAAGAGTGACGAGCAGCTTAGAAGGCTGGCGTCACAACTGGTTTCTTTTCTAGCAGAAATTCATTCTATTTCTGGGGACAGAGCAAGCAGGGAATTAAAATTGGAGGGACGTCATCCTCGTGAGGAAATGAGTGACCTTTATGAAAAAATTATAGATAAATTGTTTCCTTTTATGAGAAATGAATCCAAAGAGGATGTAACAGAATCGTTCGAGAATTTTTTGAATGGGGATGTGTTCGCTAATTTAGAACTTACACTTATTCATGGGGATTTTGGTGCGTCGAATATTTTATGGAATCCACGGACTGTTGAGATTTCCGGGATCATCGATTTTGGAGGTTCTGGCATTGGAGATCCGGCATATGATTTTGCGGGAATACTTTCCAGTTACGGTGAAGGTTTTTTTAATAAGTGTATGGAGTTATATCCGGACGGTCAAGAAATAGCTAAGCGTGTTCATTTCTACAAAAGTACCTTTGCCCTGCAGGAGGCATTGCATGGGATTGAACATAATGATGTACTGGCTTTTGAAGCTGGTATCAAGAATTACAGATAGTATTTTTGCTGGATAAAATCCGAAAAGAAATGCCGCGGCCAACGCGGCATTTCTCATTTTTACAGAATTATTTATTCAGGGCAGGGACATCTTTCCTGACTACATCGAATAAACCAGCACCGATGATGTCGAGTGCAGATTTCATCCTTTCAGGTGAGATATTGTCTTCGATTGTGTCCTGTGGTGTATGGTAGACTTTCTCGATATGGTAGACAAGCGGGTCCCAGCTGTCGATTCCCATCCAGATGAATAATGCAGCTGGAATTCCGGCATTATGGAACGGAACATGGTCACTTGACCCAAATTT
This sequence comes from Mesobacillus jeotgali, assembly GCF_031759225.1. Lineage (NCBI taxonomy): Bacteria > Bacillati > Bacillota > Bacilli > Caryophanales > Bacillaceae > Mesobacillus > Mesobacillus jeotgali. Next base: position 2,124,968 of record NZ_CP134494.1, read on the forward strand.
GCCTGGCAGGATATCAGAGTTTCCGAGTCGTGCTCCTGCTGCGACAGTTGAATCAGTGACAATATTGTTGGAGCCATTTGATGTCATGGCATAAAGATTCTTAGCTGGGCCATAATTTGTGGCAACCATGTCCGGCACGAAGACAGCTTCGATATTGTCACGCTGTTCCTGTGTCAATTGGTCGACATAATATCTAGCGCCGAGCAGTCCGCGTTCCTCAGAACCGAAGGCAATGAACTTTAATTCTTTATCTGTATTGTATCCCTTATAAACACGTGCCAATTCAAGCATTAGACCGACGCCAGACGCATTGTCATTTGCACCCGGAGCACCAACGACGCTGTCATGATGCGCTCCCAAAATCACTTCTTTCGTATCTTTGTTTTTCTGTTTAGGAGCCTTTGTGGCAATGACATTGACAGATTCCAGATCGGAGAATTGCTCAGACGACAGGCTGATTTCCACCGGACCTTCTGCCAGCTTTTCTTTCAGCCATTCCCCCTGAATGTATGCAGCTCCAAATACCGGGATATCGACAGGAGCAGCCAGGTTAGGGTTAAAAGTCTGTCCGTAGTTTCCACGGCTCCCAACCAAGCTCTGCAAAATGACCCCAGCAGCGCCTGCTTGTACTGCATTGTCAACTTGTGTACGATAAGCGGCTGTGCTGGATGCTCTCGGCATGACCACAATCTTTCCTGCTGTATCTGCAGGGAAGTCAGCAAGATTTGTCCCGCCTTCCACGAAAAGCACCTCTCCGCTAACAGCTTCTTTGCTTACTTTTCCATTTGGAGCAGCAGCCATCTGCCATGAAGTTCCGTCTGCAAAGGCTACATCCGCTATGTACTGGTCAGCTACAGGAAAGTATTGATACTCTACCTCATAACCGTAGCTTTTCAATACATTGGCAATGTACTCAGCGGATTCTTTTTCAGCATGCAGTCCTCCAGGACGAGGGCCAATTTCCTCTGATAAATACCTGACATGCTCAATAGCACGCTCAGCATCCACTCGCGCTACGACTTTCTGATCTTGTGAGTAACCTGATTTGCCATTAGCAGGCTCACTGGTTGCATAACTGGCTGAGCCAAAAGCCATTGTTAATGCCAAAAGTGAAGCCGCTACTTTTACACCTTGCTTTCGTAATACCATGACATTCCCTCCTATTAAGTTAATCTAGCAAAACTAGATGCTTAAACCCTATCGTAGTTCAGGAGGAGAAGAACAGACAAGTTAAAAAATTACTAATTTTCTAAATTTTTCTACCTAAAGAACTAGGTGTACAAGATTTAGAGAATGCCTTTTAGAGCATTTATATGTAAATAATATAATAGGATAAAGCAGACTGTTAAAATAAGAAGGTAATTCCATGTATATGCAGAATTAAGTAAGCAGATAGATTGTTTTCATGTGAAGGGAGGGAGAGGAAGTGGTTCAGAGGGTTTTAAATGTACCGTATTTCTTGCTGGTGGTAGCCGCATTATTTTGGGGCGGAAATGCGGTGGCCGGAAAGTTCCTCGCTAGTTCGCTCCCACCGGTGACCATTTCATTTACTCGCCTGGGGATAGGGGTGCTGATTATGTCTCCGGTGATCATCAGGCTGTTCAGGCATGAAAGAGCTGCCCTTCGGGAACACTTCAAGCTGCTTTTGTTGCTGGCGGTTACAGGAGTGATTGGCTTCAATCTGCTCATCTATTGGGCTGTCAATTATACGACGGCCATCAATGCGACCTTGTTGAACAGCACGAGCCCGCTGTTTATTTTCCTGCTGTCAGCGCTTCTCATTGGTGAAAAAATGGAGCTGAAGTATTGGATGTCGCTGGTGATTTCAATGCTTGGTGTGCTTGTTGTCATCACACATGGGTCGATTGAAAGAATGCTGGCATTGGAATTTAATATTGGTGATTTAATTATGGTGCTTGCAGTTATTTCATGGGCATTGTATTCCATTTATATTAAAAAAATCTCAGGAAAGCTTCCCTCGCTGGCAATCTTCGGTTTTACCTTGGCGATCGGATTTATGTTGATGATTCCCGCAGTGGCAATCGAGCTTTCGCTGGTGCCGGTTGGTACGGTGGGCCTTGCTGAGTGGACAGCGCTGTTTTACATAGGGATTTTCCCATCGATTTGTTCTTTTCTACTATGGAATCGTGGAGTTGCGATGATCGGCCCACCCAAGGCGTCTATTTCACTTAATCTCATTCCGGTGTTCGGGACCATTTTCGCCTTCTTTGTGCTTGGTGAAGTAATTTCCGTGCCGCAAATCATTGGAGGATGTCTAGTTTTTGTCGGAGTGTTCATTACTTCTTTTTCAAAAAAGAAAACAGTACAATTAGCTGAAGAAGCTTAGCGTTTATCATGGAATTAATAATAGGGGGAATTTACATATGTACGAAGAAGGTTTTGTGGAGGTTGCCGGCGGAAGAGTCTGGTACGAGATTTACAATAAGGATGCGAAAGGGACCCCGGTGATTATTTTACATGGAGGGCCTGGGTCTTCGACTTATTCTTTAAAAGGACTGAAGGAGCTGGGTGAGGATCGTCCTGTTGTAATGTATGACCAGCTCGGCTGCGGGAAGTCGGACCGGCCAGATGATCTATCATTATGGAAGGTCGACCGGTTTGTAGAGGAACTTGGCCAGGTTCGAGAGGCTCTGGAGCTTGACGAAGTACATATTCTTGGACACTCGTGGGGTACGACATTGGCGGCGGCCTATGTGCTGACAAAGCCAACTGGTGTGAAGAGCGTGATTTTTTCAAGTCCTTGCTTGAGTGCGCCGATGTGGGAAGAGGACCAAAAGCGGAATATCGCCAAGCTGCCAGCTGAGGTGCAGGAAACCATCTTGCGTTGTGAGGAGAGCGGCGAGACCGATTCTGAAGAGTTTAAAGCTGCCATTAAGGAATTTAATAAGCAATTCGTGTTCCGTGGAGAGCCAGATCTGGAGTGGATTAAGGCCGGATCCGGAATGAAGAATCCTGTTGTGTATGAAACGATGTGGGGGCCATCCGAGTTTACGGTGAAGGGAAATCTTAAGACTTTTGATTGCACACCGCAATTGGGAGAAATTGAGTGCCCGACGCTCTATACTTGCGGCCGTTACGATGAGGCGACTCCTGAATCGACTGAGTATTACGCGGAGAAGACGCCAATCTCAGAGTTCCATGTTTTTGAAGAAAGTGCCCATATGCCATATATGGAAGAACCAGAAGAATATTTGCAGGTGATTGGTGAATTTCTTGAGAAAATCGATCGCCAGGTGTGACTTTTGCTATACTGTTTCATGAATCCTTTATGTTAAGTTAATAGTGTTAATTAAGCCATAAAGGAGTTTTTTTCATGAGCTGTGGATGTTCTAGATTAGAAGATGGCAAAGCGATTGTTGACCATGTGAAGAGCAAAGGTAAGGAAAAGATAAAGCCGCGGGTCGCGCACCAAATCGCTTGCGAATGCGGGGAAATGTTCACAATGGACACGGTCATTACAAACTGCCCAAGCTGCGGCATGACGTACGGCGTCACACCTTGCAGTTCCGGGGATATCAATAAGGTAAAGGCTGCTGGAATTCAATATGCATAATAAAAAATCTCTCGAATTGTCGAGAGTTTTTTTGTTTTGGTATATGTGAAGGTGATGTCCTGCAATATTGATAAGATGCTATTGTCACACTTACTCATTGCTGAAGTTTTATTGCTAGATCGTTGCTTCAATGTCCCCAACAGGCTTAAATTGAGTTTTAAATACAGTGTGCTTTTTGCCAAGTCTATTCGTAACGATATAGGTTGTTTCCAATTCACGATCGACATCATATTGATCCCCGACTTTGAATTCCAGATCTAAACCTTCGTTATTGATGCAAATAACTTTTTGCATATTATTGATCCTCCTGAAAGTGCCTCATTATTTCATATCTTTCGCACAGAGGTTCGGGTTTATGTCTGATTTGGTAAACTTTAATGGAAAATGTTCCTTTTTTACTCACTGGTAAAAAAATAGGAGTTTTTCCAGTTCGCCAAAAAACCTGTGAAAATCGCCAATAAAATTTTGTTTTCGCCAATAAAAAATTATTTTCGCCAATAAAATGAAAATATCGCTGATAAAATCACAGTTTCGCCAATAAAATTTCCGGTAACTCAAAAAGCTGTCTGCCAATTTTCGGATTGCCCCAAAAAGAGTCTATTATTATGATAAAATCAATACTAGACTACTATCGGGGGACCATTTATGAATTCAAATACATATTTTTATCAATTTTTAGAGCCAATCTCAAAGGAATTGGCATTATTGGCCAAGGAATTAGAAAATAGTATTTTTTCAAGCCCAAGAACGATGCTGACGCATTCGCGGGTTTTCATTGAAAATATATTGCAGCAGGTCACGAAAGAAGAAGGAATCATCGATGATCCACGCACTGGATTAAAAGAAAGGCTGGATTTGCTCAATGATCAAGGTTATTTGATTCCTGAGATCCGTGACGCACTGCATTTGGTGCGAAGAATGGGGAACCAGGCGGCCCATGATGCGAGGATGTTCCGCTTTTCTGAGGCGCTTTTATCATGGGAGGCCTTGTACAGCATTGTAAAATGGTATGTCGAGGTTTACGGTCCTGTGGATGTAAGTGTTCCGGAATACCAGGACCCATCTCCGCAGGCTGAAACAGTGTTTGATATGTCCGAGCTTGAGGTCAGGCTGAAAGGGTTGGAGGAGCTTTTAAAAAATCCACCAGCTCAGCAGGCTGAAATTCCAGCCAGTGCAGAGGTGGCAGCAGCTGTAGCTGCTCCAGCTGCAGAGGTTCAGGAAACTCCAGGGTTCACTCCGATCCGGAGTATCACTTACAAAGGGAAATCACTTCAGGTTCCTTATTTCTTGAGAGATGCGTTTCTTTTGCCGCAGAGATTTGATAAATCGGAAACTTTCCTGATTCGACTTGGAGCTGAACAGGAAGCGCGAATCATGAGCGAACTGCCAGGCAATCTGGAGGGGCTGCACAAAAATGTAAAAAGATATAACGAAAAGAATGATGAGCAATTTTTCGATGAGCTTGGAACTTTCATTGAAGAGGAAAAAGTACGCAGGCAGCTGATTCTGAAGCGTCAAGGAGAGCTGTTTTTCTTTTACAAAGCAAGTCATATTGTGGTAACGGAGGAGCTGAAAAAGGTTTCGCTAACGGCAGACGAATTCACAGGAATTCCGAGTTTGTTAAGGCAGTTGAATGAGGACCAGATCTATACTGTCGGTCAACTTCCTATGGAGCTTGTGATTTTGGCCAAGTATGACAATGTTGGAGTAGGGACAGTTGAAAAGTTGTTCGACCAGCTGAAGGCGAAGGTGAAGAATAAGACGGACCAGGCAGATGGCGACATTATAACGGAGCGCAAAAGCTTCAAAAAGTGGGAATCATTATATGTAAAAGTGAAGCACAAAGGAATGCTTTCAGTTATAGAGGGTCCAAGTGTTCCGGCGATCTGGAAGGAAGCGCTAAAGTGGATTGAAGATCATCACCTTCCTTTGTACGATATGGTAAAAGCCGGGATTATCCTTGGTTCTACTGATAATGGCAAGCGCTATGCCATTGCGCTTCAGCCGATTCACCCAGATCAAAGGCCATTTACGCAGCTTCATACTTATCAATCTCAGCTATCGGGAGAAGTCTACTATTTAGAGACGAAGATCAATCCGAAATCAGGGCTTGAGACACTCGGTAAGGTATTGGCGCGATTGGGTGTTGAAGTGGATATTCCTTTATTGAAGGCTGAATAGACTTGAAAAAATGCCGTGGGGAGGCCACGGCATTTTTGTGTACTTTCCCAAGCAGAGTTACTTTCTCTTTTGTGCTTTCAGCTTGTTCATTTCCAGTTCAGCTGCATATTCTTCTTGCGATTTGCCTTGTTTGAAGCTTTCTGACTGGATTTTCCTGAACTTGTTGTCATTTTGATTAGGCATGTGCACACCTCCTTTTGAACATAAGTATTTTGTTCAAAGCAGGGATGTTTATTCTTAATCTGTTTCTGAAACAATTGGACAACTTTCTCATAATTCTATATTATTTTGCTATTCCGGATATAATGAAAGCGCTTTACATGTGAAAGTATTCACAAGTATAATGAGAGTGTAAATAATACTTATTCATTTCCGGGAGGAATGGCAATGTTAGCTGACCTTATCTATGAATTCAAAAGCTGGTGGTTGGGAGATTTACCAAAGGTCGGAAATGAGGAATTTGAAAGAATTGAATCAAAGCATACAAGAGTGCATCACGACGAAGATATTTATGAAATCATCCGAGTTCATTAGATCACATAAAACCATCGGCAGTCTGATTCAACTTGAATTGGACTGCTTTTATTTTGTAGTAATTTCCGGCAGGCTGGTATATGCTTATACTTCATGCTAAGTGGTTTTTATACAGGTAAAATGGATAAAACTAATCCATGAAGGCCAAAGAATATGGAGTTGATTTTTTGAGTAAAGCTAAAGGCAAGAGCGGAACGGGCAGAGGCACGGGCAAAAAAGGCTGGAATCGCTGGCAGGCTAGTGCAAAAAAAGCCAAGAGTGCAAAGCCATACAAGAGTAAAGGTGTTAAACACGGGAATGCTTCCAAGGAAGATTCTTCTGAAAAATAGTGCATCAAGATGCGTTGATCCTGTTGTGGATTGACGCTTTTTTTATTTTGAAGCAGGTTGGGTAATATTAATATCAATAAATTAATTATACTTTTTAATAAATATTTATTGTAAAACGATAAATTACGTGGTAAATTCAAATTGAAAATAAATGAATGAGGTGCTTTTTATGAAAAAAGGGTCAACACTTTTTTTAAAGACCGCGGTTATTTTAATTGGTCTTCCTGTTTTGGCTTTGTGTATGTTTCTATTGCCCCAAATCGCTTCTGAAGCAAATGAAGCATTAGCAAGAGGTTCGGATTTGGCGATTGCGGTCTATGCCATCCTGATGGTTTTGTACGTTTCGGCTGTTCCATTTTATTTCGCCCTATATCAATCATTCAATTTGTTAACTTACATTGACAAGAACCAGGCTTTCTCTGATTTATCAGTAATAGCTTTAAAGAAAATCAAACACAGTGCAATCATCATCAGCGGGATGTATGTGGTTGCCCTCCCATTTGTTTATGCATTAGCCGAGGCAGACGATGCACCAGGACTGATTCTTATTGGAATGGGGCTGATTTTTGCTCCATCCGTGGTTGCCGTCTTTGCAGCCGTCCTGCAGCGACTTTTACAAGAAGCCATCGAGATCAAAGAAGAGAACGACTTAATAGTCTGAGGTGAATGAAATGGCAATTATAATCAATATTGATGTGATGTTGGCTAAAAGGAAAATGAGCGTAACGGAACTTTCAGACCGGGTTGGAATCACGATGGCTAACCTTTCTATTTTGAAAAATGGGAAAGCCAAAGCGATCAGGCTGTCGACCTTAGATGCAATTTGCAAAGCACTGGAATGCCAGCCTGGGGATATTCTTGAGTATACAAAGGATCAAGAATATTAATAAACTCTTAATTGTCGCAAATTTCTACTCATGGTTATCAAGCGCAAAATTTTTTGAGGGTAAGGTCAGTAAGAAGACAAATAGAATTAGAAATGGATTATCTATTAGTAAAGAAAATTAGATACTTACTTGTTCAATAAATAAAATGTACGGTATTCCAGAGCAGGAAGGATTACCGTACTTTTTTATGAATTGGACCTCACTAGATGTATTATTCCTGTATGACTGAAATCGCAAATAGTTAGCTTGAATTGCAAGGAAGAATAAGGACATGTACACATACATATGATGGGGATGAAGTCTGTATTAGGGGTGTGGGAAATGGCGAATCCAATTGTTTCCAGGTCGTTGGATGAAATACAGTTTTGGTCCAGAATCATGAAGGAACATGCTTTGTTTTTAAGCCTTGGATTTACTTATGAACAACAGCAATTGATAACTGAGGCTCAACAATTTATTACGGTCTTTGAGCGCATAGAAGAAAAGCTTGCTAGGTTTTCTTTAGACAGTGATATACGACAGATCCAAGCTTTTAACAATGAGGTTTATCAAGCGGCTGTTGCGATTTGGAGTTACAAAAGAAAGGTGTTAGGTTTAACTTTACGCTGCGAAATCCGGACAAATAATTTCCCATTATTGGTTGACCATGTTAGTAGAGAGGCTGCTTATTTTGCTAATAGGTTAAAAGAACTTAACGAAGGAAAACTTGCACCATCACCTGATAAGATCATTCAGGAAAATCTTTTCTTTTTAAAAATTATGGCTGACCATGCAAAATTTATCGGACATCTCCTAGACCCTTCCGAAAGAAAACTAGTTGATCAAGCAAATGAATTTAGCCATGATTTCGATCAGTTGGTCTTCCAGGCAGTTGATTTAGATTCGATGCGACCGCAATCCGAAACAGTTCCAATCCTGGATCAATTCTTGGATCAAAACAGAGTCTCTGTCGTTTCGTTAAGGGACTTTAAGAAAACAGCCAGAGAACTAATCGAGGCTTGCCGGATTAAGAGCAATATTCATCCACTCCTGGCAGACCATACATTTAGAGAAGCTGAAAGGTTCATAGAAATTATCGATTTGTTTGAGGCGCACCTTACACAAGCAAAGCAATAAATTAGGAATATATTGACAACAGTTCATATATCCGCTAAACTATGTAAAAATTCAAAATAAATATAGCGTTGATGAGAACAGTAGTTAAGTTCGGATTTTAACAGAGAGCTCCTGGATGCTGAAAGGGAGTATATTCGGCTTAATGAAGAAAGCCTCGGAGCTTCTTGCCAATCTGATTGTAAATCAGGGATCGCAAGACGGGTTCTTCCGATATAAAGATAGGGTATGCACGTACCCGAAGAGGTTGGTTTGGCGACGAATCAACAAACTGAGGTGGTACCGCGAAGTCAAACTCTCGTCCTCAAGATTCATTTCTTGGGGGTGAGAGTTTTTTTATTGTATAAAATTCGAGGAACAGTGAGGGAAATAAGATGACAAATCCTATATTACTAGATATTCCATCCCAGTTAGAAACTGAAAGATTATTACTTCGCGCACCACATCGTACAGGTGACGGAAATATTGTTAACCAGGCAATAAGGGCTTCTTTTAATGAGTTAAAAGCTTGGCTTCCATTTGCGCAGAAGCTCCCTGCCGTTGAGGAAACTGAGATTAACTTGAGAAATGCCTATATCAACTTTTTAAAGAGGGAGAGCTTTCGTTTCCTCATTTTTCATAGAAAAACGAATGTTTTCATTGGGACTATCAGCCTTCAAGGGATACACTGGGGTATTCCTAAAGGTGAAATTGGATATTGGATCAATTCGAAGTTTGGCGGAAACGGTTATATGACGGAAGCCGTAAAGGCGGTAACTGATTTTGGGCTAGAACAACTTGAATTCAAGAGAGTCGAAATTAGATGTGAATCTACTAATCTGAAAAGCCGTGCGATTTCAGAAAAACTTGGTTATGAATTAGAGGGTATCTTACGGAAGGAGGATTTATCAGCTGACGGCAGCAGGGTGACTGATACTTGCATTTATTCAATCATTTCCTGATGTTACTGGTTTAATAATTCAGGAAGGATTATTTTACTTTGCTATGGAATTTCTTTATTACTAGAAACATGTGGGGAGTTAAAATCATAAGATGAGTGGAGTGTACTTTAGAAATATTGACCATACTAACGAATTCACCGTGAAAAATATAAAAGTAAAACCTGGTCAGGAAAGTTTTATTGAAACTGTTGATGAATGTTTAAGAGAAGCTAATATTTGTCCGGAATGGCGCCCTGTTGCTATTTATAATGATGAGGATGTTATTGGATTTGCTATGTACGGCTCTTTTGGTCTAAACAAAGATACTTGGATTGATAGAATCGTCATTGATGAGAAATACCAGGGCAATGGTTTTGGCAAAACAGCCATGGTTAAACTTATTGATAAAGTTTCAAAAGAGTATGGTGTCAAAGTTATCTATTTAAGCATCATCGAGGAAAATAAGATAGCTCACAGACTATACAAGAGCTTGGGGTTTGAATGCACCAATGAAAGAGATCCAAATGGAGAACTCATATTTAAATATGTAATTGACTGAAAATTGAAACCTATTCCCGTCACAATCGTAAAGGTTTATATAAAATACGGTAAGGAGTGTTGGGAATATGGGATGAGGATTGGCCAGGAACACAGATTTTAGTGGTCACCAGATCGAAATAGCTGTAATCTTCACCTTGTTCATAGTGGTTGCAATTTGGGTGTATTATGATTCAGACAAATATTTCATTGGGTTCAGGAGACATATTTTTTGGGTATTAACAATCTTCACTGGTCCAATTGGGCTTATAATTTATCTCATGCAGCGGAAAAAAGAAGAATTAATTTGATTAGGTTGGTTATTTGTCCAAATACAATTCGTGCCTATGTTACTGAGAAGGCTTTATTAGACAGAGGAAGCCATTTATGAAGGAAAGCGTCCGATAGAAGGGTCCTATCGACCAAACGGAGGCCGTGACAGAAGGAAAGTGTCTGATAGAAAGGCTCTATCGGCCAAAACGTAGATGCGACGGAAGAAAAGTGTCGGATAGCAATAAAGTACATCACCATGTAAAAATTATAGCAGCCCTACCAGAAACTTAACCTCTGGCAGGGCTTTTTGTAGTTTTCAAAAGTATTTACAATGATCCTCATGAGTGTTAATATTCAACTGATTAGTTGAATAGTTTTTCTGGAGGTGTTAATTATCGAAAATCGTGAATTTAAAGATTTCATATATGGAGAGTTCGCCCGGATTGGAAAGGCAATATCCAGTCCAAAAAGGATTGAACTTCTTGACCTGCTGACTCAAGGTCCCAAAACGGTTGAAGCTTTGGCTGCTGACACGAAAATGAGCATAGCCAATACCTCAAAGCATCTACAGACCTTGCTGGAATCTAAACTCGTGACTTACTCAAAGGATAAAAATTATGTGATTTATCGTTTGGCCAGTGAACAAGTATTGATGTTGGTATTAGCGTTAAGAGGAACGGCAGAGGAGCGGAATTCAGATGTAAAGCTTGTAAGGAAAGATCATATTCTGAAGGAAAACTCACTTAGTCCAATCACATTTGATGAGTTAGGTGAAAAGTTAAAAAGCGGTGCTGTCACTTTACTGGATGTGAGACCGTTTGAAGAATATAAGCATGGTCATTTGCCTTACGCTTTATCAATGCCGATTTCCGAATTAAAATTCCAACTAGATTCTTTACCAAAAGATAAAGAGATTGTGGCATACTGCCGGGGACCATATTGTGTGTATGCTACGGAAGCAGTAGAGTTTCTTAAATCAAAAGGATATAGAGCTACATTGCTGGATGCAGGAATTAATGAATGGAAACAAATACAACATTAAAGCTTTTACACATTTAGCTGCTTCACTAGCGGTTATATAGAAAACAGCAATTTTAAAAGCCTGAAAACTTGTTCGGGTTAATTTTTGGAGGTGATTTGAAATAGTGCCTAAAATTGGAATCAAGGAAAATATCGTGCAATTCGCCCTTTTGGTCCTGACGAATCTGTTCGTCGGTTCAATGGTCGGGATTGAGCGTACCGTTCTCCCGCTGCTGGGAGAAGAACAATTCGGACTGGCATCTGCAAGTGCTGCGCTATCGTTTATTATCAGTTTTGGGTTTTCCAAAGCGATTGTAAACTACTTCGCAGGTCAAATTGCAGATCGGTTTGGGCGTAAGAAAGTGTTATTGCTAGGCTGGTTCTTCGGCCTTTTCGTGCCAATCCTTATTATCTTCGCACATGCCTGGTGGGTCATAATCATTGCGAACATCTTGCTCGGGATTAATCAGGGACTGGCATGGTCAATGACGGTGAATATGAAAATCGACCTTTCGAAACCGACCCAGCGTGGTACTGCAGTAGGTTTGAATGAGTTTGCCGGTTATTCAGGTGTAGCGATTATGGCTGCTGTTTCAGGATATATTGCCTCATCTTATTCGTTAAGGCCAGAGCCATTCTATATTGGGGTTGGAATTGTAGTGATCGGGATTTTGCTATCGTTGATTGTCAAGGATACAGCAGAGCACCTGAAGCTCCAGATTAAGAATAGTGGAAACGCTACTTCGGGGATTACTAAATCGGCAAAAGAAGTTTTTGCATTGACAACCTGGAAAAACAAGAGTTTATCAACCATTAGTTTTGCAGGCTTATCAACGAACCTAAAGGATGGCATGGCTTGGGGACTTTTTCCGATTTATTTCACTGCCGCAGGATTATCCGTTGGCCAAATCGGTACAATAGTTGCAGTTTATCCTGCTGCCTGGGGTATTTTCCAATTGTTCACTGGAACATTAAGCGATAAGATTGGCAGAAAAGTCTTAATCACATATGGCATGTGGACACAAGCTGCGGCACTATGGTTCATACTTGCTGCAGATAAATATTCACAATGGATTGTAGGTGCTCTTTTGTTAGGCCTTGGCACGGCGATGGTCTATCCAACCTTGCAAGCCGCAATCAGTGATGTTGCCGACCCGGACTGGAGAGCTTCCTCAATGGGAGTATACCGCTTCTGGCGTGACAGCGGCTATGCGTTCGGTGCATTGATGGCAGGAATTATCGCCGACCTTCTAGGTGTGAACTGGGCAATCGGCTTAGTCGCATTCCTTCCATTTTTAGCAGGAATACTTTCGAAAGTTCGTATGAAGGAAACGATAAAAAGTTGATAGGATTGGTGCATCTCCTAATGTGTGATGTACCAATTCTATTGTAGAAATCCCTGAGTTATGATGGGAATACAATGAGTCGAAAAATTGGATCTAAATCTATTTTGACATAGGTACTGACGAAAATTTAATAGGTACAAGTCAGCAGAAACTAAATCGGTCGTAAATCTCAAACTTTACTGGCCCTTAATCGCCACTAAATATTGAAACTACATTGTGTTGGTGATTTCGTGCACTTGTTATAAAAAAGGAAGTGGATTCCACAAAACAATGCTATTGTTTTTTTATATTGAGCTATAAGTAAAGAATTGAGTATAATTAAAATACTGTTTGAAGTATAAAAGGCAATTCCACTGAAAGATGGAAACGCAACACTAAAGGGACTATGCCCGGACAAGGCTACTTAAGGTGATTACTATACCAGGGTTGATGGAAGTAACCAGATAATTGATTGGTCTCTTTTCATAAAAAGGAGAAGACATTTTGGGGAAAATAGCATCATTGGAGGACTTTAAAAGGACCGTTTATCTTAGTATGATCATTCCCAGCTTGCTGGCTATGATTTCTTACATGCTTTTCGTATACAATCAACCAGGTCATGGGAAATATTTAATGCTTACAGGAGTTCTGACTTTCTGGTTTACAATCAGTTTAATACTGTTATATCAAAAAAGGCTCCTGCGTATTGTGGAGTACGGAACATTAATAATCATTTCTTCTATGCATATAGGAACCGTATACGATGGCTTTTATAATTATATTGCCATTGACAAAGCTGGTGCTTTCGGAGTAACGATCATGTGGGTACCTGCTGTGATTCTCAGCTTTTTCCTTATTCTCGGAGCAAGACGAGGGCTTTTCTTCTCCCTATCAGTTTTTTTTGTCATCTTTTTGATGGGCATATTGAATTTCTCAGAGATGTCCGAGGATTATCTGATATCTGTGATTCAGTTCTATGTGGCCTATCTTTTTTACATTCTGATTATCTATTTTTCGCAGTTTTTAATTAAACTTTTTTCAGACTTCCAAGATATGAAAGAGAATGCTTATACTGATGCATTGACAGGAATCGGCAATCGACCTCAAATTGACATTTGGCTGGAAGAAAAGATTTCTGAGACGACTGACGTTCCCGTATCTGTTTTATTTTTTGATATCGATCATTTTAAGACTGTTAATGATACATACGGACATAAAGTTGGGGATACCGTCCTCAAGGAATTAGCCGGTGTTGTTAATGAATATCTGACTGTAAACGAACAATTTGGTCGCTGGGGAGGGGAAGAGTTTATGATCATTTCCTCTCAATCTGGGAAAAATGCATTGGAGTTGGCTGATGAACTGCGCTTGAAAATCAAAGAATATCATTTTAAGACAGCTGGTAGTTTGACTGTAAGTTTTGGAGTGACTGAGTATAAAGCGGGTGAATCAGTCGATTCATTTGTCAGCCGGGCGGACAGAGGGCTGTATCAATCAAAGGATGAAGGACGAAATAGAGTTACTATTGTTTAGTCTCTTTTAGGTCTGAACTACAAATATAAATATAGAAGAAAGGGATGCCAATCGTACAGATTCGGTATCCTTTTTTGGTTTTCTATTTATAACATTTTACATCCAATTATTACAAAAGGATTTTACCACAATTTTCATTTTTTAGTTGACGATAGATAGTAATATTAAGCTAACATTAGTAGTGGGGTGTAAAAATGCTATCAAATATGGGGGCACCAGCTTTTGTTTTAGTTTTTAATATAGTTTTTTTGATTGTATGTGTATTTATTATGTATGTAGTCATTACAAAAGCAGTAAAGAAAGGGATTAACCAATCAGTTGTTGGCAAATTTATCGAAAAGAATTATGGTGTCAAGGGCAGTAAAAGTGATTTAGATAATGACAAGTGATATATTTTTTACTATCCGGCGTTAACCCAGAAGGATAATCGCCATTTTTGTTTTTTAATTGCGAATGGCCTGTATAGCTAAAAAAGTAGATTCATTTTATTCAAATTAATGAAATTATTCTTAGACCGATTTATTACAATAAAGTGATATGTTAATTCCTTTTGCAGGAATCTAAACACAGGCATTGAATTTTATAGAGTATAGTTTTATAACTGATGAAATTGGAGTGTGTTTTGTGGAAAAAGGGATGATTATTGTTTTAAACGGTGTATCAAGTTCAGGAAAATCAACTTTAGCGAAAGAAATAACCAAGTTGCTTCCTGACTTTTTTGCTTTCAGCGTGGATGATTATGATTTAGTCATTGAAAAGATGGAAGATAGGGAACACGAGCGGTTAATACCCATCGAAACAGAATATTTTTATTATAAAAATGTGGCAATGTTCTCAGATCGAGGGGTTAATTTGATACTAGACCAAATCCTTCATGACCCCATTACCTTACAAAATTTTTATGAAACGCTAAAATCTTGTCCAATACTTCTTGTGGGAGTTCATTGTCCTGTCGAAGAACTCAAGAAAAGAGAAGTGTTAAGAGGAGACCGCCGGATTGGGCAAGCAATTTCTCAGCTCAGTTTTGTACATAAGCAAGAAATTTATGATATAGAAGTTAATACTTACGCCAACTCAATGATGGAATGTGCAAAAGAAATTGTGGATTGTTTAAAAAGTGATACACCATTAATAGGATTTGAAAAATCACTAGAGCAATTCGAGTCTTTAAGGAGTAGTATAAAGTGACCTTGGAATTACCGATCAATGAATTGTTTGACTTTTATGGAAATTAAAGGTAGAGTTATAGTGAATTTAATAGGAAGACCACTAGGGGAGCCATTTTGTGGCTGAGACGGGAATGATTCCGGACCCTTTGAACCTGATCTAGTTCATACTAGCGTAGGAAAGTGGAGTCTGTGCTGGGTAAATATCAATTATTCTGCCGCTCCATTTTTGGGGCGGTTTTTTCGTTGAATCGCTTCATTTAATGTCTTCCTAAAATAACTATAGGGGGAAAAATTTATGAGTTTTTCAGCAGAATTGAGAAGAGAAGCAGCACCTATTTTTAATGCCATTTTTGAGCATCCTTTCGTAAAAGGGATTGCCAATGGAGATCTTAAGTCCGAGCAGTTGGTCCATTATGTTAAGCAGGATTTTGAATATTTGAGTTCTTTTATCCAGATCTATGGAATGGCCATTTCAAAATGTGAGACACGTGAAGATATGGAGATGTTCAATAAGCAGATATCCTTTATTTTGCACAGCGAAGTACACCCTCATAATAACTTTTGCCAAGTTGCAGGCGTTTCTTATGACGAGTTACAGGGATATCCTTTAGCGCCAACTGCACATCAGTATATCCGGCATATGAAGAGCGTGGCCCATGAAGGTACATCAGGAGAGATTATTGCTGTCCTATTGCCTTGCCCATGGACCTATTGGGAGATAGGGAAAAAATTATTAAATGAAGAAAAGCCGGACAGTCTGCATCCATTTTATGAGTGGATTCATTTTTACGGTGACCGCACAGATACAATTACTGAAAAATTCTGCGCTCGCCTGGATAAATTGGCAGAAGGAGCCTCTGAAAAAGAAAGAAAAAAGATGAGAGAACATTTCCTCCTTAGCTGTCAGCTTGAATATATGTTCTGGGATATGGCTTATAAACTGGAAGAATGGCCTGTCCCAATGGAAGTAGTGACGAAAGGATAATAAGCTATTTAGAACGTGCCTAAAATAGGTGCGTTTTTTCTTTTCACATAATTTAACTAGTAATAATATGAACAGCTTGTGGTTGGGAAATGGAAACTTTGTATTTGTGTAATCGGGCTTATCTTTCAAGGCAGATTGGCAAACTTTTGTAAGAATATTTAAATAATACTTAGAAATTTTGAGAAATTATGGTAATATTTATCAATGAAGAAATAGTTTAGGGGGATAAAATGGAAAAGGTTATTGAAGTTAAAGGAATTTCGCGGTCTTATAAATTGAAAACGGGTTTGAAAAATGCTTTGGATGATGTTTCTTTCGATGTGTATAAGGGAGAGGTATTTGGTTTATTGGGACCAAATGGCGCTGGCAAAACGACTACTATTAAAATTCTAACGACTTTATTGCTGCCTACTGCTGGGAATGCAAAGGTTCTTGGTTATGATGTAGTTTCTGAGAGTCATATGATCCGCAATAGAATCAACTTTGTTTACGGCGGCGAAAGAGGCGTTTATGGAAGACTTACCGCAAAAGAGTATATGCACTATTTTTGCACGCTTTATAAGATTAAAAATAAAGAACAAGCTGGGTTGATCAAGGACCTGCTAAGTCTAGTTAAATTAGAGGATGCTGAGGATCAAAAAATACATACTTACTCCAAGGGGATGGTCCAACGGTTACATATCGCTAGATGCTTAATCAATGACCCAGAGCTATTATTTCTTGATGAACCGACAATCGGCCTGGACCCAATTGGGGCAAAATTATTGAGAGATATTGTAAGAGACTTATCAAGCAAAGGGATTACCATCATCTTAACAACTCATTATATGCAGGAGGCCGATGAACTTTGTGATCGAATTGCTTTTATCAAAGGTGGGAAATTGAGCCTGATTGGTGATCCCGATTTCATAAAGCAGAGTTGTAATCATCTTAATCTTTACGAAGCTACGATGAGTATTTATGATATCGAAAAGCTAAAAGAAGACCACTACTTCAATAAGCTGGAAATCGAAGTTATTAAAGAGCCCTATTATAGCTTGTTTTTTGAAGCGAATGAAAATGATCTTGAAAAGGTATCAGCCTACTTAAGGCAGTATGGTGATATTTTAAAAATAAGTAAAAGAGACATATCGCTTGAAGATGCCTATATCTATCATATGAAAGATGTAGGGTGAGAAAATATGTTTCTGTTAATAAGAGAAATCAAATATTTTACTAACTTTAATAATAAAATGTATCAATTTCTGCTATTTTTCCAGCCCCTTATGTTTTTGTCGATTGTTTACTTTTTAAAGCAAGTAAGGGGAGATATTAATTCAGATCGATTTGTTTTAGCCTCCGCACTGATCAGCATGTGGAGCTATGTGTTGTACTCATCAGGGTCCGCATTGATTTCACAGAAGTGGAATGACACTCTTAAACTGTTAATCGCTGCGCCGGCTTCCTTGTTTGCGGTCATTTTGACAAAAGCATTAAGTAATTCTGTTATTGCCCTGATCTCCATGGTGTTAAGTTTTATTTACGCACGGTTTTTATTTCAATTTAATATCGGGATTGCACACTATGGTTACTTCTTACTTTCAATACTTGTTTTAATGTTTTCTTTAAGTGTTGTTGGACTCATTTTAGCTATAGTGTTTGTTGCTTCTCAAAATGTTTTCGATTTCCAGAACCTGATCCTTACACCAATGATCTTGCTTTGCGGAGTATTCATTCCTGTTGAGCAATTTCCTGTTTTACTAAAATACATAGCTTACCTAATACCGATGACCTGGGGGATTAAGTCGGTACAGGAGACGTTGGTGTTATCCGAATCTATGTTTTCTTCAATGGCAATTTCAATTGCCGTCAGCTTAATCTATTTAATATTGGCTTATTTCATTGTGAAAAAAATCGAGGTAGTGTTGCGTAAAACCGGAAGTCTGGGGGCGATCTGATGTTTTTAATCAATAAGTATGGTTTTACCAACCTATCGTATAAAGCAATCTATTCTTTTCAAACGATTCGATTATTTATCTTATTTCGTATCGTAGACCCTTTCATGCATTATATCTTTTTTGCTACATTAGCTAGCTCATTAGTTGGATCGGATTATTTAAAATATGTTGTCATCGGCAACATTGCTTATTACACTTGCCAGACCATCATGATTAACTATATGAATATGTTCAGGATGGAACGAAGATATGGGACATTGGAATTGAATATTGCTTCGCCCACTCCGACATTGTTAATCATCCTGCGGAAGGGAATTGTACCGTTGCTGGATGGATTATTTGTATTCATGGTTGGCCTGATGATAGGGTGGTTTTTATTTGATATCAAAATGCCGGCCGGTAATTTGGATACCCTGCTAATGCTTATCCTCATTACGATGTTTTCCGTGATAAGTTTCTCATTGCTTTTTGCCTCAGTAAGCCTTTTATTTTCAAATGTTAACTTATTCCTGAATATATCTTTGGCATTTTTCCAGGTTTTTTGCGGAGTAAACTTTTCGGTCACATTATTACCGGAACCCCTGGAATTGCTAGCGCGAATGCTCCCGCTGACCCATAGCATCGAAGCACTCCGATCGATCTATAGCCTGGAGAATTATGATGTGTATCAGCTGTTAGGAAAAGAAATCATGATCGGTGCCTGTTACTTAATTGTCTCCGTCTTTTTAGTTTCTGTAATGGAAAAGTTAGCACGGAAGAATGGGGCGTTATTGAAGAATATATAACTATGTGCGATTTATGTTTAGCTTTTTTTAACAGAAAAGTTGCAATTCCCCAGGTAAGGTTTTAAAAAATACGAAAGTCAAAGGGAGGAGGTCGAATTATGTCATTTCCTACGCATATAGTTTCCGCAGGCGGGTTTGTTAAAGATTCAAAAGGAAATATCCTATTAGTAAAAACCCGTGACGGTGGTTGGGTTTACCCGGGAGGACAAGTTGAGGCTGGAGAAAACCTGTTGGATGCATTAATCCGTGAAATCAAGGAAGAGAGTGGAATTAATGTTGAGGTAAGCCATTTGGTAGGTGTGTATTCGAATACGGGAACTTTCAAATGGTACGATGGCGTGACGGATGTGCCTACCCAAGTGATTTTTGATTTTGTGTGTAAACCTGTCGGTGGCGAGTTATCTGTTTCTGAAGAAACAACGGATAGCAGCTGGGTAGCGCAGGACCGTGTTCTTGACTTTATCACACATCCAGCCATTCGTAGCCGCTATCAAGCCTATTTGGATTTTAATGGCAGGGTAAAATACATGGAATATGTCAATTACCCCACCTTTACCATCAAACATCAGGCCGGGATAACGTAGTAAAGGGTTCTCCATTATCACCGAAAGATTTTATTTAGGAAGGTTAAAAGGCTTTTTTGTTGAATGTAATATTAACAAATGCTTTTAAGGAATCAGCAGGTTAAATTAATAATTTGGGGGTAATAATTCGTTGATAAGAAACTATCTGATAGTATGTTCTATCTTAGTTACTATTTTAATAGGTTCTGGTTGCTCTAAGTCAAATGACAATAAAGCAACTATATCAATTAATTCCGATTCAGAACATGTGAAAACTTTCGACGATTTAAATTTAGGGATTTTATTTGATTTTGACTTCACCTTGCCGAACGCAGATCAAAGGTGGGTGAATCTTTGGGTAGAACGGTACAATGATGGAACAAAAGAATCTCAACACCTAACGCAATTATCCTATGGAAACAGTCCAAATAAAGTTGACGAAGGGTCGATGGGGTTTGGAATGATCAACCCCGACTCTGATGACACCATGGTATTTCTTTATGGTCCAGATGTAAGGACTCAACCTCAGATTATTGAAAAAGAATCCACCGAAAGTCGTCTTAGTACTTGGGACTATGCTATTGGTAAGGGAAAAGTAAAGTTAAACTTGGGTGAGACAAAAATCCTGGCGGTATACAGGGAAACAGAAAATGGTTCACTTCATTCGGTTGATTTACAAAATGAGGAAAATGTGAAAGAAATAATTGAACAAGATGATACAGTGTTGGTGTTAAAGATAAAGATTGAAGAAAAGGATTTAGGAAACCAAGTGTTGTAATCAAGAGGTGCTTTTATCGATGGAGGATAAAGGCACTTTTTGTTTTGAATTTTAAAAATGTAAAAATAAATTCTATTCAAATTTACTAATATATTAAAAAAAGGGGTTTTATAAGTGGTAATACCTGAAGTTGTCGATAGAGTCCTAAAAGATTATATTAACTTATTAAATGAACACCTACCTGGCACCATTGATGGGTTATATTTACATGGATCCATTGCTTTGGATGCCTACGTTGAGGGTTCGAGTGACATTGACTTTATTACGTTAACAAACCGCCGGTTAACAGTGCGGGATACAGAAACTTTGTCTCTAATTCATAGAACAATTGAAAACAAACATAATAAGCCGGAAATGGATGGAGTATATGCTCTTCGTGAGGATATGGGGAAATTATCCAAAAGCATTGGTGCTCGCATAGAATATCCGTACTATAACAATGGCGAACTGGCATTCGGTAATTACTTTAATTTTAATCCGATAACCTGGTGGGTTTTAAGGGAGAAAGGAATAAAGATTTTAGGAGCAGAAATAGAGGGATTCGAGCTAGATATCCAGCCTCACGTACTCACCTCTTATGTACTTGAAAACATGAAATTCTACTGGACAAATAGAGTTCAAATGGCAGAAGCCACTTTTGAACAGTTGCTCCAACTGCCGACCGAACAAATCGATATTGAAATAGAATGGACCGTTCTCGGCTTACTCCGTCAATTTTACACGATTAATGAAAAAGATATAGTTTCCAAGCTGGATGCTGGTGAATATGGACTTACTCAGCTTCCAGTAGAATGGCACAACATTATCAAAGAAGCTATGAATATACGTAAAGGTGAAAAGGGAAAGATTTTTAACTCAGAGAGGGATCGATTGGATCACGCTATGAGATTCTCCAAATATCTCATTAATCACTGTAATGAATAGTAGACATCAGTAACCTAAAAGGATAAAAGGTAAATGCGGTAGGAAAATTTTCATGCAAAAAAATCAGTCCAATTGTTAGGACTGATTTTTAAAAAGTATAAATGCACCGAAATAATAGCTTAAATCCCAGACTGCCTTTCATAATTCCTTAAGAGCATTCCATTTGCTTTTATCATGCCGAGCTTTTCGTAATAGGGGACGAGGTCATCGTCACAACACAAGTCTATCATATAAATTTCAGCAAGTTTTGTCATCATTCGATGGACAAGTTCCTTGCCGATTCCTCTATTTTTGAACTCAGGCAGCACTTCAAGGAAGGGGATATAGGCTGATAATACTCCATCACTGATTGCTGTGATGAACCCAACAACTCGATCAGTATCTTTATCGAACGCTAAAACCACTTTGCTGCTGTTCTTCAATAATTTTAAATGAGTCTCTGGATTAGGTGGTGTTGGCCAACCATCAAAAAAGCCTACCAGCATTTCAGGTGTAATACCCTCAAGCGAATTTTTATATAACATGAATAATCAACTCCCAAATATTTTTTTAGGCAGTCGATCTAAATCAAAAGTAAAGTAACAAATCAGTGACCCTCCAGACATAATTCTATATTATTATGATTCAATTTTTTGTAGGGAAATCCTCCTGAAAATATGAGAATTATTTCTCGGGAAAGCGCAAGATTTGACTTTATTTTCAGACTTTGTCGCATTTTTGGTTTTTGTGGCAGATGGCATTTTCTAGAATGTTTGATCCTGGAGTTCCGGCAAATTTGATTTAGGCAGATTCATGTTCAGACAGCTTTTCTTGGATTCGGATGAAAGTTGTCAAAAGTCGCTCTAAGTTCGGACAGCTATTCCATGATTGCCATCAAAGCTGTCCGAAGTAGTCTCGAGTTCGGACAGCTTTTCCATGATTGCCATCAAAGCTGTCCGAAGTAGCCACGAGTTCGGACAATTTTTCCATGATTGCCATCAAAGCTGTCCGAAGTAGCCACGAGTTCGGACAACTTTTCTATAATTGCAGTCAAAGCTGTCCGAAGTAGCTACGAGTTCGGACAACTTTTCCATGAATGCCATCAAAGCTGTCCGAAGTAGCCACGAGTTCGGACAACTTTTCCATGATTGCAGTCAAAGCTGTCTGAAGTAGCCACGAGTTCGGACAACTTTTCCATGATTGCAGTCAAAGCTGTCCGAAGTAGCCACGAGTTCGGACAACTTTTCAATGATTGCAGTCAAAGCTGTCCGAAGTAGCCACAAGTTCGGACAACTTTTCCATAATTCCCATCAAAGCTGTCTGAAGTAGCCACGAGTTCGGACAGCTTTTCCATGATTGCCCTCAAAGCTGTCCGAAGTAGCCTCGAGTTCGGACAGCTTTTCCATGATTCCCATCAAACCTTTCCGAATGAGCCTCGAGTTCAGACAGTTATTCCTAGATTCCCATCAAAGTTGTCAGAAGTCACCCCAAGTTCGGACAGCTTATCAATGTTTTCACCGATAGCTGTCTGAAGCAGGACCGGAGTCGACCGACTTTCCTTTATACCCTTTTACGTATGATAATATTTATCCCAGAATCGCAACTTTTGTCGTAAGTGTTCTTTGGTTTTGACTGGACATTTTGCCCTACTTCTGTTTAAGTTTTCAGTATAGATAGAAATTTCAAAAAGAATAGGGGTTGGGAAAGTGATCACTTTTAAAAAGCCTGATGTAAAGAATTTTTATCGTACCTTCAATATTCAATCTTTTACCGTGAGTCCGGACGAGAAGCAATTGGTTTTCAGTACCAATTTAACAGGGAAATATAACTTGTGGGCGATGGATTTGCCGAATCAATATCCTTATCCGCTGACATTCATTGACCAGACGTGCCAGGCCTTGCGCTATTCGCATGATGGAAGCTTTATGGTGGTTGGTTTCGATCATGATGGGGATGAAAATGGCCAGTTATATGCGCTTCCTCCTGCTGGCGGGGAGATGGTGCCGCTGCGCACGGCAGAAGGACACCGTCATATGCTTCCGTTTTTATCTAAGGACGACCAACGCCTTTACTATACTTCAACCAAGGGCAATGAGACCTATCTGAATATTTACCGTTATGATATCGCATCGGGTGAGGAGAGTATAGTTGTTGAGGGAGAGGGCGCAGCTTGCTTTTTAGTGGCTGTTGACGAAGAGGAGAATAATTTTGCCTACTTAAAACAATATGCCAATACATACGCGCCTGGATTCATTTTTCAGGACGGGAAATCATACTCGCTTACTCCGGAGACCGATGAGCAATTCACTGTCGGTGAGGGAGAGTTTGTAGGTGATGAGTACTACTTTGCCACCACATTTGGTGAGGATTTTGATTATCTGGCAAAGTTCAATCTTAATACCCATGAGTTCACGAAAGTTCTCTCGATTGAAAAAGAAGAGTTCGGGCCTATCCGATACGATAAGAGCACGAACACTCTTTATTTTGTTACATCAAAAGGCGTGAAAGATTATTTATATCAATATGATTTGGCTGATGGAACTTATAAAAACAGTAATCTTCCAGCTTCGATTATCCAGGGTGGATCAGTCGCTAAAAGTGGTAATGTATATATTCTCGCGGGATCAGCGACAAAACCGAATAACATTTACATGAAGGAAGCGGGCAGGAATGAATGGAAGCAGCTGACGAACCTGGCTGTTCCAGGAGTCAAGGAAGAGGAGCTTGTTGATCCTGAAGTTCTGACATACTCATCCTATGATGGCATGATGATGGAAGCTTTATTTTTCAAGGCGAAGGAAGAAGTGAGCAATGGCCATGTCATCCTTTGGCCTCATGGTGGCCCGCAGGCAGCAGAACGTAAATTCTTCCGTGCGATGTTCCAGTTCCTTGTGAACAGAGGCTACAGCATTTTCGCGCCGAATTTCCGAGGATCAACGGGTTACGGACTGGCGTTCACTAAGATGGTTGAGGGTAACTGGGGTGAAGGACCACGCCTTGATAATATTGCTGGTCTTGAGTACCTTTACGAAAACGGATTGGCTGACAGGGATAAAACATTATTGATGGGCGGAAGCTTTGGCGGATATATGGCATTGCTGCTACACGGGCGTCATCCGGAATATTTCAAGGCTGTCGTTGATATTTTCGGACCATCGAATCTATTCTCATTCATTGAATCCGTCCCTGAGCATTGGAAACCAATCATGAATCAGTGGGTTGGCGACCCGGTCAAGGACTTCGATAAGCTGACAGAGTATTCACCGATCACTTACCTGGATACAATGACCAAACCGATGCTGATCATCCAGGGAGCTAACGACCCGCGCGTCGTTAAGCAGGAATCAGACCAGATCGTCAAAGCCCTGCAGGAAAAAGGCCGCGACGTAAAATACCTTGTACTTGAAGACGAAGGTCATGGATTCTCGAAAAAGGAAAACGAGATTCTTGTTAACACCACGATCCTTGAGTTTTTTGATCAGTTTGTTGAGGCGAAGGTTTTAGCGGATTAATGTAATTATTAAGATTTTCATACTTATTACCGGGTTCATTTTCTATACAAAACTTAATTAGCAGTCCAATTCTAATTGAATTGGACTGCTTCTGGTTTTGATTATGGTTACTAATCATATTAATGCTCACAAGCTCCTTAATTCGGTTAAACAGCTAATAATTGCTCAAGTTGATTTTTATAAGAATTAGTTATTTCATGAAAATTTTTATCTGCTAAATCTGGAAAGGGTGTTAAAAGGATCATGAATAATATCGATAGAAAAAATCGTTTAGGTGACGAACCTTTTAATTTTCGGGTTACAAAAGATCATACAGTCTTTGTGGATTATTATGGTAGACTGGTAAAAACTTTAAAAGGTACAGAAGCAGAGAAATTTCTAAAGAGAATCAATGCTGCTGAAAATACAACAGAACAACAATTAATAATGGCGAAGATTACTGGAAACTTCAAAAGGGGTAACGAACAATAAAATGGAGGAAGCCCTTAATTAGGGGGTTTAGTTTCAAGATAGTTTTAAAAGTAAGAATGTGTCTTGATAAATGGTTGTCCTATTTCTGAAGAAGAAAAGAATTATGCTTTGGAACTTGAATTAGAAGCGTTAGAGGGACTTTCTAAACAAGCACAAATAGATGTTTTTGACTTCGTACGGCAATCAGTTTGTAAGTTTCTTCTTAGGCAGGGCACAAGAGCTCCAGACCATGATTAAATCTAACGGCCAGGTTGATTTGTAATGATAAAAAAGGTCAACCCAAACTTTGCAAAATAATAAGATATTAGAACATTTCAAGAGGAGGTATGTATGGGCTTCTTCAAAACTATTAAAGAATTTATAGATAGTCATTATAAAACACCAAGAGGAATTATAGGCGCATATATTGGCGAAAAAATGGTAAGGCAGCACAAGACTGAAAACAATTGGTCAATAGAACTAATGAATATTCAACAAGGGGACAGGATTTTAGAGTTGGGGTGTGGTGCAGGATATGCAATTAAATTAATTTTTGAAAACCATTTAGCTGAAGAAATAGTCGGTTTGGACATTTCTTCAACCATTATTCGATCAGCAAGAATTAGAAACAAGAAGGCAATAAATGAAAAGAGAGTAAAACTAGTACAAGCAAATTTCAATAAGTTGCCCTTTCCTAATGAAGCTTTCAATACAGTCTTCAGTATCCAAACTATTTATTTTTGGACTGATATAACTACGACATTATCAGAAATCTTTAGGGTTTTAGAGCCAAAAGGAGTTATCATCCTTACTTTTTCTGACTGCAAAGAAAACGAAACTTGGGAAAGTATAAGAAGTATTACTGAAAATCAAGTAATTCCGTCTATGAAGAAAGCAGGATTTAGAGACGTTACGTTTGTCAGAGGTCCAGATTCAAGAGGATATCATACCGTTGCAGTTAGGGGAAAGAGGCCTGCACTAGGTTCTTAATTTGTGATGATGAAGTAATAAACGCTGGATGGGCCGAATAAGTCATATTGAACATGGTTTTGTTGTATTCTCAGAACAAAAAGAATGAAACATTCCAATGAGAATATTTTTTCGTTATGGCCACCGGTCGAAAATGAAGGTTATTTTAGGCGCACGAATAGCTTTTTTAAAAATTGATTGAGGATTCTTTGTTTATCGTCACCAACTCTATTTTGAATATGGAAGGGACACTTGGGTTTGGTATTTACCTTTTAGAACCTTAGTTAGAGATTCTCTTCTCTTTAAACTTTGAAAGATTACACTAAACAGCGAGGGGATCGGTTGTATGCAAGGTGTTACCAAAATGTTTTTAGAACAACTCGACATGCATTGCCATGAGAATGAGTGGTTTGCATCCTTGGATCAGGCGCTTCATGGAGTCAGCGCGGCTGAGGCAGCATGGTCAAGTTCAGGAATCAGCAATTCGATTTGGCAGATTGTCAACCACTTAATATTTTGGAATGAAGATGTAATCCATCGACTTAAGGGCACAGAGAATCCGCAAAAGGCAGAACACAATGAAGAAACCTTTGGAAATCCGGGGGATCCAGAAGACGAAATTGGGTGGGCCCAGACAGTTCAGCGACTTAATGAAGTGATGAATAAATTAAAAACGGTCATTTCGGTTCTTGACGATGAAAAGTTAAAAGCTCCGTATGCAGATAACAGCTACTCTATGAAACGTTTACTCAGCAATATCATGATGCACGATACGTATCATCTAGGCCAAATTGTTTTGTTGCGAAAGTTGCAATCCTCTTGGGGTGGTGTTGATTGGTCCTAAAGGTGAAAAGCCTTCTATGAGTTTATCAACTTCATTGGATTTCCACGCAGTTGACAATAACAAACAAATCCCTCCCATTTAATTGGATATTAAGAGGAGTTATTGCCTGTTTTATAGAAATTAAGACTCAAGCTATTCAAAAGTATAGAAAAATTTATTCCTAATCTATTAACGGAAAAATAACTAGATAGGTAAGGAGATTTAGTAATGACCTACTGGGAAACGAAAACCATTAACACCCCACGCGGAAACTTTGAGGTCTTTGTAAAAGGAGAGGGCAATCCGATTTGCGTTACTCATCATTATTCAGAGTTTAATCATACAGGTGATTACTTTGCAGATACTTTTACAGAAAATAATATGGTCTACCTTGTGAATTTAAAACAAGCTGGAAATTCAAGTAAGGCAAATGAGGCTCACGAGTTGAGTATGTTTGATGCTGTATACGATCTTGAAGCAATCCGAAAGGCCCTGGGTTATTCCAAATGGAGCTTTGCTGGACACTCGACAGGAGGTATGATAGGAGTCATTTACGGTATACATTTTTCAAAGTCACTTACTTCACTAATAATGGTCGGGGCAGCTGCAAGGAAATATGCTAATTCATCCTCTGAATGTATCTATCATCCTGACCACCCACACTTTGACCGAATGCAGCAACTTATTGAGACCTTAAAACGCTCTGATTTATCACCTAGTGAAAGGGAGTGTTTCTCAAAAGAGAGAACTAAGCTGTCTCTATTTCATCCGGATAAGTATGATGAATACTTTTCTTTAGGCATACATAAAAAGATGTCTGCTCCAAGAATGAATTTTTTTATTAGGGAAGAAATGATCTTTGATGTAACCCGTGAGTTAGAAAAAATCTCAACTAATACTTTAATTTTGAGTGGCCGTTACGATGTACAATGCCCGCTTTCTTTCTCAGTAGAAATGAATGAGTTAATACCAAAGTCACAACTAATTATTTTTAATGAAAGCAATCATTACCCTTTCCTTGAAGAAAAGATGTTGTTTAGACAAGTCATCTCAACTTACTTAAAAGAAACGGTTCCTTATTGAACTATAGAAGCAGCATTCCTGTAATGAAGGAAAATGGTGTTTGAACAAAAAAATAACCTCTTGGTAGAATGAGAGAGTCCTGACGCTGGCCAGCAAAAAGGACAGATATCTCAAATACCAGGAGGCTTTAAAATGAATTATAACCAGAATAAGAAGATTGCTCAAATAACTTCTCAGACTCTTATTATAGGAGTCGATATTGCCAAATTCAAGCATGTGGCACGGGCTCAAGATTTTAGGGGAATAGAGTTTGGATCTCCATGTCAATTTGAAAATACTAAAGAAGGAATTGAGCATTTTCTTAAATGGATTTCGGAAATTAAAAAAGAACAGCGTATGGAAAAAGTGATGGTTGGCATGGAGCCGACAGGCCATTATTGGTTTAACTTGGCCCATATTTTAAAAGATAACGGGATTAAATTTGTCGCTGTAAACCCCTTGCACGTCAAGAAAAGCAAGGAGTTGGATGATAACTCACCTACGAAGAATGATGTGAAAGATGCCAAGGTCATAGCTCAGCTGGTCAAGGACGGAAGATACGCAGAACCTACGATACCGCAAGGTGTTTATGCAGAACTCCGGGTGGCAAAGAAAATTCGCGATCTTTTAACTGAAGACCTACAAACGGTCCAAGGACAGGTACACAACTGGATTGACCGGTATTTTCCGGAATTCCTCAAGGTATTTAAGAAATGGGAAGGTAAGGCTGCTTTACAATTCTTAAAGCTCTATGCCTTGCCACATGAAATAGCTGTATTCACCGAAGAAGAACTACTCGTTCATTTGAGAAAATCCGTATCACGGAGTGTTGGATTAAACAAGATTCGCGAGTTAAAACAGGCAGCCAGTAAGTCCATCGGACTTCGACAAGGTGCTGAAATGGCCAGGCTTGAGCTAAAAACCATTCTGGCTAAGTATGAATTAATCCAGTTACAATTCGGAGAATTGGATGCAAGACTTGACGGTCTGCTTAATGATATTCCAGGTGTACAACAAATGTTAGCGATAAAAGGTGTGGGCAGGGATACAATTGCCGGCTTCTTCGCTGAAGTAGGAGATTTAGGCGAATATAATCATCCCAGGCAAATTATCAAGCTGGCCGGTTTAAGCTTGAAAGAAAATACATCGGGTAAGCACAAAGGAAAAACGACCATTACAAAAAGGGGCCGTAAGAAGCTAAGGGCCCTGTTATTCAGGGTTTGTATGATTCTTGTCGCCAAAAATACGGCATTTAAGGCGTTACATGCGTACTATACTCAACGTCCGGATAATCCATTAAAGAAGATGCAGTCCCTGATCGCTTTGTGTAATAAACTAATCCGGATCCTCTTTAGTATTGGTAAAAAGCAATTTGAGTTTAATGAAGAAAAGATGTTAAAGGACATCCCTCATTTGGCACTAGCCCAGAAGACGGAAATGGCAGCGTAACTCTGTTTTAGTTTAGATGAATAGTAGTTCTGGTTTTATAGATTTTGGAGACATTTGAAGCACGGATTAGTCGGCAAAGCAACTAAATTACGGGCTAAGACCCTGTGGGGCAGCATGGCTGACATCCACCTCATGGAAAGGTTGGACGAAGGAATTTGAGAGCGAAGACTCTGTGAGGCATGGGAGGGTTGACCTCCATGAGTAAATGTGGACATCCACCAGTGCGGTTATATTTTTACTCATCCACCATTTTCTGTAAGGAACTGGTTAGTGGGTTGTAGCTCTTTTTTCTTACTCTGTCCAAAAAAATCCTTTCAAGTGAAGATCCTCCATTTATAAAGCCAGTTACCGGAAGGTAAACGACTATGAAATTCTAAGAAAACATGAGTAAATCGGCGTTTTGGCTTCATTTATTGAGGGAGGATAGTTGAAAAAAGTTGGAATGATTTCAAAGAAAATAAATAGAAAAGAGTAAATACAATGACTACTATTGGACTTATTAGGCATGGAATTACTGAGTGGAATTGTCTTGGCAAGGCACAAGGGATATCCGATATACCTTTAAATGAACTTGGCAGAGAGCAAGCTTTAAGTGTAGGGCAAAGACTTTTACAGGAAGGAAATTGGGATTTGATTGTTTCAAGTGATTTAAGAAGGGCAGTTGAAACGGCAAGTATAATTGGATCCTTATTAAATATACCTCTTACCTATGACAAAAGAATTCGTGAAATTGATTGTGGCCAGATTGAGGGAACGACGGAAGAAGAAAGAATCATGAAGTGGGGGACTAACTGGCGTAAACTAAATCTAGGAATGGAAAAGTTTGAGGATGTATCAAATAGAGGGGTTGAATTTGTAGAGGAACTAGCAAGTACATATAACGGAAAACAAGTATTAATAGTAAGCCACGGTGCCTTAATCGGACTAACATTACAAAAATTACTTCCACAAGTATTTCAAAAAACGTATATAGATAATACCTCAGTAACAATCTTGAATAATTGTAATGGCGAATGGAATTGTTCCCTGTATAACTGTACTAAACATATTAGTTAAAAAGCGTTGATGTAGGCAGTCTTTGTCCAGAAGTTACTTATTAAACAATCGGAGCAGGAATTTTAAACAAGGAACCAATCAAAATGAAACTAATTTTAAATTTAGTTCGTCTCTTATTTGTATGGAGATATCATAATGAATTTTGTAAAAATTCTACTTCCACTTATTATATTGTTTATATTTCTAGTTAGTTGTAATAAAGATTATTCAAGTAGTTCTTCTATCAGTAATCCAACTCCAAAAGATTATCTAAAGTACGATAATGCAGATATTTTTCTACTTGATGGTTATGTGTTTTCAAATGCACAAGATGTAAAATGGGTAACAGACTTGGATTATGAATTAGGTGTGCAAATCGGGGAAATTACAGAGCAAGAAGATAAGGCATCAAAATTTAAAAATGGTACAGCGAATATATTGCCAGTTGGAACAAAAATATACGAAACAGATACACCAGCATATGTCGCAATTATTAATGGAAAAGAGATACCATATTTAAAGATGGTTGAAGGATAAGTTGTTATTCAAATATAGGGAGCGTTGATCCAGGAAGGATTTAACGCTTTTTTTGTGGAACTTACTTATTGAACAATCGAAGCAGGAGTTGAAGAAAAGTTGATTACAAAAGCGTTCTTATTTTATGAACATTGTAATGAGTCTGCACCTTTAAATAACTGAGTGTATAAAGCAGAATACCGTGAAATGATATTCTGCTCCTGAGAAAATTTTATTCTCCTTGGGCACCGTTTGTAGTCACTCTTCGAATGTGGTTATCTTCAAAATTGTTTTGACGAGCTTTCTCCACTTTATCATTTAAAAGTTTCTTTTGGTCTACCTCAGATGAAGGTGTCTGCTTATCTTGGGACATTGGTGTTCCTCCTTTATTAAATATTGCCTACATTCTTATTTTGCTGTCCTTTTTAAAAAATAATCATAGAAAATTTAATTGTGAATAAATGGACTTAAAGTAAATGGGGCACGGGTTGACGATGGATTTCTAGCAAACAGCCCATTTCGTTGATCAACTAACGAGGAAGGTTACTTCAATAAAGGTAACAACTAAAAGAGATGTTAAAATGGATATATTAAAGTGGAAAATCCTTGTGGGGAGGTATATAAATTGGGCAGAGAAATACATTTTGGTGAAAATGAACTTATTTTGAAGTTAACAGGTTTAACTGGATACTTTGCTGTTTTTGACGCCATTAATTATCCGAAAGTTGACGGTATTGCCTGTCCAGAATTAGTCGATTATAATGTCCGTATATAATTCGAAACATTTCGACATTTATTCTGGAGAAAGGAAAAGACGTCCCCCATAAATGTATAACTGCGCCAACAGTTATACAGGAGACGTCCCACCAAAAAGTATATGGTTATTGTATCAGATTATCAGCTGATTGAAAACACTCATACTGGAGTTTTTAGTTAGGGGTGCGGGGAGGATTCCTTCCCCATGCTGTGGTAAAGACATGTTGGTTAGAGGTACAAAGAATCGAAAAGCCAAGGATCATACAGGTCAGAGTAAAACATATAACATCCGAAGATTGCAGTGCACCAATTGTCAGACCATCCATCATGAACTTCCAGATTTATTGATTCCTTATAAACGCTATGAGGCTGAATGTATCGAAGACGTTCTTACGAACCCGTCCGCCCATATTGTTGCTGCCGATGATTCCACTCTTTCGAGATGGCACGGCTGGTTTCATCAATTTGTGGATTATTGGATTGGCTGTTTGAATTCCATCATGATCAGGACCAACCAGGGAAATATCCCCCAGGATGTCACGTCCAAATGTTCAGGGACCGCACTTCAAAGGATAGGACGCTTGGCAGGAGATGCCAATGGATGGCTGACAAGAATTGTCCGGCCCATCGTAAATATTAATTTATGGATACATACCCGTTCCGCATTCATTGTCCAATAGCACCTGATTTACACTCGTGATAGACACAGAGAGGAGAGTGTATCATGAGTGATCATAAGAAATCAGAAGAATTGGCAGTGCATCGTTTTCAGCTAATATCCCCTTTATTAGCAGAGGGGCTTGACGCTGGGAAAGTAAAGGAATTAAGAGACCAGATAGCGAAGGCCAGCGGTCTTTCAGAAAGAACCATCAGGCGATATTTGGCTCAATTTCAGGAAGATGGGTTTGGGGGACTAAAGCCACAAGGAAGAAAAGGTGCTCGAAAGTCTGAGGCTATCCCTCCTCATTTATTGGAACAGGCAATCCTTCTGCGTAAGGAAGTGCCGAGCCGGAGCGTGGCTCAAATCATACAGATACTCGAATGGGAAGGGTTGGCTGAACCAGGGCAGATCAAAAGATCAACGCTCCAGGAAAAGCTCGCTGAAAAAGGTTACAGCACCCGGCATATGCGACTCTATTCCCAGACAGGAGTAGCTGCCAGAAGATTTCAGAAGCGACATCGCAACCAACTCTGGCAGTCAGATATCAAGTATGGTCCCTACTTGCCGATTGGTCCGAATGGAATAAAGAAACAAGTGTATCTTGTCGCCTTTATCGATGACGCCACCAGGTTTGTGCTTCACGCAGCTTTCTATCCTACCTTGGATTCAAGGATCATCGAGGATGCCTTCCGCCAGGCTATCCAGAAGTATGGTGTTCCAGAGGCTGTTTATTTTGATAATGGAAAGCAATATCGAACCAAATGGATGTCGCGTACCTGCTCAAAAATAGGCACCCGCCTTACTTACACACGGCCGTACTCAGCTGAATCAAAAGGGAAAATTGAACGCTTCAATAGAATCATAGATTCATTCATTAGTGAGGCTGTCATCGAAAAGCCCAATACACTTGATCGTCTGAATGAGCTTTTCCAAGTGTGGCTCACAGAGTGTTATCAGAATAAGCCTCATTCTGCACTTGGGGAGAAAATCAGCCCGGAAACGGCATTTCGTTCAGATAAAAAAGCGATTAGGTTCATCGATCCTGATACCTTGAGTAATGCATTCCTCCATTGTGAAACAAGGAAAGTCGATAAATCAGGATGCATAAGTTTCATGGATCAAAAATATGAGGTCGGCCTGGCTTTCATTGGACGACAGGTTGAGGTGGTTTATGATCCTGCGAATATCGAGGAGCTTACCATTGAGTTCGAGGATCATACTCCTTGGAAAGCCAAGAAACTTGTCATTGGGGAAAGAGCTGGGAAGCGTCCTGCATTACCTGAGCACCTGCAGGTGCAGGGTGTAGAATCTTCAAGACTATTAAAGGCAGCTGAACGAAAGAACCAGGAACGCCTAACCGAACAGAAACCTGCCGTGACCTTCCGTGCCGTTTGGAAGGAGGAAGATTCCCGTGTTTGAAGCATTCTATGAAATGGACAACACTCCTTTCGCCAGAGATCTTCCGACTGATCAATTGTATGATTCCTCCATGGTGCAAGAAATCCTTGGTAGGCTGAAGTACACAGCTGAAAGACAGCTTTTTGCCGTTCTGAGTGGGGATAGTGGTACTGGAAAGACCACAACCATCCGTAAGTTTGTGGACAAATTGGATAAAGGGAAATTCCATATCCTTTACCTGTCCGACTCTAAGTTAACGCCTCGTCATTTTTACAAAGGTCTTTTGGAACAGTTAGGCTCTGAAGCGAAGTTTTATCGAGGAGATGCAAAACGGCAGCTTCATCGTGAGATTGAATTAATGAAAGGCATACGAGGGCTACAACCTGTAGTGGTAGTGGATGAAGCTCATCTTCTGGACCGGGAAATGCTTGAAGAGGTTCGTTTCCTACTGAACTTCAAAATGGATTCGCAAAGCCCGATGGCGCTTATCCTGGTCGGTCAAAGTGAATTATGGGATCGGCTTCGACTCCAATCATACGCAGCCATACGCCAAAGAATCGATATCCAGTTTCAGCTAGGACATCTCGACCGTGCCCAGGTTGAAGAATATGTTTCTAGGCACCTTCGATATGCCGGTGTTGATCAACCAATATTCTCTGATGGAGCACTTGACGAGATTCATCGCTTCTCTGGTGGTGCCGCAAGGCTCATTAATAAGCTCTGTACACATAGTCTTCTCTATGGTTCACAAAATGGCCGAAGGATCATTGATGATCATATGATCAAGCAAGTCATCCAGGGGGAACTTTCATGAAAACCCGCTGGAAAGAGATGAATTATAATGAAGAATTGGATTGTTGGGTTGTGTTTTGGGGAGAGAACTCCGGCTATAAGATGCGATGTGGTGAATGGTTTGATTTACATCTAGGAAATGGTCGGACCCTTTCCTGCCGCCTGGAGCTGGGCAGAGATTGGTATATTCTTACCGGCCGAAATGACGTTAGATTCTATCTTAAGAAAAATGAGACCTATCAAGTTGATTTGTAAAAACTTTTGGGAAGCATGTGAACTGCTTCCCTTTCAATTTTGGACAGTAGTTCCGTCAGTTTTAGGACAATTAACATCGTCAAGTTCTGGACATTGTAGAACGTCATTAACACTTTGCATTGAAACGAAAAGTTCATATTCCTTACCACACAATAAATGATGTATTAGTTGATTATTTTGACGCACCACAATGGATGCTAAGGATGCCTGGTACTTCATTTTCCCCATTAAATATTTTTGAGGGTAGTTTTAAATATGCGGATGAATGGTACTTCTTATCCTATGAACGTAGGGAACCACTAGTCATAATTGAGTTGAATGGACATAAAAAGTATAAATATGTCATTTTTCAAATCCATAACCCAACTGATGTTGCCTCAGAACTAAGGAAACGTTTAAGAAATAATTAAATAAATCCCCAAATGTTCATCTTCTCTTATTGAACAAACTGGTGCTAATGTTGACGAAAAAAATCTATTTAAAAAATTGTTGGAGCCCTTCGTTATCTTGAGGCATTTTCAGTTGCGAATTTACTTACCAAATTGCCTACTAATACTACTGCGTAATACTATGTGAATAGCACATTAAATCATATTTTGCACTTAAAAACCGCTCCCCTTAAAGTTTAAGAGGGGAGTTTTTTGTTTTATATAGGATAACAAGGAATAATGAATCTTTTGTAGATTCTTAGAGAAAACATCCAGGGGGTGGGTTAATGACAGAATTCGTGTTAAAAAGTAAAACAGAAGCGTTTCTTTCTACATATCAATTATATGAAGACGATGAAATCCAGCAAATAGCTGCAGCATCGCTTATGTATAGTTGAAGCTTTTGGAATAGAAAAAGGAATGAGAATTCTTGAAATTGGCTGTGGCCAGGGGGAAACAACCGTGGCTTTAGCTGATGCTGTAGGGAATGATGGGAAGGTGATCGGTAAACCAATTACGCCAGACCATATATGGACAATACCTTCCATTAATTCGGATGCTCCAATTTCTTTTATAGCTTTTTTAAAATAGGAGCTTCTTTCTTCTGCAGTATACATTTTTGAACTCGCTTGAATAATTTTTACTCATTTTAGCATAAATTCAAAGTCTTTTGTGCTTTTTTTGGCAAAAGGAGGAATTAGTATTTCATGAGTAAATCAGCTGAGATAGGGAAAATATATTCTGTTATCAGTAAAAGGAGGTACTTTCAATGGCAAAAGTATTAGCCGTTTTATCAAGTGGATACAAAGACGAGGAAAATAATTATGAAACAGGCTGGTGGGGTGAGGAATTATTCGCTCCTATGCAGCTTCTTGAAGAGGCAGGACATCAGGTTGACCTGGCATCGCCGCTTGGTGGCAAGCCGACGATCGATAAGATGAGTATTAGTAAAGAGTACGATCCAAATGGTACTTATAAAGAGCTTTACGAATCCGGAAAAGCTGATGATACGAGGAAGCTGTCAGATGTGAAGGCTGAAGACTACGATGTTGTGCTCGTAGTTGGTGGACATGGTGCGATGTATGATCTCGCGAAGAACGATGAATTGCATAGAATTATGAACGGTATTTACGATAGTGGTGGCATTGTCGCTGCGGAATGCCATGGGCCTGCACCGCTTGTTTTTGCAAAACGTCCGAATGGGGATAGCTTTATCGCAGGTAAAAAAGTGACTGGTTATCCAGATGAAATGGAACCAGATGGTCTATTGGAGATCCTGCCATTCAGCCTCGAACAGGAAATGCGTAAAGTCAGCCAGTATGATCAAGGAGACCTCGAAAAGACAGGGCATGCTGTCTGGGCGGACGATCAGCTCGTGACAAGCCGGGATCCATTTTCATCAGAGTTAATGGGAAAAGAACTCGTCAAGGCTCTCGAGAAGAAGATCAAATAAATTTCGATCATCAGGAGAAAATAACCCAAGTTGGTAAATATGTTAAGGAGAGTTGATTTGTAATGGAAAATGGCAATAAAGTAGCGATTATCACAGGTGGAGGCAGCGGATTAGGTCAATCTACAGCACTTCGACTAGCCGAAGAAAAAGTGAATATCGTTGTGGTTGATATCAGTGAAAAAGGCGGAAATGAAACAGTTGAGATGGTAAAAAAGCTCGGTGTGGAGGCTGTTTTCATCAAAGCTGATGTTTCGAAACAAGAAGAAGTTAAGAATTATGTCGACAAAACAGTTGAGCAATTCGGCAAAATTGACTACTTTTTTAATAATGCCGGAATCTCTGGAAGCGGTTCGTATTTCCTCGAATCTTCCATTGAAGAAATTGAACAGATTGTCGGAATCAATCTTCTAGGAGCCCTTTACGGTGTCCGTTATGTAGCAGAGGTCATGCTGAAGAATGGCGGAGGTTCGATTGTGAACACCGCATCAAGTGCAGGCGTAATTGGTCAGGATTCAGTGGTTACCTATTCTGCTACAAAGCACGGGATTGTTGGCTTAACTAAGAGCATGGTCGCGGAGTATGGAAAAGATGGTCTCCGGGTGAACGCCATTGCCCCGGGTCCAACCGAGACGCCAATGGTAAAATCTTTTTACGAAGCAAATCCGGCAATGAAGGAAAATGCAACAAAAGGGATCCCGCAAAGACGCCTGGGTAAGCCAGAGGAAGTTGCTGAGCTGGTAACCTTCCTGCTAACTTCCAAAGCAGAGTATATTAATGGAGAAGTCATCCGGATCGATGGCGGGTTTACCAATACTAAATAACAGTGAGGATGGGGTAAGGGAGAAACTTACCCCGGCTATTTATAAAAACTAAATTCACTTGATATGGGTTAATCCTACCATCTATAAACATTATCACATGTATTAGCGATTGGTTCATAATAACAATGCTGTTTATATTGTCCTGCGAAAGGTTGATTGTACCATGTAGGAGGACAAGGAGCATATGGATTGAAATACCAAAGTGCATACTTGGAGGGCTGTTGTCTCCAATAATCCAATGTTTGTTTTGCCAGCCTCTTTTCTTTACTTCTTGCTCTGTTATAAAAAACATTCCCCTTTTGAACGGCCTCGAATGAGTAATTTCCCCCTTGAACTTGAAAAATCACGTCTCTAACAGATCTTAAATCTTTGAAATCCAGACAATTCGCTTTCAGTCGATTTACAACTACATTCCCAACCATAAGCATTCCCAGCGGACCTTCACCTTCCGCTTCAGCCCTCATCATCCTGGCAATCAATGCAACGTCACTGTCGACATATTTTACCCTTGGCATTTTTATCACCTCTATAAAAATTGTATTAAAAGCAGCTTGTCATAATGTTAAGAGGTTACGAATAGCGTGAGATAAACATTAGAGGGAGTGGGACAAATTCGGTTTGCACCATTTTGGTTTAGCTATGCTGAACCCAAAACTTAAGGGGCCCTGTCTGCGGGGGACATCGTTAAGAAGTTATAAAAAGAAGGCATGTTACCGTAAGAGAGAAGAAACACGAATGACGGTCACAAGAAGCTTGAACTTGTGCCCGAGCAAGCGGAGAATCCCTGAGTTGGGTCACAAGAAAGCCGAACTTGTGCCCGAGCAAGCGGGGAATCCCTGAGTTGGGTCACAAGAAAGCCGAACTTGTGCCCGAGCAAGCGGAGAATCCCTGAGTGCGGTCACAAGGAGCAAGATGCCCGTATGAAAGAGGGAATCCACACATTGGGGTCAAGTACTTATACAATCTGAGATAAAATGTGCATCAATCGATCCCTTCATCTTTAAAAAGTGCCGGGTTGGCGGTGGTATTTAAACTTTGGGTGGACGCCCACAGGTTTCCGAGGAACCTTGGCATCATTTGCTGAGATGGAAGGAACCCATATCTTGAAAAATAGACAAAGAGTTTCAAATAATTACGTGCATTGCCAGGAAGGTGAATTTCTTTAGCATAAAACTCGTTTTCTGTCACTGTTGCAAAGGATCTGGTCTCGAAGCCTGAGACAAAGCGAGTTTTCTCACCCTTGTACTCATTCTCGATAAAATGGATCTTCTTGATAATCGTCGGATCGTCACTTCCATCGTAATTGGCTATTCTTGCCTGCATGAAAGCTGAAACAGAATCCAGCTCAGTTACGAGTGAGAGGACATGCCCATACGCTTTATCATGTCCTTCATAAATTGGCTTGATATTTAACATTTCCATTATATCAATTAACTTAAGTGGCTCATCTTTTAAATATGGAGGCCTGAAAATCTGCCTTGAGAGCTTCAATTGGTCCAGCGAGCAACACTCGAATGAGGTAAAGAAGTACCATTGCCCCTTATCATCGAGACTAATATCATAGGTTTTATCATTATCTTCCAAAATATAATCCTTAAAGCGATTCTCTTTATCGAAGCTAAAATCACGTTCAGATTCATTACTTGGAATGAAGCCAAAAGGAGGTTCAATCGGGACGGCAATTTCAGAGAAAAATTTATTTTTCATATAATAACACACCTTTATTAAAATCAAAGATACATACAGATTACCCATTATTATTTAAAT
This sequence comes from Mesobacillus jeotgali, assembly GCF_031759225.1. NCBI lineage: Bacteria > Bacillati > Bacillota > Bacilli > Caryophanales > Bacillaceae > Mesobacillus > Mesobacillus jeotgali. Next base: position 2,164,461 of record NZ_CP134494.1, read on the forward strand.
GAACACTTGGAAAGTGGTGATATGCCTGATTCACGACTGAATAGAGGAAAGCAGCAGCCAAAAGGAGGATTTGATTATCCTGGTGCTTGATGATTAATAATAAATGCAGGAGGATTCTAACCTGACAATGCAGAAAATTTATATAGACCATTTACAAGGAGTGAAGAATTTATGATAAATAAAATCGGTCAAATCATGCTGTATGTGAATGATCAGGATGCTGCTGTGAAGTTCTGGACTGACAAACTGGGTTTTGTTGTTAATGCAGAAGAAGATAATGGGCAGGGTATGAGATGGATTGAAATTTCTCCAAGTAAAGAGTCAGAAACAAGCATTGTACTGCATAATAAAGAATTCGTTGCGAAAATGTCGCCTGGAGTCAATCTTGGTACACCTTCATTAATGTTTTACTCTGAGAATCTTGAAGAATTCCGCAGCGATTTATCAAATAAAAACGTGTTTGTCGGTGAAATTGTAAACATGCCTTCAGGCAGGGTATTTAATTTTGCTGATGATGAAGAAAATTACTTTGCTGTTATGGAAAAATAAAACCTTGAGGCCGCTTTTTAACATAAAGCGGTTTTTTATTTTGCCGTGTTTATACCTAAGGTTTTAGAAGGTAAAAATTATTGGAAAAAGAAGGGATGTGTCATCTTTTATCGAATTTTTCAGCGTAAGGTATTGGACATTAAAAATGAGTATGGTGATTCCATACTCAAATTCAATACTATTAAAGAAAGTAGTCCTTGTACATAAAAAATGTGGATATTACTGATCCAATTAAATAAACAACCGATGCGTAAAATGCATATGAGGGTGAAAACTTTTCCGGAGATTGGTTCATTTTAATCCCTGTTTCACCTTGAACGTGCATATCAATACTTCGGCTTGTGAATCCGCCTGATGAACTAAAGTAGTAAATAAGGAATGTGCTGGCCAGTGCTACGAAAACTGAAACATCTATAAAGCTGTAATCGATTATTAATGTTACTCCGAAGTTGATTAATCCGATGATTAGTAAAGTAGCTATAAAACTTATTGTTTTACCGATGGTGATTACCCCCTTTTAAGTTGTTACGCATGGTAAAGGAAAAAGGTTTCATTTTTTTGTCAATTCAGGGGGGATTCCCTAAAAGTTGTTTCAGAGGAGGCGGAACCATTAGTAAATTAAAGCACCTATAATCCGATCATAGAAACATAGAATCGAGTTCAATTATATACGAATGGATACGAAGGGAGAGTTTGTACTGAGAAGGCTAGTGATTATAACGGTAGGTAAAACACACAGCGGAAAAACCACCTTCGCACGTGCTCTAGAGAAAGAGTTGCAGAACTCTATGGTAATTGACCAGGACAATCACGCGGAATTCATCAATTCATATTATAAGGCCTTACAACCAACACAGGGACCCAATACTCTAAAGCACGCTATATACAAGCTGGTCGTCCATTATGCAATAGAGCAAACAAATTACCATCTTATTATATGCAACACAAATCGTAGTCGAATAGACAGGTCTTTTCTTTTTGAAGAACTATTTCCCAAAGATGATTTTATACAGATCATTGTTCATTTTGATATTCCATACGAAGTTCTTCAAGGTCGAGTTACTGAAAGCCAGCGCAGTACTAATATCTTCAGGGGAGCTTATTCCAATTTTGTAGAGGTGTTGCAAAAACAGCAGACTGACTCCTTAAAGGATGATGTAATGGATCCGGTAGAGGATGAAGCAGATCACTTATTTGTGATAACGGACAACACACAATGTGAATCTGTTATTCTAGAAATTTTACAGATAGCCCGACAGTAATTTGTTCGGGCTAGTCTCATTGGGGGATTTCACATTAAAAAGCTAGTCATTCTCTTTGTTCTCTTATTGCTTTCAGCCTGTGGACCTAGATTAGATGAAAATGCTCAATTAGCAAAAGAATATTTAAAGGATCAAGGGTACTCGATTAAGTCATACGAGGGTAAATATTCTCATATCATCGAAAGGGAACAATTAGTTCATAAGCCGGAAATATCAGTTTGGGCCGTACAAACAGTAGAGCCTGATGCCTATATTGGAAAGGAAATAACACAAGAGAGATTCATTGTAAAAAATCATCCTCTTAGTAAAATATACGGCCCACAGAAAAGTTTTTCCTATAAGGTATCAGTCAGTGTTTTCATGTTTAATGGGAAAATAATTGGCGGTATATCTTTCCCGGTGGGGAATGGGATCGCAGGCTCACCCTATTCACTTGATGGCAAAACTGCTGAAGAGGTTATAGAAATGGACTATGCAGAATGGAATAAACAATGGAATGAGAAATATGGGTATTAAGTCTTTTTAGTGCTGCTCGATCTAAGCAGTACTTTTGATAAAGTACTCTTAAATAAAGAGGATGACTAAAAACTATCTTAAAAGGGGGCAATGGATGAAAAGAGTAGCTTTACTGGTTTTCATTTTTATATTTGTCTTGACTGGCTGCACGATTACAAGGGATTACTATCAGGTGTTTAAAGGTAAAAGTGATCACTGGTCCGCTGTACTGATCCAGAAAGGCAAGGTCGAATACAGAGATCATGACAAATTCGAAAACCATTATGAAATGAAATATGAACGAAACCATACTTTAAAGCTGCAGTATATTGGCAATGAACTGGATTTAGGGCGCACAGTGGAATACTCATATGATTATGGCAGCTCAGTTCGAGAAGTATTAGAAGGAGAGCCGATTGCTGTTGATGAAGTCTTCACATCATCGAGTTCCAGTGAAGGCACCAGCCATATTCCTAAAGACTCTAATTATAAACCACTCGATAATAAGGATACTATATTTGAAGTAATCATTAAGTGGAATGGTAAAGAGGAAAAAATTAAGTTAAAAGGTGAGTGAACGCACGTTGCTTTAATTAAGAAGTTACAGGCAGCCTTTTTACAATAATGAAGAATGAATACATTAACGTTGGCTTGGGAATAAGTACGACAAAAAAGCTATTACGATAGAAAAACTCGTAATAGCTTCCCTTATAGGCTATTTATTTTCCTTTATACCCAAAATTCATCTGTTGGTAGCGGCCTTTGATAATTTGGTAGATGCCGTATAAGATCAGGCCGGCTGCCATGATCGCTAATAAAAATTGGCCAAATGGCTGGTTTGCCAGTTCTGTTAATGCACCGCCCAGCCCTTTTGACTCGTTTGGGTTATGTGTGTATGCAGTGCGAATGAAGAAGAACCCAACCATACTTAAAACGATGCCCCTGGAAATGAGCCCGATTTTTCCGGAAATGCGGGTTATTTTGCGTTCTTTATCATTCATTTCATACGTCTTGAATTGTGTCATGAACTTTTCTTTTGCACCTTTATAAAGTTCATAAACACCATATCCAATTATAACTCCGCCTACTATTCCGACCAGCCAAACTCCGAATGGCTGCTCCATCAACTTGGCCGAAATCGTTTTCTCTGAATTATCGCCACCTGCTGAACCGGTGTTGCTGGCTAATTTAATCGCTCCGAAAGCTAAATTACTATAAATCAGCGCGCTGATGAAATAGCCTGCTCTTTTAACCAATCCCTTGGCATCTGTCCCTTCATCTTCAGGATCCTTAATTGCTTTTATAAAATCCCAAAGAATATAACCGATTAGCCCAATGCCGATGAACCACAAGGCAATTTCACCGAAGGGCAATGTGGCGAGTGATTGAAGAGCTCCTGATGTTCCGGTCGTATCACCGCTAGGTCCGAATGCAGCTAAGGCTGCGAGCACTCCAACCATACCGTAAACAAGGCCTTTGGCAATGTAGCCAAAACGAGCAAACCGCCTTACCCACGGTTTAGCTTCCCTCAATTTATTTCTGACTTCTATCGTTGATTGTGAATTCATGGTTTGTACACTTCCTCTATGATTCTCTTTAATAGGATGTTCCCCTTTTACCTAAAAAAGAAACCACTGGCCGTATCTAGACTGATAACCTTGTTGTGTACCTGTCCAAACAGAATGGTTTCAACACTCTCCATTGCGGGAAAAATAAAAGATAGCTTTTCACTATAGGAGGTTAGCAATATGCCATATAATTCTTTAAAAGACCTGCCAGATGCAGTAAAGGATAACCTGCCACATCATGCCCAGGAAATTTTCAAAGAGGCATTCAATTCAGCCTCAGAGCAATACGATGAAGAAGAAACAGCCTTCAAGGTGGCATGGAGCGCGGTGAAAAATGAGTATGAAAAGAATGAGGATGATGAATGGGTAAAGAAAGAAGAAGATGAGTAAACATGATGGGTTAAAAAAATACAATATGATAATAGCCGCTATCCATTTGTGGAGGCGGCTTTTTATATGGTCCTACTAAAGGAATTGGAAATTCTTACTGTTTTTATCTTCTGTAAAACTTATACTAGAGTCAGAGAGATTTAGGGGAGATATATAAATGTACAAAATCATGCTAATTGAAGATGATCACCAGCTTTCTGCGCTGATCAAAGAAAATCTAGAGCGCTATGGATATGATGTAATTTTGCCAGAGCATTTTACCAATATAGAAGAAGAGTTTTTAACAATCAATCCAGATCTTGTCTTGCTGGACATTAACCTTCCATATTATGACGGCTATTATCTGTGCAGAAGTTTCCGGCAGAAATCCACTGTGCCGATTCTGATGATTTCTGCACGAAGCCAGGAAATGGACCAGATCTTGGCCATTGAACTGGGTGCTGATGATTTTATCACGAAGCCGTTCACTTTTGAGATGCTGCATTCCAAAGTCAAAGCAACATTGCGGAGAGTCTACGGAGAATATGCGGTGAAGGGTGATAAAAACATCTGTGTCGGTTCCTTATGCCTGGATGAAAAAACAATGAGCCTTGAATACAAAGGAAAGAGGGTCGAGCTTTCCAAAAATGTTTTTAAACTGCTGAAAAAATTGATAGAAAACAAGGGATCTTTTGTCACAAGGGAAGAGCTGATTGAAGAAGTATGGGATTCTGTTACGTTCGTGGATGATAATACACTTACGGTGAATATGACGAGAATTAAACAAAGTCTGTCAGAGCTTGGTTTGAAGGGTTTAATCAAAAGCAAAAGAGGTGTAGGATACATGCTTCAGGATCCTTCGGGTGGCAGAAATGATTAAAGCTTTTTTAAAAGACCGAATGCTTCTTATTTTGATTTACATATTGAATTTGGCCAGTATCCTGCTGTTTTTCTACCTTAATGTACCGGCGGATACGGAATTTTTTTACCCGGTATCGATAGGGCTTTTTTTGCTGCTGGTTTATTTAGTGATTGATTGGCTGCGATATTACCCAGCGAACTCCGCAGTTGCACAACAGTTAAGGAATCAGGACGCCGAGGTCCAAGCTAATACCGAGGAACAGAAGAATTTTAAGGAATTATTGTCTAAGACAGTTGGCGAACAGTCCCAAAAATACACTGAATTAAAAGAGCAAAATAAAGAGAGACTCTATTTTCTGTCTCACTGGCTGCACCATTTAAAGACCCCTGTTTCCGTGATAGAGTTGATTATCAATAATGAAGAAAAGACAGAGGCATTGGAAAAAATTCAACAGGAAAACAAACGGCTGCATGCTTCAATAGAGCAAGGGTTGACGATGATCAGGATGGACAGCTTTGAAAATGACTTTGAACTTAAGGCGGTTGATTTGCTCTCCACATTGAGGAAGCTGATCAACGCCCGAAAAAGAGAGTGGATCTATCAATCCATTTTCCCTTTAATAGACTTTGATGAAGAACAAGCCATCATAGTCACAGATCCAAAGTGGAATGAGATTTTAATTGACCAGATTATCTCCAATGCCATTAAGTACTCTGGGGAGAAGGCAGGAAATAAAAAGCTGGTTTTTCAGATTGAGAGAAAAGCCGAACACATTTGTTTATGTATTGTTGATCAAGGAATCGGAATGCCAGATTATGATCTTGAGCGAGTGTTCCAGCCATTTTTTACAGGTGAAAATGGACGTAAATTTCCAAACTCAACTGGGATCGGACTTTACTTGAGCAAAAAAATAGCGAACAAACTTGGAGCTCAGATTGAAATCCAATCCAAACCCGGGCAAGGAACGACAGTCCAAATCAAGTGGCTAGCCGGTAAAAGTGATTGATACCTTACAAAAGTGTAAGGTTTTTTTTAGCATCATCGATGGCTGCCTGATCACGAAAACAGTAGGATGTTGTTATGGTGCTAGGCAATCTGATGGCTGGTTTGCCGCAAAGTTCTCTTGAATGAACGAACACTACAGCAAACATTTCCAAGAGGTTTATGTGGAGTACAGTGACAAGGTCAAAAACCTGTTACTGAAAAAATCCGATGAATCTCAGAGTCCGGTTCTATCTAGGAAAGGTTATAAAAGGGGGAAAATAATGGCTATTTTAGAGGCAAATAATATAGTGAAAGTGTATGGGGGATATAGTGGAGAGGGTTCCACGACTGCTTTGGATGGGGTCAGCCTTTCGGTTAAAGAAGGGGAATTTGTTGCGATAATGGGTCCTTCTGGCAGTGGGAAGACTACTTTGCTGAACATTCTAAGCGGCATTGATCAGCCTACTTCCGGGGACGTGTCAATTGCCAGCCAGGAAATAAGCGAAATGTCAGGGAATGAGCTAGCCCTGTTCCGCCGCCGCCAGCTTGGTTTTGTATTTCAGGAATTCAACCTTTTGGACAGCTTGACAGTTAAAGAAAATATCATGCTGCCAATGGTGCTTGAAAAGAAGCCGGCAACCGATATGGAAACAAAAGTACAGGAACTGGCTCAACTATTTGAAATTCAAGCTACCCTGGAAAAGTATCCTTATAACATATCAGGCGGCCAGCAGCAGCGGACCTCAGTCAGCCGCGCTCTTGTAAATGATCCTGCTATCAAATTCGCTGATGAACCAACCGGGAATCTGGATTCTAAAGCTTCGGCCATCATCATGGAGTGCTTTGAAAAAATCGTTGCTGAATTAAATACAACAGTCCTCCTTGTCACGCATGATGTTTTCGCAGCAAGTTACTGTCAGAAGGTTGTTTTTATCAAAGACGGAAAGATTCATTCAAGTATCGTGAAAAAAGGGAACAGGAAGGAGTTCCTGGACCGGATCATGGATCACTTGGCCGTCCTTGGAGGAAGAACCTATGACATTTAACCAAATTGTCTGGAAGATGGCGAAAGTGAATTATAAAAAGTATATCTTTTATTACCTTTGCAATAGCTTTGCGGTGATGTTCTTCTTTATGTTTTCGACACTTTATTTTAACAGCAGGGTTGAGCAAGGGAAGAAGCTGGAGAGCCTTCAGGATGCACTTTCGATACCTGGTGCTGCGCTGATCATCTTTACGGTTTTCTTCATCAGTTATGCGCACAGTGTTTTTATCAAACAGAGAAGAAGTGAGTTTGGGCTGTTCATGACTCTGGGCATGTCAAAAAGAGACATTGCTAAATTGCTGGTTTTGGAAAATGGGGTGATTGGCATTCTGTCCATTCTCTCAGGCATTCTTGCTGGAGCCGTATTCTCAAGACTATTTTTCATGCTGTTAATGAACATGATTGAACTGAAGGAAGTTCCGTTTCATTTCTCTGGCAAAATGTTTTTGTTCACAATAGGTGCCTTTCTAGCCGTATTTTTGCTGGCAGTCGGTAAATCACTGTTCCAGACGCTAAGAAGCAGCCTGATCTTAAGCATGAAAAGCAACAGGTTTGCGGAGACATTGAAGATGAGAAGTCCGTTGATTGGCGGCTTCGGGCTGCTGCTAATGTCTGGTTCACTGCTGAATCTGTATTTAACTTATGAGGACTCATCTGGCTCATTCCTGCCGCTTTGGACATTGGCGATGTTCCTGGGCCTATATATTTCACTTAACCAGTCTGCCAGTTTCCTGATCAGCCTCGCTAAAAAATTTCCAGGCTTCTATTATCGCAGATTGCTGTTCCTAAGCAGCCTGGATTACAAGTTCAAGCAGCTAACTTCAATCATTATGCTTGTGACAGTAATGATCATGATTACGATCTTTTATAGCACCTTATTATTGACGTTTTACAAGGCATCGGAAAAGGATGCGGTTGAAAATAACCCATATGATGTTGCTTTTTACCAGACAGAAACGAAAAATACGATATCAGACGTCGAGCTAAACGGTTTATTAGATAAAAAAGGACATCTTGAAATCCCGATCTTGAATTATTATGAAAAACTTGAATATGTCGAGGGATATTTAACATATGACTTCTTGTCATTAGATGATTTTAATCGATTGACTTCGAGTAAGGTACAGCTGGGGAAAAATGAGTACCTGTTTTATTTAAACTCGGAACCAGAATATGCTCATGCGGATCCTGCTAAATCCATTAAATTAACCATAAATAATAATGTTGTATCCTATACATTGAAAGATCAAGTGATTGAAAGAACGATCAATTTGCTGCCAAATGCATATGAATTTATTGTCGTAAATCAAGCCGATTTTGAAGATTTGCGGAATGGAGCGGAAGGGTACGAACTAAACTTCAATTTAATAAATGTGGATGACTGGAAAGAAAGTGAAAGTTCGGTTGCTGCGTTAAAAGAACAATTCATCATTAACAATCAGTCAACACCACCTATGGATTACCCTGATCTGGAGCATTCCGAAGAATCCGAGTTGTTTCGGGTTGCCTCTAAAATTGGCGACTACCATCAAAACAAAGCTACCAATGGAATGATGTTCTATGTAACGACATTTTTGAGCATCATGTTCTTTTTCGCCACCTTTGTATTGCTATATATAAATCTATTCTCCGAAATGGATACTGAAAAATTGAAGTATCGGAAACTAAATAAAATTGGGATGTCAACAAATGAAATTACTGAAAACGTAACAAGGGAACTAGCGACGATCTTTTTCGTGCCAACCATTTTAGGAACGACGCTGGCCTTTTTGTACCTGGCAATTATGTCAACAGATGTCGGAGGAATCATGCAGAACCCTGATATTTTGATGCACTTCCTGCAAATTGGCGGAATTTATGTGATCATCCAGGTGGGATCCTTCTTTTATGCAAGGAAAAAGATGTTGACGCAGTTGATACAGTAGGACATTAGAGCCGCTTTCGAAAGGGGAAGGCGGTTTATTTTTCTACCCTAATCGACAGATTTATTTTATAATGTGGAAAAGGAGGTGAGTAAAAATGACAGAGGAAAGACTCGAACGATTAGAAGGAATGATGTCGCAGCTGATCACCATGGTCGGTAACCTGCATAACAGCATGAGTGATATGCAAAAGGACATGAAGGAAATGCAAACGGATATGAAGGAAATGCAAACGAATATGAAGGAAATGCAAACGGATATGAAGGAAATGCAAACGGATATGAAGGAAATGCAAACTGTTCAAAAGGAACATGGACAAAAGTTTGAATCTATTGAGTTGAGAATGGACAAGATGGAAACAAAAAATGAATTAAGGCACCAAGAAGTATTACATCAACTGAAAAGATTGGAGAAAGACCAGGACTTCATCTGGGAAAAGGCAGTGCGAAATGAGAGAGAGCTTGAGGTTATGAAAAGAACTTTGGAATCGTAATCTATCCTTCTTTTTGCTGCCAAGCTTACCAGTGGACTGCAAGCTTGACCAGTTTGTTACTACCTCTAGTTTCCTTCACGAGTATCACTATAGATATTCTTCAGATTAATTCTAACCAAAAGGATACGCCCCATTATAGATTGGCCCAACCATAAGATTTGCTCCCTTCATCGATTTTATTAGACATTTCGTAAGCGTTGAAGAAGTAAAATGTCTAAGAAACCTCTTTTAATAGACATTTCGGAAGAGATGAGAGAGTAAAATGTCTAAGAAACCCCATTTAATAGACATTTTGGAAGCGATGAAAGAGTAAAATGTCTAAGAAATCCTATTTAATAGACATTTCGGAAGAGATGAGAGAGTAAAATGTCTAAGAAACCCCATTTAATAGACATTTCGGAAGCGATGAAAGAGTAAAATGTCTAAGAAACTCCATTTAATAGACATTTCGGAAGAGTTGAAGGAGTAAAATGTCTAAGAAACTCCATTTAATAGACATTTCGGAAGCGATGAAAGAGTAAAATGTCTAAGAAACTCCATTTAATAGACATTTCGGAAGAGTTGAAGGAGTAAAATGTCTAAGAAACTCCATTTAATAGACATTTTGGAAGCGTGGAAGCAGTGAAATGTCTAAGAAACCCGATTTAATGGACATTTCGGAAGCACCAAAGGGATGAAATGGTGAAAACCCTTTTTAATAGATAATCAGATAGCTCTATAGGATCGCCCCACTTTCCCTCCGATAGAAAAAAACGATCAAATCTCTTTTTTACCCTCTAATCACCTCCTAAATGGTATAATTATCATAATTATTAGAAAAGTCGCCAATTTAGGGGGAGGAGGCTTCCCATGGACACCATGTTCACCAAACAGCATACCAGGCGGAACCATGTTGATGATTCGCTCATCTCCCTTGTCCGACAGAAGAGTAACCTTGATTTCACCCTTTTTCAAATAATAGATTCCCCTTCCAGCCTCCCCCTGCAGATAAACAACCTTGTTCTTCTCAAACTCAACAGCTGCCCATACGACAAATACGGCTCCCATTGATAACGAAGAACTTGCATATCATCATTTGACGAGCGGAACGACGACTTGTCCCTCGCTGGTTTACTACTTTTCCGATGATGTCATTGCGGCGATTTGCAAGAACCATCCTGAGGCGGCGGGTATTTATACGGATTCATTGATCTATAAATTCAGGACGCTTGCTGAAATCATTGCACATCTGGACAGTCCTGTGGAGCAGCAAATGGCGTTTTATCTGCTCAAGCTTGTTCAGGAGAACGGGAATGCCTCGATGAACCAGACGGCTTTTTCTAAATATATTGGCACGTCCCGTATTACTGTGAACAAGATTATTCAATAAATACTGGGGCGTTGGTGGAGTTACGAAGGATGAATTAAAATCTCAACTCTGATAAAGAGTTGGGATTTTTTAGTAGGTTTTTAAAAGGATTCTATATGACGATAAGCGAATAGATTATTAGGTTACTAATTTTCTAATAGGGATAACGGTATTAAAAATGGAACATACAATTGAACATATCAAAGCAGTTTCAAAAACAATAGAATACATGAAAGAAAACATCGATGAAGAGCTCACTTCGGATCAACTGGCAGCGATAGCAGGGTACAGTCCATATCACTTTTCCCGGGTGTTCAAGGAAGTCACTGGTGTATCACCAAGGTATTATCTCTCAGCATTAAGAATAGAAGCTGGAAAGGAGATGCTGATCAGATCTTCCTCAAACTCCATTCTTAAAACATTGCTTGATATTGGCTTTCATAGTTTGGGTACTTTCAGTTCAAAATTCAAGCAATTTGTTGGTCAGTCACCCAAGCAATTTCAAAAACATGCCATTAAGCTTCATCAGTTGATGAATGAGCTAGATGAAAGGCAGATTGCAATTCCTGAAAAGGTAAACCTTCCTGCTGTTCATTGCAGGATAGAAGCTCCCGAGGACTTTAAGGGCCTTATTTTTGTGGGGTTATTTCCCCGTCCAATTCCCGACCAAGCACCTATTGCAGGCACAGCTTTGAGGCCGGCACATCGAGAGTTCACTTTTAATAGAGTCCCAACCGGTACATATTACGTTTTGGCTGCAGCGATTCCTTGGAGCGCGAATCCCCGGGACTACTTTCTGCTGTCTAAAAGTTTACGAGGAAAGGCTGAAGGGGTTATTGAAATCTACAGCGGCAGTTGGGTTGAAGTAAAGGTGAAATTGAGGGAGCCAATGCCTTATGATCCTCCTATATTAGTCAATTTGCCGAGTCTCTTATTTAAAAAAGATAGCAAACTAGAAGAAAAATAACCCATTACATTATGTTAAATTTATGAAAAAGGAGTGAGTACAATGTTGAATAAAGTATGTGTTTTGACGATTAAAGTTGCAGACATGGAGGAAGCCCTAAAATTTTACACTAAGGTACTGGATTTCGAAGTATCAAAGCACTATGGGGAAAATATAGTTTCATTGGTACATAATGAAATCCCGATTGTGCTCGAGAAGAGTGAGGGAGATACTGGTTCTGGAGGTCAGAGGGTCCTGTTAGGCCTACTATCTGAAAACCTTGATGAGGATGTTAAGCTTCTGCGTGAAAAGGGTGCAAAGATATTATTTGATGAATCCAGGCCGTGCCCGCCAGGAAGATACAATATGATTGAGGATCCATTCGGCAATCAGCTGGAGCTCGTGGAGTTTTCTAATTATCAATAGGGGGTCAAGGTTATGGATGATACATTGGCAGAAGTGAAACAAGAAATTATAATCAATGCGCCTGTTGAACTAATTTGGCACGCCTGGACAATTCCTGACCGGGTTGCCCTGTGGTTTGCGCCGGAAACTAATATTGAAGCTAAAGTTGGCGGAGCGTATGAGCTGTATTTTATTCCAGGCAATAGAACGGGAATGAATACGATGGGGTGCAAGGTACTGAAGCTGGAGCCTTTTAAAGACTTAGTGTTTGAATGGAAAGCACCTGATCAGTTCAGTTCACTGATGAACGAAGAAGAAAAATTGACAATTATTTCGGTGAATTTTGTAAGGCTAGAAGACAATTCTACAAAGGTGACAACACGCCACACAGGCTTCAAAGATGGCGAGGAATGGACAGAAGCCATTACGTGGCATGAAATGGCCTGGTCAGGAGTTTTAAAGAGCTTGAAAAATGCATTGGAAACAGGGAAAGGGGATCTATGCTGCCAACCGGAATAGAAAAGAAGCACCACCCGAAATTTTCGGGCGGTGCTTTCTTTTTACTCCCCAGGTTTCTCTCCGTTGGCAATATCAGCAGCATATGGGATGATTCCTTCTGCTTCTGCGCCGAATGTATCGATTTGCTGGGAGTGAAGGACGGTGCCGTCTTTATCAATAACAGCAAAGCCTCGTACTGCTATTGGAGACTCCGGATCCAACATGTTTGTCTTCTTGATCAATTTCAGTTTCTCATCAGATATGACTGGATAATCTAGTCCCAACTCTTCTTTCATCGCTTTATGTTCCTTAACAGATGAAGCGCTTACTGCGTAAATGTTTCCTGGAAACTGGCTGAATGACTCTTTTCGGTTTTGCAGCTCGACCAGCTGCGATTTACAAAAGTCTCAACCAACTCCGGTAAAAAAGAAAACCAGTGCAGGCTCTTCCATATTCTCAAAGGATACTTCCTCACTGTTCTCATCCGGAAGGGAAAGACCTTCTGATTCGGTTTTTTCCTCGGAACAACCGCTAATAAAAGCACCGATCATCAATATCATAATAAGTTTCCTCATGGGTGCACCTCCTTATGTATGTTAATAAGTATAACGTTTTTTATTGAAACCTCATTATATCATTTATGAAGCTTTTGTTTCGAGTAACAGAATTGTGGCCGTACCTTTTTGAAAATTATGAAAATAGACGTTTATGCACTCGCCACTCGGGAATGATTCTAAGTGTAAAAATACAATTGATGGAGGCTGAATAATGTACATCCACAAAAAAGAATTATTGTTCCCTGTCCAAGTTAAAAGCCCAAATCCAGCTCATGCAGCTGCAGTACTTGAACAATTCGGGGGTGCCAACGGTGAATTGAAAGCCTGTCTTCAATATTTTGCCCAAAGCTTTAGCACTCCTGACCCGGCGATCCGCGATTTACTAATGGATATTTCTACAGAGGAGATTTCCCATCTCGAAATGGTGGGTGAGTGTATCACTCAGTTAATGGGTGGCCCTGATAAAGAACAAAAGATGGAAGAGATGGGTGCCGATGAAAGGAAGATGTCCGGGGAAGGGAATATTCTGTCTGATGCCAAAAGCCATATCAACAATATGATGCACTTCAACTTTAATTCTACTGTACAGAAAAGCATGATTCTCGATGGTCACGGCCTGGATTTTGTGGATTCTTCAGGAACTCCTTTTACAGGTAATTTCATCAATAATGTTGGCGATCTCGTTGCCAATCTGCAATCAGATTTAGCAGCAGAACTGCGTGCGAAAAAAGTTTATGAAGAGTTATACCGCCATGTTGATGATCCGGGAGCAAGGGAGATGTTCCAATTCTTGATTGATCGTGAAGCAGCCCATGCGACACTTTTCGAAGAAGCGATCATGCGAGCTAAGGAATTGGAAAACAAAAAAGCCCATCAGACTGGCGACCATGTAAATATGTATTTTGATTTATCACTCGGTGGACTTGCCAAAAATGAATTTAGCTTTGCGAAACAAGCAAAAGTGTTTGAAGGCCCGGTCGAGCCGAAAGAATAATCGTAATTCCGCCCTCTGAATCGGTTGATTTGGAGGGTTTTGTTTGTTTTCAATTATCTCAATTATTCTGCTAGTGTACCAATCGATGTGCCCGTTGAAATAACCATAAATAAAGGATTTGTTCGTGTTTTCCTAGAATTATAACTATGGAAGGCGGCATGAAATAGGTGATTTCTATTCCATGTCGGACTGTTCTCATACATAGGTGGAATCTATATCTCTACTATTTGGGTTCCAGCAAGCGCAGCCATCGGTGTATTCGATGGTCTGATCATGGGCGGCAGTACATATTATTTAGCAATGAAAAATTATATGTCCATGTATCACAATTTCTCATAATGGTTTTTAAAAACTTTAAAAAGTCTTTCGTCGCCGCCACGGTCGGGATGCAGTGCCTTAAGGAGTTTTTTTAACTCTTTTTTGAGTTCCTGACTGTTGCTATTCTGTTTCAAGCCAAGCAAGTCCTCTAACTCGGAAGTAGGCGCGACCGATGCCTCTATATGGGCATTGAGCATTTTTTTCAATGTACGGACCTTCGATTGTTCAATATGTAATCTTGTATTTAAAAGCTCGAGCTGCTCGTTCAGTTTGTTATTTGCGTCACGAGACTGTTCCAGTAAATCAGTATGTTTCTTGATAACGAATTCGGTGAGATTACCGGGGGTTATTTTATCAGATTCAGACTCTAAAAAACCTGTTTCAATCCAGGTTTCAACGTCTTGTTCTGTCGTTTCCATCCCATATGAAGTTAATTGTTCTGCAGCTTCTTTGATTGTCAGCATCTATTTCACTCTCTTATCTCAAAAATAATCAGACAAATCTATCATACCATTGATATTTTTCAGAAAAAGAACAGAAGTATGACATTGTGTTACATAATCTATTGTTTAAAAATAAAGGAGCTGGAGAGCTAATGACATTTCAATTGTCGGAAGTAATAGAAGTATTGGAACGAACTCCTAAGATATTAGAACAATATTTAGTAGGTTTATCAGATGGCTGGCTAGAATCTAATGAAGGAGAAGGAACCTGGAATCCTTCACAAGTCATTGGCCATTTAATCGATGCCGAGAAATATAATTGGATCCCCAGATTGGAATTAATATTAAGCGAAACAAGCGATAAAAAATTCCCTCCATTTGACCGGTTTTCACATTTGCAACAATACCATGACTGGACAATCGAAGAAAAGATAACGAAATTCAGTTCGGTAAGGGCGGAAAATGTGGCTAAACTGAAAGAAATGATCAAAGATCAAAACCAGTTTGAGATGACAGGGATCCATCCAGAGTATGGAGAAGTGAAAGTCCGCGAATTGATTTCAACATGGGCCGTCCATGACTTGACCCATATTTCCCAGATCACCAGAGTGATGGCAAAAAGATTTGATGTGGCAGTAGGTCCTTGGAAGAGTTATTTGGGGATATTAAACAAGAGTTAGGATGAATTCTTGACCTGTTCCGCTTCACTTTCACTAGACCTAGTTAGACTTCGGACAAAATCCTTGGCAATAGCTGTAATGTTGTCCGAACCCAGGTCAACTTCGGACAAAATCGAGAGTAGTAACCGTAATTTTGTCTAAACCCAGGTCGACTTTAGACAAAATCCTGAGCTGGAGCTGTTAATTTGTCCAAACCTAGCCTGACTTCGTTCAAAAGGCAGGTCTCCAGCCTTAACTTTGTCTGAACAATAAAATACCGTTAACAACAAGGAGTTATAGAATGATAAATACAAGATTAATGAAAAATGATGAGATTGAAGTAGTTGCCAATTTCATATCAGAGCTGAACAGAGTGGAAGAATCGCATATCGGGTATTGTGGAGTCGACCCTTTGGAAATAGCATATTCCTTAAAGGAAGATTTAACGGATATTACATATGAAAATAGTTTTTTAATTGCTTATGATGATGAGGGTTTAATAGGTGTTTTAGGGTTCGATGCGGACCTTGAGAATCAAAGGGCTGAAATTTGGGGACCATTTGTTAAGGATGGTAAGTGGGATAATGCGAGCTGCCTGTGGACCAGCATGCTTGAATTACTACCGGAAGAAATCATCTCCCTCGGCATGTTTCCGAACAAGGAAAATCATAGAGTGTTAGAACTTGCTGAGAACCTCTCTTTTAACAGGCATAGTGACCAAACGATTTTGAGTTTTCACCGAAGCAGATTACAAGAGTTGGAGGTGGAACAGCTCCACGAATTAGAGGAAGAGTATTTTCCTGATATAATCCAGCTTCATGATCAATCTTTTCCTGAAACTTATTATAGTGGGGAACAAATCATTGACAGGCTCAACGAGGAAAGAAAGGTTTTTATCGTTAAAACTGAAGGTCGCTTCAGCGGATATATTTATGTGGAAGCTCAACCAGAGTTTGGGGAAGGAAGCATTGAGTTTTTTGCCGTACCAGCAAGTGAGCGGGGAAAAGGAATCGGAGAAAAATTGCTCTCGGCCGCACTAAATTGGTTTTTTACATTTGAGAGCATACAATCTATTACTCTATCCGTCAGTTCGGGCAACCGGGATGCCATAGGGCTGTACAAAAAAGTCGGCTTTGAGCAGATTCATGAACTATGCTATTTTACAAAGAAAATATAAAAAAGCTTGGAGCAGTCCATTCCAACCACATACTCCAAGCTTTTCTCATGCAAATTACCTAACCGCGCCGTGAGGCAAAACGGCGTGAACCCCTTTGACACCGTTCACGACCTGGGTGACGCGTAAATCGACGGTCACGCTAGCGATTGCCAGTGCTTCTGTACGCTCAACACCATGCAGCTCCCTTAATAAATCAACCATTTCATCCAATGCCTGTCCTCCTGCAAGATTGAGGTCCTCATTGAAGCCGAATGTCAGCCATCCTTCCGGGGTGTTGGCACGCGGCATCTTCAAGGAAAGATCATCCCTCAGTGTCAAGGTGATGTCGACTAGATCCATCGGACACTCAATTGCAGTGCCGGAAACTTCGCCGTCTCCCTGTGCGGCATGGCCGTCCCCGATGGAGAATAAGGCTCCATCAACTGAAATCGGCAGGTACAGGGTACTGCCTCTTTTTAATTCCTTGCAGTCGATGTTGCCGCCGCAATAGCGGGGAGGAGAGGTGATGTGCACGCCGGGTTCTGCTGGTGCTACTCCCATCAATCCGATGAAAGGGTTAAGCGCTACATTCACAGGACGCGAACCCATTTCTACTCTCGCAGTCATACTATCACGGTTCAATTCCCAGTCAAGACGAATTCTCTCAGATCCCGTCAATCCGACTGCGTCATTTTGCCAGCTTTTTTTACCGCCGGCCCAGTTCGTCCCATACCAGCCAGGGACAACATCATTCACTTTCACCTCAAGCACCATCCCTGGTGTTGCTCCCTTCACTTCAATAGGGCCCACCATCGGATGTAATGGAGTTTCTTCATTCACTGCAGACTTGAAAAACTCTCTCTCGATTCCTTTTGAAGCAGAATATCCCCATTCAATGTCCGGAGTTTGCATTCGGACCGAGTCTCCGGAATGAACTGTGAGAATTGGCTTATATTCATTGCTAAAAGAACCATGCAGGTTTTCGGATTTCAATTCAATTTTGTGAATCATGTTTATCACTCCTTATGCGATTTCATTTTTAACTATTTCAGCTTTAGGCTTTCTTTTAAAAAGCTTCGGATTCGTTCCGATATACACGCCAGACAATACGAGAGCAGCTCCGATTGCATGGGCTGCAGTGAATTTTTCACCTAAAAACAAAGTAGCCATTATGACCGCAGATACTGGCATTACGTTGATAAAAATCGATGCCTTTGCTGCGCCAACTTCCTTGATACCATTGTAGTACATGACGAATGACACGACGGTAACCAAAACGCTCATATGTATAATGGCAATCCAGGTAGTACCAGATGCCTGCTGCACATCCTGCCATGATGTTTCTGCCAGGGCGAAAGGCAGTAAGAACATTGTGCCGAACGCTACTGCATAGGTTGTGGACTCGACAGAACTGAATTTCTTCAGCACGATTTTACCCACTACACTATAAAGCGCCCAGCTGACAACAGCTCCCATTAAAACGAAGTCAATTGGCTCGAATCCCAGTTGAATTAAGTTCGTCAGGTGTCCATCGGTAATGATGAAAAAGGCACCTGAAAGCGCGATGGCCAATCCAATCACATTGTTGCGGGTGATGGTTTCTTTTAAAAATATTGCTGACAAAAGCACGATCAGCACCGGATTCGAGGCGATGAACAATGAGCTTTTGATAACTGGTGCATGTTTGCTGGCCAGGAAAAAGAAGATATTGTACAAGGCGATTCCCGTTAATCCCAAAACGGCAAATAAGCTGTAATCCTTTAAATTCGGTTTCTGCCGATTTTTCTCCATGATGAACATGAGAGGAAACAGGAGGATCGCCGCCCCGAAAAACCTAAAAAAAGCGACAGTAGCCGGTTCGAAGCTTTGGACCGCGTATTTTCCGGCAATGAATGCACTGCCCCATGTTGATGTGGCAAAGGTTAACATGCCATATGTAAGCCATAATTTTTTGTTCATTGTTGTCCCTTCTTTACGAATGTTTTAAATAGTATTGTAGCATCTTTTTCGAAAAGCGAAATAAAAAATTAGCAAGTTATGAAACTTTTTTTCAGGTGAAGAGTCAAATGTAGTGGAAAAAAATAAATAATATGAGGTGCTAAATTGAGAAAAGTTTTTGCCATTCTCTTTTTATTGATCACAATGACGGCATGTACCGCGGAAACGGAAATAGAAACAAGCAGCCAAAAGCAAGACGAAAAGAAAGCAGAGGAGAAATCTGATACCGGCGTGGTTCAGGAAGATCTGTCAGCAAGCCTCGTTGAAGAAGAATCAGAGACTGAAGGGAAAGATTTTATTTACGAAGTCAAGAACAATACAGATAAGGATATTGAAATCCCGTTTAATCAAAACGGAGGACATGGCTATGTTGTCAGGGATGAATCCGGCAAGGAGCTGACCAGGCAGGATGGATATGGAACAATCCAAAGCAATCAGGTGGTCAGTCCTGGCGAAGCCATTACAATAAAAATCGGTTTAGGCGGTTATGAAAAGGGAACCTATGAACTGGAAGTTTGGATGGAGTCTGGTCTTGAAAACTCCTTTAATCAAACAATTCTTTTCATTATCGAATAAATACTTTAATTTAGCAGAGGCATTAAGCCTCTGTTTTTTCATTTAAATAATTGAGCAACTAAAAGTCATTTTCAAATTCATTCTGGAGTTTTTTATGCAGTTCTTTCGTATCATAAATCAGATCTAGGACGTATTTATTAAACAATTTACCTATGAAAAGCTATTACCTTTAGGTATAATTAACCTTTTTTCTCCTTGTACCACCTCTATAAGGATGGTGAAAATATGGAAATAATTAGAAAGTTATAGTCTATGACCGTAACTAATTTGGATTACACTAAATAGGGCTTATTTTACAAATTTCCCAATACCAACTAATTAATCATTTTCCGAATATTCAGTTTCATTGTCCTATTTTTCGACAAAACTCCAATTCCCAAAAGGCTATGGTTTATTTAGCACCTATTTCACATAGAGTGTGCGACGAAAGGAGAGCAGGAAAGTATCCAAAGGAAAATACTTAGGAGGTAGATGGATGAAACGTAAAAAACGTCGATTATTATCCGTACTTCTATCAACTGCATTGGTCGTGCCATTGCTGCTTCAACCACAGTTCCAGACAAATGCGGCTACAAAGGGAGTCAGTGTTTCCGCAAAGGAGGCAGTCCAAAATGCCAAGCAAAAAGTGAGCAAGAAGCTTTATACTCAATTTGAAAAAGAGGATAAAGTAACCTTCCTGGTAAAAATGAAAGAGCAGGTTGACACTAACGCTGTCGCAAAAGAGGCAGAGAAAAAGGCCGGCCTGGCAAAAGCCACGCCTGCAAAAGCAAAATTGATGAAGCGTTCAACGATTGTTTCAGAGCTGAAAGCAAAGGCTCAGGAAACGCAATTCGATGTTCTGGAATACCTGAAGAAACAGGAAAAGAAAGGCGCGGCTAAGGGTGTTCATTCTTACCATGTAGTGAATGCAATTGCCGTAACAGCTACAGAAGAGGTCATGAATGAGCTTGCCGGTTTTGCTGAAGTTGATAAAATCCTTCCTAATGAAACACGGCAGCTTTTCGTCCCTGAAAAATCAGCTGTCGCAGTTCAGGACCCTGCTGCTAAAACCAATTCGATTGAATGGAATATAGATCGTGTTGGAGCTCCTGCCGTATGGGATATGGGGATTGATGGCAGCGGGATTACTGTAGCTTCGATTGACACAGGTGTTCAATGGAATCACCCTGCATTACAGGAGAAATACCGGGGTTATGACTTAGCCACCGGAGAAGTGTCGCATGAAGGTAACTGGTTTGATGCTGTTGCCGGCCAATCTGCACCGTATGATGACCATGGACATGGGACGCATGTTACCGGCACGATGGTAGGGTCCGAGCCTGATGGTGGTAATGTCATCGGGGTTGCTCCCGGAGCAAAATGGATTGCTGTTAAAGCATTCACGGCCTCTGGCGGCACAGATGCTGATTTGCTTGAAGCTGGTGAGTGGATACTTGCTCCAAATGGAAACCCGGAATTAGCACCTGATGTTGTAAACAACTCATGGGGCGGTGGACCTGGATTGGATGAATGGTATCGCCCAATGGTTCAAGCATGGAGAGCTGCTGAGATCTTCCCAGAGTTCTCTGCCGGTAATACTACCTTCAGCAATCCTGGAGGTCCAGGTTCTGTTGCGAACCCAGCCAATTATCCAGAATCAGTCGCAACAGGCGCGACGGATATCAATAATAACCTGGGAACTTTCTCACTCTTAGGGCCGTCACCGTATGGCGAAATTAAGCCAGAATTGACTGCACCGGGAGTGAATATCCGCTCATCTGTTCCAGGAAGCGGATATGAAGGCGGCTGGAACGGGACATCGATGGCCGGTCCTCATGTCTCGGCAGCAATCGCGTTATTGCTGCAGGCAAATTCCAGTTTGACAGTTGATGATCTGGAAGAGATTTTATTAACGACGGCAATGCCATTAACGGACAATGCATATCCTGAATCACCGAATAATGGGTACGGATCTGGATTGTTGAATGTTTTTGACGCTGTTTCTTCGGTTGTTTCTGGTTTAGGGAAATTAAAAGGACAGGTAACAAAGGATGGAGACGACAGTGAAGCACCGGTGTTGGAGCATTCCCAACCTGCCACGGTTTTTGCAGGAATGCCACTGACTTTAGAGGCTTCAGCTGCCGACAACATCAGTGTAACAAATGTAGAAGTTGAATATCAATTGGAAGATGGATCCTGGTCATCTGTTTCCGCCGTGCGTACTGGCGGTGACTATAAAAATGGGACGTATCAGGCCAATATCCCAGGTGAAGCAATCTCTGGAAACGAATTTGCATACAAATGGAAAGCAGTGGATTTTGGAGGAAATGAAACAGTAAGTGAATTTACTGTGACCATTTTACCAGGAATCACTGTGGGCTATGAACAGAATTTTGAAAATGATGCTTCTGGCTGGACCTCATATGGAGATGCAAACAGCTGGGAGTGGGGCACGCCGACAAGTGGTCCTGGCTCTGCTTTTTCAGGAGAGAAGGTCTATGGTACTGCTCTTGCTGGAACGTATCAAAGCCGCGCAAACATGTCCTTGCAAATGCCGCCGATCGATTTGCCGGAAGGCAGCAGTTACCTGCAGTTCAAGCAATGGTATAACCTTGAGAGAAATTATGACTACGGCCATGTATTTGTCTCCACCGATGCTGTTAACTGGGTGCAAAAACTGCGCGTGAACAATCTTTCTAATGGCTGGATTGATGGAGAAGTGGATCTAAGTGAATATGCCGGACAAAGGATTTATGTCGCCTTTAACGTAACCACTGATGGCAGCGTGGTCAGGGATGGATGGTATCTGGATGAAGTAACTTTAACTGATACTCCGCTTGCCGCGCCAGCTAAGGCAGACACTACAATAACCAAAGACGATACGAAGGCTAGCCTGAAAGAAAAGGTTGATCCTAATAAAATCGAAATGTCACTGCCTAAGCAGCATAAGGCTGAAAGTTCAGCAACTCCGATGGCATTGCCTATGCAGGCTGTTGTGACAGTTGTTGAATCAGGACGTTCCGTAAAAACGAACCCTGCAAATGGCAGCTTTGAACTGACACATGCTGCTGGAAGCTTTACGGTTGTAGCAGAAGCCTATGGTTTCCGTCCACAGACTCAAACAGTAGAAATTGAACAGGATGGAGAGACAACGGCTAACTTCAATCTCGAGGAACTGCCAAAGGGAACAATAAATGGCTCCATCACGAACAAAGCAACTGGTGAGCCTGTAGAGGGTGCGACGGTTTATTTGTTGGAGGATGCGAACATTGCTCCTGTGGCAACAGATGAAAACGGACATTACTCGCTGACTGCATATGAAGGAGAATACACTTTAAAAGTGATTGCTCCGCATTTCTACAGTCAAGAGGTGTCCGTGACGCTTGATGGCGATGTTGAGCAAAACTTTGAGATCAAGCCGTTCATCGGTTATCCAGGTGAAATCGGATATGATGATGGCAGCGCTGAAAATGCACGTGCATTTTATGACGCTGGCAATGGCTGGGCAGTGAAGATGTCATTGGCAGAAGGCAATGACAAAGCGTTGGTTACTGGCGGACTGTTCCGTTTCTGGGATACAGAATGGCCGGTTCCGGGCGGTACGGATTTCAAAGTGGAAGTTTATGATGCAACTGGTACTGACGGTGCACCAGGCAAGAAGCTGGCGGGCCCAATCGACGCCACCGCATTAAGAAATGGTGAGTGGACACATATTGATTTAAGCAGCCACGGCATAGTGGTTGAGGGAGATTTCTATCTGGTTTATATCCAGGCAGGCATCAACACCGCTTCACCAGGCCTGGCAACAGATGAAAACGGAGAGAATGCATTAAGAAGCTGGCAGCTGGTGGGTGGCAGCTGGTCACTATCTCCAGAGGATGAAGGAAACTACATGATTCGTGCTGTGGTCGATTATGAGGTGACCGCGCCAAGCATCTCTTCACCTGTAGATGGTTCTTTTACAAATGAAGGTACTGTCACAGTAGAAGGCGCGGCTGCACCAACAACGACTGTTCATATTTACAATGACGGGGAAGAGATTGCCACCACTTCTGCGAACGATCAAGGTGCTTATACAGTGGAAGTCACTCTTAACGAAGGTACTAATGTACTGACAGCCAAGGCATCGACAGAGCAGGGAATTACTGATGCTTCAGAACCTGTATCAGTGGTATTTGATCCGAATGCACCTGAATTGTCAATTACCTCACCTGCTGACGGCAGCAAGATTAATAAAGAAACGGTAACCGTTACCGGAGCAATTGCTGATGCAAACCTTGAAGGTGTCACGGTTAACGGTTCAGCAGCGAAGGTAGAAAACGGATCCTATTCATCCAGGGTCATGCTGGATGAAGGCATGAACGAAATCAAGGTCATTGCAAAAGACAAAGCTGGAAATGTAACAGAAGAATCGGTTAATGTTGATGTGAAATACACTGCCCCAGTGATTACAGACTTGAAACCTGACCAGGATCAAACATTAAAGAGTGGGGAAAGTATGAAAATCGAATTCACAAGTGAAGAGGATCTGGATGCAACATTCGTGATTCACATGCCATTAACAAGCAACGCACAGGTTACGAATGCAACAGAGCTGCCAATGCGTGAGGTCTCACCAGGTTACTATGTGGGATACTATACTGCCACTAAGGATGTTGTAGCAGACGGGGCCATCATTGAGGTTAAGGCTGCTGACTCCTATGGAAACGAAACAAGGAAAACAGCAGATGGCAAGCTGAATATCAATGTTAAAAAGAAAAAGGGTAAAAAATAAAACCAAAGGACCTTCCGCTTTTTATGGGAAGGTCTTTTGATGTATGCATCACTTAAAAAAGAGGACGCCTTGATATGGACTTATACTACCGCCTGTAACAACTTTACATAAAATATACCACCGCTATTTTATTCATTGGTAAAATATGGTAACATGATAGATAAGGAGGGAGTTCATGGAATTTTTAATCCTAATGGGTTCCATCGTTGCAATCATCTGGCTGATGAAATTCTTTTTAAGAAAAGTACTTCATATTCCAAGAGTTAAAAGGAAAGCATTTTCCTATAATCATATAAATAAAACACATAGAAACCTAGAGTGGGTCCTCCGTATTGCGACGATGATCGCTTATGTATATTTATTTTTCCTATTAATGTATGAAGATTTTTCGGCAAACCTTTTTCTGCTAATTATGACATTCCTGTTCACTGCACAAAATTTCCTGAGGGCTTATTTTGAATGGAAAGCCTCTGAACAGCCTAAGGAATCCATCCTCTCCATTGCAGAAGGAGTTATGTTGATTGGAATTGTGCTTCTGCTGATCCAGTTTGATGTACTATATAAGCTTCCCCCAATAATTTATCGCTCATAAGGCCATTTAATTCTTGCGTGGAAAAGGAATGAACTGAAATGATTAAGAATAAAAAATATTTAATTCTGGCCATCACCTTTTTCTTTATTTCGATGGCATTGAACTTTCCGTTCCCTCATGAATATCCGGCTGGCCAGGAAATGTCAGTAGCTTTAGGGTTTCCAATCACGACCATGGATGGACTCAGTTATATTGGCATCGCTGGCCTCGTATTGTTTATCATCAGTCTGTTTTTTCTTGTGAAATCGCTCGAGATATACCATAAGCGTATGGTTTTAATTGCAATAGTATTAGTGGGCCTCCTGCCGCTAGAATTGGTAAATGCCTATCAAAAAACGTTCGCAACAGGTATCTACGCTATCGAGTACGAAAGAGGAGAGAGCAATTACACATTCGAGATGAAAGACGAAACAACATTATACGCTATCTGCCATCTCCCATTTGAAAATCACAGCAATGAAACAGTCCAATTCAACATCGAATTTTATGAAAAGTATTTGTTTGAAGATGACTATCCGATGCTATCTCTTTTAAATGAAGGAGCCCCATTCAAGATAACCCTCCATGGAAAAGAGAGCAAAGTAATCACAATCGAGACTGAAATCGATTTAACCAAATTAGAAAGAGGCGGATTAAGCGGGCAAGGTTGGGGAATCAATTTGATGATCGTCGATGGGGAGAAAGTTAGGAAGTTATGATGATATAAGAAGGTAAAGAAGCGTTCCATATGTTTCTTTCTTTTTTTAGTTGATCACCTTCTATGTTAAAGTCTTTCCATCTTACCTTTATAACCAAAGTACATATGAGCTGAGAATTTCCGTCTATTCTCTATAGAGGTCGCTTTTGGAGCTGAATTTGGTGGAGAAATTCCGGTTAACTGCAAATAATAAGCCGAATTTCAACGATTTAAATTGAATAAGCGGAAAAACGATTCTTATTTTTAATGAAATAAGGGTCGTTTTCAATTTTAATGGAATTTGTCCGTTTATTTTTTGGTATCATTGGGCCTTTCTTAAAAAATCGTACAAAGGAATCTCTGCTATTTCCCCCGAATAGTTTAAGGAGAGAAATGAATTTTAAAAACAGAAAAAACGCATTTGCAAGGAGGAAAGCATATCAAAGCAATAGTAAAATCATTAGTCGGCGGGTTGGTTTCAGGTATAGCCCTCGGACTATTTCTGAAGTGGATTCAATTCCATACGAATCTCAAGGTATATACCTTATTGCTGAATGTGGATTACGTGCCAATCCTTAAAAATATACCATTACCGGAAATCATTGAATTCGGTTTGCATTTGGTCATTTCAATCATGCTTGCCCTGATTTTTAATGTGTATATAAACAGGCGGAGCCTTAAGAAAGAAGTCATTCATCGACTTGTATTGAGAGTGAGTTTAATCGTTGGTTTGCTGCTATATCCAACGACCCTTCTTTCGGAACGGACACCATCAATCACCGATGCATATGCCTTTTTAGTGTGGATGGCTGGGCATTGGATTTATGGTATCATTTTAGGGAAAATTTTATCATATAAGGAAGGAGCGAGGGTTTGAAAAAGAAAATTATTTTATCAGTCGCAATCTTAATTTTCTTTATTTATGGAGTTTCCAAATGGAGCGATTATCGTGAAAAGAATTTGACTGATGTGCTAGATTCAGCCCACATCGAGAAAGTTAGTTTTAAGCATCTTCCACTTAAGGATGATATGGGAAATTATAATCGTCAAATAACAGATGATGCTACACTTCAGGAGCTAATGAACTTCTTAAGTCAATATAAAGTGCAAAAAGTCGGCGATCGCGATTTTGTTTCCGAATATCCCGATGAACAATTTCAGTTTCAATTGGAGTATCAAGATAATAGCGTCACAATGCCTTCCTTGATTGAAAGAAATATTCTTTTACACGAAATGTCTCAGTATGAAATCACCAACGGACCTGTGGATCATGAATGGCTGAGGGGATTTTTAAAGGAAGTGGGAGAAGAAGCATAAGAAATGGTTGAATACCCATTTATTTGAAACTTTTACCACTGCTTAAACTTATTTCTTTTAAAGCCTTATTTAACGGAGGTACCTCATGAAAAAGATGCTAATTGTACTCACAATGATCTTGATTGCTTTTTTAACTGGCTGCAGTGAGGAAGAGCAGCAGTTAAAAGGATTGGTTTCGGATAAAGAAGGTATTTATGGATTATACGTTGTAGGCGATGAAAAAGTTGATGGATCAAAGCTAGCTAGTGAAGGCATTGATGAATCAAAAATTCATGTGATCTATCATCCAAAATCCTTGGAAGCAGCTCAAGATTCGTTCTCGAGTGCTGAAATTGAGAAATCACCGGCATATGTAGTACTCGATCATGATGGAATTGCCCTTAAAACCTTTGATTATGATGAAATGGTAGGATTCTTGAAATCAAGAATAGCCACAAAATAATATAGTCTGACCAAACGCAATGCCAGGAGTCTATGCTCCTGGCATTTGGTTTTTTAAAGCATTTTGATGAAAGGTGACGATGTTTTTGCCGGATCTTTTGGATACATATAGTGCCTCATCGGCGTAACTGATGACCGTAAACGGGTCGATATCATGGTCTGGCCAAACTGCACCACCTACACTGCATCCGACTTTAAGCATGGCATTATCGACAGTATAAGGCTTGTTAATATTTGTGATCAGTTTATCTGCGATCGTTTCAAGGATAGGTTCGACTGATTCATTTGGTGTATCCAGCACGACAAGGAACTCATCACCACCGAGCCTGAAAATAGAATCTTCCTTTCTCGTACTCTCTGTTAGTCTGTTTGCCACTTCCTTGAGTACCATGTCGCCGGTTTGATGTCCATAAGAATCATTGATTTGTTTAAATCCATCAAGGTCTAAATATA
This sequence comes from Mesobacillus jeotgali, assembly GCF_031759225.1. Taxonomy (NCBI): domain Bacteria; kingdom Bacillati; phylum Bacillota; class Bacilli; order Caryophanales; family Bacillaceae; genus Mesobacillus; species Mesobacillus jeotgali. The sequence goes on from NZ_CP134494.1 coordinate 2,192,140, forward strand.
AGAAAGACAGCGAATGCCCCATATTCTTTTCTTTTTTTAGGAATTGATCTAGAGCTACCCGGTTGCCTAGGCCGGTTAATAGGTCATGATGTGCGAGATTCTCCATGACTCCCAAACTGGACTCCGTCCTTACCAGGGAATCAACAAGTTCCCTTAGCGAGCCGGATAAAAGTTCAAGTTCCTTAATCCCTTTTATATAAGGGATTTTTGTTTCATTTCCCATTCTCAAACTATGGGCAGCTTGCGTTATTTTCCGTAAGGGACTCGTAATGAATCCGGCAATAAACCATCCGATGACTGCAAAGATAACAGCAGTGGTTGTTCCAAGTGTAATGATGAAGGTTTTTAAGTTTTCAACAGGGGCAAATGCCGCCTCAGCTGGGATACGGACGATGACGATCCATCCCAGACCTGAATAATCATGATGGCCGTCACCAATAGAAAAACCAGTAAGATAGTTTTTACCATCAGGCCATTTTTCAACAAGCCAGCTATTTTCCCGCTTTTTGGCATTATGTACACTATTGATATCTAATACTTGCCCAGTCAATTCGGGTGGTCCGAGAAGCACAGTATTGTCATTCCCGCTTAAAACAAACACTTCGGCTCCGTTTAACTCGTCTTTTAATGGTTGTACAATCTCATCTTTCACTTGTCGTGACCATTCCCAGCTCAGATGGGCTGCAAGAACACCAGTGAAGTTTCCACTCTCATCTGTTAGGGGATTGCTGATGTCGACAAACTGCATTGGCTCTCCAGTTGGATTTGGGAGCAGATTTGCAAGCAGCACCGCGTTATGAACATCGCCAATGAATTTCCCATTCTTGCCTGCTTGATAAACAGGGCGCTTTGAAATATCAGTGCCTACCAGTATTTCGTCTGTTGCAGCTACCACTTTCCCTGCAGAGTCGGTCAGCCCAATCCATGAAAAAACCGGAATGCTGGTTTTTAATTGGTCAAGAAGTTTCTGTGCTGACTGCAGATTTTCCTGGGATTTAATATCCTCAATCTGACTCAAGACTTCAACTTCGCCAATCCTTGACCACATGAAAGAATCCAATTTATCAGCCATATGATACGCAGTCGTAGACAGGTTGTTTCCAATCTCTCTTTTGATTGTTTCCCCGGAATACCTGCTAATTGTTATACTCAAAAGCATCGTCAGTAAGATAATGATGACACCAAAAAATAGAGCCATATAGGCTCGAAGGTTGAATTTCATATAAAATAGTTCCTTTCGTGCAGTAAAGCTAAAATGTCTACTTAGTTATATCGACATTTTTTGTGTATTTTTTAGACATTATTTCTGTTTAATTGCCCTTATTATTAGTGATTAAATTCTGAAAAAAAGCAGAACTGTTTAAATGATATACAATTAAGTGTGAATACGATAATTCAATAGATTTAGCTTTCCGAATATTGATTGCTCTCCCGGATAACTTCCATATAAAAACTAATCGCATTAAGGTAATTCTCTATACTGATATGCTCATTCGTTCCATGCATCCGGTTCAGGTCTTCAGAGGTCAACTGCACTGGGAGGAAACGGTAGGTGTTTTCGGAAATACTGTCGTAATGCTTTGCGTCTGATCCGGCGAACATCAGATAGGGAGCAATGATTGCTTCGTCGTATACATTCCTCGCGCTTTGCTGGATTGTTTTGAAATGCCAGCTGTCTATGGAGGAAACACCTGAGGCTTCTGAGCCCTCGATCGTTACTTTAATCTCATTGTCATCGATGGTTTTTTCTATATAGTCTTTCACTTCTTCCAACGAGTCCCCTGGCATTAAACGAAGATTTATGATGACGGAAGCTTTTTCAGGGAGGGCATTGTACTGTTCGCCAGCATGAAAAATCGTCGGTGCAATCGTTGTCCTGATTAGCGCGGCAGAAGCGGGCTGGCCTAGCAGGATTTTTTCGATAACAGGTTCAAAAATAAACTTGTTCGCAAATACATATTTCATTCCAAAACTCATTTCAGGTGCGACGAATTCAAAGAGATCCTCGCCTGGTCCTTGAAGATCTGCTGGGAATTGGGTTTTTTCCAGCTTGGCAATCGCAGCGGAAATCCTGCCAATATTCGTACTGCTTTTTGGCTGAGATGAGTGTCCGCCGCTTCCTTCGATTGTAAGCTCGGCAGTCGCTGAGCCTTTTTCGGAGATGCCGACAACTCCCACGGGCTGATCGACACCCGGAACCATGTTTTCAACAATGGCTCCTCCTTCATCCAAAACGAAGTCAAACTTGATTCCTCTTTCATTGAGAGTATTAACGATGGAGGCTGCACCTTCGTCACCCCCGATCTCCTCATCATGACCGAACATCAAGTAAATGTCGCGGCCAGGCTGATATCCTTCTTTAAGCAAGTGTTCTGCTGCTTCAAGGATTCCGATCACACCGATTTTATCATCCAATGTGCCGCGTCCCCAGATTACTCCGTCTTTGACGGTTCCACTGAAAGGAGGATGCTCCCAGTTTTTCTCCGTACCTTCCAGGACTGGAACGACATCATAATGGCTTGTCAATCCGATTGGGAGCCGGGAAGAGTCCGATCCTTTCCATTTATAAACAAGTGCATGGCCATTGACCATTTCCAGCTCAAGCTCTTCATGCACAACAGGAAAGCTTTGTTCTAAAAAGGATATGAAGCGGTCGAATTCTTTTAAGTCCATTTTGCTGCGATCCTGGTAGGAAATAGTCTTAAATTGTATGGCTTTTGATAGGGTATTGATCGCATGGTCTTCTTTTAATGTGCCATTAAAGTGTTTCGGTGTTGGCTGAAGGGATTTCAAGGTGAGAGTATTGAACATGGTGACCATGGTGAAAACAAGGAGCAGGCTGGCAATGATCACTAGAAAAAGCCTCGATTTTTTCATAGTTTAGTATTAAACCTCCATTTATTTTTTCAAAAAAAGCCTCCGGTTACCCAGAGGCTTCTGTCTATGCAATTTCAGGTGCTTGTGGCTGTTGTTCTGGTTCTGGAACAAAGGCGAGAATGATCATCCCGATTACAAAGAGGATGACGAGACTGAAAACACCCATGCTTGAATTGCCTGTAAGCTGTGCTGTCAGGCCGACCATAAGCGGCCCCATGATGGAAGCGAATTTCCCGAAAATATTATAGAATCCGAAAAATTCATTCGCATTTGCTTTTGGCACCAATTTTGCAAAATAAGAGCGGCTTAGTGCCTGGATACCGCCTTGTGAGGTAGCAACGAGCATCGCCAGGATCCAAAAGTCCGTCGTTGTTTCCAGGAAGTAAGCGTATATGCAAACAAAGATATAAACGGTGATCCCGACGTAAAGCATCTTTTTTCCGGTAAAACGTTCGGACAGTTTTCCGAACAAAATCGCGAACGGCCAGGCGACGACCTGGGTGGCAAAAAGGATGATTAATAGGTTAGTAGAACTGATTCCTAGATCGGTCCCATAAGCTGTTGACATCGTGATAATCGTTCCTACTCCGTCAATGTAAAAGAAATAAGCTAATAAGAATAGAAATAATGCCTTGTATTTGCGGATTTCCTTGAAGGTTTTCCCTAAGCGCCGAAAGCTTTGCAGAACCAATTGTGGTTCCCGTTCAATGTAATGCTTTTGGTGGACATTTTTAAACATGGGAATCGAAAATAGTCCCCACCAAATGGCCGTGATGATAAATGCTGTCTGGCTGGCTAAGGTCATTGAAATAGGCAGGATCTTTGTCTGGGCTAAAATAATGATTGCGATACTGATGATGAAGGGAATCGTACTCCCGATATAACCCATCCCATATCCTCGAGCAGAGACTCTGTCCATCCGTTCATCTTTCGTGACATCAACGATAAAGGCGTCGTAGAAAACATTGGAACCTGTCGAGCCAAGCACAGCAAGGGTGTAGACAACCAAAAGCATCAGCCAATTTCCACTTGGGACAAAGGCAAGGCCAGCTGTAAAGGTAATACCTAGTGTAAAGAAAATAATGAAAAAGCGTTTCTTCAATCCTTGATAGTCGGCAATGGTCCCAAGGATCGGACCAATCAATGCCAAAATGAAGGTGGCAATCGCAATTGTGTATCCCAAATAAGCAGTCGAATTTGACAGGCTCACACCAGCCTCAGTAGCGGAAGCTTTATAAAAGAGCGGGAACACAGCTGTCGAAATGATAATCGAATAAGCCGAGCTGGCCCAGTCATAACGAATCCAGCTGCTCTCTTCCTTCGTAAAACCTTTCATCCTTTTGCCCCCAATAAACTATATTTTTGTCTTTTTCCTAATCAATACCACTCCATAGATGAAATGATTGTCAGATGTGTAATTAGTGCTTGCCTGAAAAAATCCATTCCAACTGGTAATATATTTCGCTTCAAGCAGGCAAAAGACCTTCTTTCCTGGTTCTAAATATCTAAAATCCCTTCAATGATGAATCCATCTGTGTCTCCGAGGTCGAGGCCTAGCAAGCGGGCAAAAGTGGGTCCTTCGTCAACGAGGTGCATCGATTTAATGGAAAAACCTGGACGAATACCTTTTCCAGCTGCGAAGAATACGGTGTGATATCCCTCTTTTTCAGGTGAATAACCATGACAGGCTAAGGTATACTTTTTAGTCTTGGCGTCCTCATCGGTAACTTCTTCAATATAGTCACCTTCAATCGCTTCACTGAAGTAGAAACCTCTCGCCGCTTCAAGCATCCTGAAAGCTGTGCCATCAGCTCCTTTTTCGTTTGCCTCGCTGCCAGTGATGACAGTTTCTATTCCGTTCCTTTCGTTCTGCAAAAGCTCAGCCAGAATATCTGATACTTCGTTTTTTGCAGCATAATCGTCAGGATCATTTATATAGACATAAGCAGAGCCGTCACAGCTTTTGCAATAGGCTTTCCAGTCTGTCAATTTCCCTGAAGCATTCGTTTGGATAAGTCCTCGTTCTTTAAATAATACGTTCAATTTCACCACTTTAGACTCATCAAGTGCACTATGGTCACCAAGAATGGCAACTGTAGAGTTCTCGGAAATACCCGCCTCTTTGAGGGTTTCCATAATACGGCCGAGCCGCTTGTCATGGCGTTGAAGCGCGGCTTTCGCTTCTTCTGATGAAAAACCGTGCATATGGCGCTGGGAGTCAAGGTCGACAAAATGGATCAACATCAACTCGGGCTTTCTCGTTTTGATTGTTTCAACAGTTGACTCCAGAACGAAGTCATCCAGCTCAGGCTGGCTCAAGCCGTTCCTTATATGGCCGAATTTCGAATTCATTTCAAGCTGGTATCGAGGACTTCCATTGAAAAGAGAAACAGGAATCTGATGATGCCATGGACGATTAGCGAATATTTCAGGCATGTTATAGGCAATATCGGCCTTTGCCGTTACCGGCCATAATAATGCGGCTGTTTTCATGCCAGCTTTCTTCGCCTCATCGTAAAGTGTCGTGCCTTTTATATGGTGGCGATGCCAGAACCAGTCAGGTGAAATTCTGCCTGGCTGCATATATGTATTGTTGACAATTCCATGCCGATTTGGGTAATTTCCGGTTACTATTGTCGCATGGCATGGGTAGGTTACAGAAGGGTAGATGGTTTCCACTTGTGTACAATAGGAACTATTTTCTATAAAAGACTTAAAATTTGGCAGTTTCTTCAGCAATGGAACATCATGCTCAGAAAGACAGTCAAAAGAAATGACGATTAAATGGTCTGTCAGTTTATTCATTTCGGCCTCCAAAGGATTTATATATTAAATATAACAGAATATTTTGGTGAAAATAATCTGCTTTCCTATTTTCATTTGAAGGAATTACTGGTCTATTAAAGAAGTAATAGAGTATCTGATAAAACTGGAGGCAGAAGAAAATGGAACTGATCGAGAAAGCCTTGCAGATTGCTTCTTTGGCACATCAGGGGCAGTATCGCAAAAACACGAATATACCGTATATTGTTCACCCTATGGCAGTGGGGATGATTTTACAAAAAGCAGGCTATCGCGATGGAATGATAGCAGCTGGAATTCTTCATGACACAGTAGAAGATACGGATTTGACCTTATCAGATTTAGAGCGGGATTTTGGACAGGAAGTTGCGATGATCGTTGAAGGCTGTTCAGAGCCCGACAAGTCTCTATCCTGGGAAGAGCGGAAACAGCACACCATTGAATTCCTGAAATCGGCATCCGACGAGACTCGGATTGTCGCCTGTGCGGACAAATTGCATAATGTCAGGTCCATCCGCCAGGACGTTGAACAATCCGGTGAAGAAGTTTGGGGGAGGTTCAAACGCGGAAAAGGCCAGCAGGAATGGTATTACAGAAATGTGTTAAAAAGCCTTGGCCATTTGTCTAAGTTTCCATTGCTTGAGGAGCTCGAAAAGGAAATAGAGCGTTTGTTTGAATTAAGTGCATTTCCTATTAAAACTTAAGGAGGACTCGTTTTGAAATCACCACTATATAATAAAATTAACAATGTTTTTATCCACGTGAGCAACTTGAAGAAATCTGCAGAATGGTATTACAACCTTCTGGGAATCCCGTTCGATGCCGGAAAAATAGAATCACCCGTTCATAATATCCCTGTCACATCTGAAACCGGGTTAACTCTGGATGATCACACCTTCGACCCGGGGTTTAATCTGAAGCCTTCCGAGCATGTATTGTTCAACTTCCTTGTAGATGATGTTGATGAAGCTTATCGCTTTGTAAAGTCAAATGGAATTACCGTTACTAAAGAAATTGAACGTATTGGCGATTTTGCATACTTCAATTTCAGAGATCCTGATGGCAATGTATTGATGATTTGCAACTGCTGACCTTTTGAGATAAGGTTTATTTTACCAAAAAAGCTATTAATTTCCGTGATTCAATTGATTCACCCCTGGGTAAAGATAGGTAATCCTAACAAGGGGTGATAAAGATGAAGACGAAAGTAAAAATGTCAAAAGAAGAGCTATTCAATCAAATAAAAAATAGTGATGGCAACTTGAAAATTTCGTCTGTGTCCTCAACAGAAGAAGGGGAAGAAGTAATCGCCCTGGCGAAACACCTTGAACTTGAAGGCAAAATCGTTTTGCTGGAATACTGTTTGGATAAAAAGCCACTGGCAGTTTCCCTGAAAACAAAGAATCCTGATTAACCGTATAAATTCAGAAAGCGAGCCGCTTTAATAGTGGTTCGCTTTTTTATTTGCATGAATATAGGTATAAAGAACCAAAAACCGACAAGTAACCGTTTTCTTTAAAAACTTATAAAATTTATAATTGACTGAATATTATATCTATATTAATATCGTACCTAATACTTTTTTTCTTTCGCAAAGCGAAGCGTTTAAGCAAAAAAGAAATTGGGGGGATTCATGATGTCACAGATGTTAGCTTTAGTAATTGTTGTATTCATTTTACTAGTGGGTGATTTAGTTGCTGTTAGGACGAAGGCATGGATTCCGTCTATGTTCGTCTCCGCTGTATTGTTTTTGATTGGCTACTGGACGTTTTTCCCGAAAGAAATCGTTGCACTTGCTGGTGTGCCATCGGCAGTGGCTGTTATGATGATGTATTTGTTAATTACAAATATGGGAACATTGCTCTCAATCCAGGAATTGAAAAATCAATGGAAGACCATCGTTATTGCTTTATCAGGTATTTTAGGAATTGTAGCCGTATTATTGAGTGTAGGTACTCTAATCTTTGGTTACCAGACAATGGTCGTTGCCATTCCTCCTTTGGTTGGCGGTGTTGTATCCGCCTTGATTATGTCTGAAGGGGCAAAAGAAGCTGGTCTCGCAACACTATCCGTATTCGCCATCGTTATATATGTCATGCAGGGGTTTGCGGGATACCCATTAACCTCACTCGTTCTGAAAAAAGAAGGAAAAAGGATTTTAAAGCAATATCGTGAAGGAAACCTGGCAGCAGCTGAAGTTGCCGCAACCGTAGAGGCCGCTGCGAAACCTGTTGAATTAAAAATGTTTAAAAACCTGCCAGAAAAATATAACACAGAATTCTTTAAGTTTTTCAGGCTTTCATTGGTCGCTTTTCTGGCCTATCAAACTTCTACATTATTGGCTCCTGTCGTCTCGGTAAGCCCGTTCGTATTGGCACTATTATTTGGTGTTATCGCCACAAGTGTAGGATTCCTGGAAAAGCAGGCACTTCAAAAGGCCAATGGATTTGGAATCGCCATTCTTGTCTTGATGTTATTTATTTTTGATGGATTGAAGCAGGCTACTCCAGGAATGCTTCTTGAAATCCTCGTTCCGCTTATTGGTGCGATTGTTCTTGGCATCACAGGAATGTATATCTTTTCGTTCATCGTCGGCAAAATTTTAAAGGTGAGCAAGGAAATGGCCTTTGCTGTATCATTGACAGCACTTTATGGATTCCCGGCAGACTATATCATCACTAATGAAGTCATCAATTCCTTGACTGAGGATGAAAAAGAAAGAGAAGCTTTGACCAGCCATATGCTTCCGCCAATGCTTGTGGGCGGATTTGTAACTGTCACGATCGTATCGGTCGTGCTTGCCGGTATCTTCGTAGGATTCTTATAGGAAAAGAGGCGAATGAGATTGCTAGAGTTAAAGGTACGCATTCAGCATCATATTGATCAAATCAGTGAATACACTGCTACTCCAGGAAAAGGGACGACAAGGTTGACCTACAGCCAGGAGGATTTAAAGACTCGCAATTATATAAAAGGAAAAATGAGAGAGTATGGCCTGCAGGTTAGTGAAGACGGCTTTGGCAATATTTTTGGCAAACTGGAGGGCACTTTAAAGGACGCACCTAGCGTGATGATCGGGTCGCATTTTGACTCGGTCCCTCACGGAGGTTCCTATGATGGCCCCGCAGGAGTCGTTGCGGCACTTGAGGTGGCAGCACTATTTGCAAAAAATAACTTAACTCCAAAGTATCCTCTTGAAATCGTTGCCCTGGTGGAAGAAGAAGGTGCAAGATTTGGCGGAGGGCTTATGGGATCCCGGGGAATGGTCGGTTTGCTTGGAGAGAAAGAGTTTAAGAGCCTGAGAGACCAAAACGGAGTTTCCACAATCGAAGCAATGAATGGAATTGGGCTGGACCCGTCGCTGCCGAAAAAAAGAGATCCGAAAACGATGAAAGCATTTCTTGAATTACATATTGAACAAGGTCCTATTTTAGAAGAAAAAGAGATTCCGATTGGTGTTGTAGAGGCGATTGTAGGTCTGACACAGCTGGAGGTGACAGTTAAAGGGCAGGCGGGGCACGCAGGTACCACACCGATGGACCGCCGGGCCGACGCTCTGGTGGCTGCCGCAAGTATCATCGCTCAATTGCCCTCGCTTGCTGAAGAAGAAGGGCATGGGACAGTCATTACCACCGGTCGCTTGAACGTCTATCCCAACGGCGCCAACGTGATCCCTGATCAGGTGGTTTTCTCGGTTGATATTCGTTCAGGAAAGGAAGAGCATGTCCTGAATGTGATCGAAAAAACAAAGAGTCTTGTTCAATCTTTAAGTGGAAGTGGTATTGAAACAACAATTGAGCAGCTACTATATATCCAGCCGAAAGAACTGAATCCAGGTATCCGCTCACTTTTAAAAGAAAAAAGTGAAGAGCTTGGAATTTCTTACTGTTCGATCCACAGCGGCGCAGGGCATGATGCAATGGTTTTATCTGATTTTACCGATGTTGGAATGCTCTTCATTCCGAGCAAGAATGGCCTGAGTCATTGCCCGGAAGAGTGGTCAGATTCAGAAGACATAGCCAGAGCGGCAGAAATCTTTTACGAAACAGCTAAGAGCTTAACGGAGGCGGAATAATGATAAACGATCGAGTAAAAGAGGCCATTAAAAGCTACAGTGACGAATTAACAGAAATTAGGAGAATTCTTCACAGCGAGCCGGAGCTTTCATGGGAAGAGTTCAAGACGACAGATTTTGTTTGCTCTTATCTGGATAAGCTGGGCATTTCGTACCGGCGAACCGAGCCAACTGGAGTCATTGCTGAAATTATGGGAGGCAAGCCAGGCAAAACGGTCGCCTTGAGAGGGGATATGGATGCTCTTTCGGTTGAAGAACTAAACAAGGAGTTGACATACGCATCGAAGGAAGACGGGAAAATGCATGCATGTGGACATGATGCGCACACCGCCATGCTGATGATCGCGGCTAAAGCACTAAATGAGATCAAGGAAGATTTGCCAGGAAATGTCCGTTTATTATTCCAGCCAGCGGAAGAAGTTGCACAGGGAGCAAGGGCTCTTGTTGAGCAAGGTGCTATGGAAGGAGTGGACAATGTCTTCGGTATCCATATCTGGTCGCAAATGCCGACGCATAAGGTCAGCTGCACACCGGGTCCATCCTTCGCCTCAGCTGATTTGTTCAAAGTGACATTTAAGGGGAAAGGCGGCCATGGAGCGATGCCGCAGGCTTGCATCGATGCAGCGGTTGTTGCTTCATCCTTCGTCATGAATGTCCAATCCGTGGTCTCAAGAACGATCGATCCCCAGCAGGGCGCAGTTCTAACGGTCGGTAAAATGGTTGTCGGCACACGCTTCAATGTCATTGCAGAAAATGCAGTAATAGAAGGGACAGTCCGTTGCTTTGACCCTGCCGTTCGTGACCATATCGAGACACAGCTGACCCACTATGCTGAAAATGTCGCAGCAGTTTACGGTGCTACGGCTAAGGTAGAATATACACGCGGCACACAGGCGGTTATCAATGACGAAGAAAGTGCGCTGCTTGTCCAGCGGGTAGCTGCTGAGGCATTCGGCGAGGATGTCATTTATCATGAAAAACCTACCATGGGCGGCGAGGATTTCAGTTTCTATCTTGACGAGGCACCGGGAAGTTTTGCATTAGTTGGAAGCGGCAATCCTGAAAAAGATAGCGAGTGGGCCCACCATCATGGCAAATTCAATATTGATGAAGATGCGTTAACAACAGGTGCGGAACTATACGCCCAATTTGCCTGGGCTTACCTGAACAGAAGCTGACCGACAAAAAGTGGAGAACCCTCTGGGGCTCTCCACTTTTGATTACCTCTTTTTCTTTTTGCCAGGATCAGCAGCCAGCGTCGGCTTCGCCTTCGACTCAATTGTCAGCTGCACATGATATGTCTGTTCATCAACCGCTAACACACTTGTAACTTTCCCCTTACGCCCCTTGATCCTCAATTCCTCCCCAACCGCAGGGACCTGCTGACGCAGCTGATTCAAAAGCTCCGTTCTGTTTTCAAAAAAATGGACAACAAACATAGCCTATCACCTTTTTCTATAGTAGTAGTGTTCCTATCACTAACATATTTGCGGGATACTAGGTTTAGAACTGATTAATAGGAGGAATTTTAGTAGGATTGATTTATTGTGTTAGTGGGGAGAATTTTTAGTGGGGATTAATTAAGTAGGAAAGTTACTTTGTATGAATTCAACTTCTGACAGGTTATAGGGTCAGAGGGAAGAAGCTATCAAAAGTGTGGTCATGTTCTGACAGGTTTGGGGCTTTGAGATGGAAAGCTGTCAGAAGTCAGCCCATGTTCTGACAGGTTTGGGGCTTTGAGATGGAAAGCTGTCAGAAGTTAGCCCATGTTCTGACAGGTTTGGGACTTTGAGATGGAAAGCTGTCAGAAGTCAGCCCATGTTCTGACAGGTTTGGGGCTTTGAGATGGAAAGCTGTCAGAAGTTCGCCCATGTTCTGACAGGTTTGGGACTTTGAGATGGAAAGCTGTCAGAAGTCAGCCCATGTTCTGACAGGTTTGGGGCTTTGAGATGGAAAGCTGTCAGAAGTTAGCGCATGTTCTGACAGATTTGGGGCTTTGAGATGGAAAGTTGTCAGAAGTCAGCTCAAGTTACAACAATTTGAGATCCCAACAGTAAAAAGTTGTCAAAATAAAACCGCAATCGTGACAGGTTCGGGCCATTCAGAATAAAAGCTGTCAAGAAAACCTGGTAATTGTGACAGGTTCGGAGCTTACAGGCAAAAAGCTGTCAAGAAAACCCCGTAATCGTGACAGGTTCGGGGCTTACAGGTAAAAAGTTGTCAAAATAAAACCGCAATCGTGACAGGTTCGGGCCATCCAGGCGAAAAGCTGTCAAGAAAACCTGGTAATTGTGACAGGTTCGGAGCTTACAGGAGAAAAGCTGTCAAGAAAACCTGGTAATTGTGACAGGTTCGGAGCTTACAGGCAAAAAGCTGTCAAGAAAACCTGGTAATTGTGACAGGTTCGGAGCTTACAGGCAAAAAGCTGTCAAGAAAACCCCGTAATCGTGACAGGTTCGGGGCTTACAGGTAAAAAGTTGTCAAAAAAACATCGTAATCGTGACAGGTTCGGGCCCTACAGACGAAAAGCTGTCAAGAAAACCTGGAAATTGTGACAGGTTCGGGCCCTACAGACGAAAAGCTGTCAAGAAAACCCCATAATCGTGACAGGTTTGAGCCCTTCAGATTAAAAGCTGTCAAGAAAACCTGGTAATCGTGACAGGTTCGGGTCATCCAGAATAAAAGTTGTCAAGAAAAACCTGGAATCGTGACAGGTTCGCGCAATCCAGACGAAAAGCTGTCAAGAAAACCTGGTAATCGTGACAGGTTCGGGTCATCCAGAATAAAAGTGGTCAAGAAAAACCTGGAATCGTGACAGGTTCGCGCAATCCAGACGAAAAGCTGTCAAGAAAACCCCGTAATCGTGACAGGATCGAGCCCTCCAGGCGAAAAGCTGTCACAATAATGCCGGAGTCATAGTTCAGGAGCAAAACGAAGAAATCTTGTCAAAATAAAACCAAACTAGGAGGTTCACAACGATGAATACATATAAATTCCCTGAAGGATTCTTATGGGGCGGTGCCACTGCCGCCAATCAAATTGAAGGTGGGTTCAATGAAGGGAACAAAGGCTTGAATGTCGCGGTTGTTCTGCCAGGAGGAAAAGCAAGATACGATATTTTAACAAAACCGGGTTTCGACTTTGAAATCAAACCTGATCAATATTACCCGAATCACGAAGCGATCGATTTTTACCATCGTTACAAAGAGGATATTGCTTTGTTTGCGGAGATGGGTTTCAAGGCCTTCAGAATGTCGATCGCCTGGACGAGGATTTTTCCGAATGGCGACGAAATCGAACCGAATGAGGAAGGGCTCCAATTTTACGACCGGGTTTTGGATGAATTGCACAAGCATGGAATTGAGCCGGTGGTGACCATTTCCCACTATGAAATGCCGCTTCATTTGGTGATGGAGTACGGTGGCTGGCGTAACCGCAAAGTGGTCACATTCTTCGAAAGATATGCCAACACCATTTTAACCCGCTATAAAGATAAGGTTAAGTATTGGATGACGTTCAATGAAATCAATAGTGCCCTGGTGATGCCGATCAACGGCCTTGGTTTTTCGATTGAAAAAGAGGAGGACCGGTACCAGCCAACCTTTCAGGCATATCATCATCAATTAGTAGCAAGCGCCATTGCCGTAAAAGCCTGCCATGAAATCATTCCAGGCTCGGAAATCGGCTGTATGATCCTGTTCGCACCAGTTTATCCATTTGACAGCAATCCGGATAATGTCCTTCATGCACTTAAAGAAGAGCAGATTTTCAATTATTTTTGCGGAGATGTCCAGGTGCGCGGGGAATACCCTTCTTTCATGAATCGATACTTTAAAGAACACAATATCCAATTAGAGATCGAGGAAAATGACCTTGAAGTATTGAAGGAAGGCACTGTGGATTATGTGGGCTTCAGCTACTATATGTCACGTACTGAGAAAAAAGAAAAGGCCGCCGAGGACGCATCAGAAGGAAATATTATTGGCGGGGTGAGGAATCCTTTCCTGGAAGTTAGTGACTGGGGATGGGAGATCGATCCAGTTGGATTGCGAATCAGCCTGAACAAACTATATGATCGCTATCAGATTCCGCTCTTTATTGTTGAAAACGGCCTGGGAGCCTATGACAAAATCGAAGAAGACGGCAGTATTAATGATGACTATCGGATAGGCTATCTGCAAGAGCATATTAAAGCAATGGGCGAAGCGATTGAAGATGGAGTCGACTTGATGGGCTATACAAGTTGGGGATGTATCGATATGGTCAGCATGTCAACCGGCGAGTTTTCCAAAAGATATGGCTATATCTATGTGGACAAGCATGATGATGGCAGCGGGACGTTAGAACGGATCAAGAAAAAGTCATTCTTCTGGTATAAAGATGTCATTAAGACAAACGGTAAAAAGTTATAAACGGTATTGTAGGGAGCTGCCTGTTATGTAGGCAGCTTCTTTATATTGGAGAAAATCACTAGCAATAAAAGGAAATCCGACGCTTTTGTCGAATAATACCTTTTTACATATTCTTATCTATATAGATGAGAGCCTAAAAAGGGGGAAATCCCTTATGTATTCAGAGTGGAATGCTAATTGAATTATAATCAAATTAATTATATCAAGGAGGAAAAATAATGTTTTTATATAAGATAGATAAGGAATTATCATTAAAATTAACAGAGGTATCCGATGCAGACCGACTATTTGAGCTGACAGAAAATGCAAGGGACTATTTAAAAGAGTGGCTGCCCTGGCTCGATTTTACAACGCAGGTTGAAGATACGAAAGAATTTTTAAAAGGTACGATGAAAGGCTACGCCGAAAACAGAAGCATGACGACTGTTATTTTATACAACGGAGAAATCGTCGGGACGGCAGGTTTTAATAGTATCAACTGGTCAAACAAGACGGCCTATATCGGCTATTGGCTCGGCCATGAGTATCAGGGAAAAGGGATTATGACAAGGGTATCAAGGGCGCTGACTGACTACGCCTTTAACCATCTGAAATTGAACAAAGTTGAAATCAGAGCAGCAGCGGAAAATAAAAAGAGCAGAGGAATCCCCGAAAGACTGGGATTTGTAGAAGAAGGAAGGATCAGGCAGGCAGAATGGTTATACGACCACTATGTAGACCATATAGTTTATGGGATTCTGGCAGAAGAATGGGACTTAAAATAGTATGGACTTTTTGCTTCAAAACGGCAGTTTATCGGTGCGAAGGTTAAAAGAAAAAGATAAACTCTTATTAGCAAAGTGGCTGTCAGATCCAAAGGTACTTGAATACTATGAAGGCCGGGATCAACCTTTCGATTTAGAAAAAGTCGACAGTGTTTTTTATGCTTCAGATGACGATGAAGTTAAATGCATGATTGAGTACGATGGGATACCAATAGGCTATATTCAATATTATGAATTGGACAAGGTGACAAAAAGGGAGTATGGATACGGCTCGGAAAAAGTTTTTGGGACAGATCAATTTATCGGAGAAGTGAACTATTGGAATAGAGGGATAGGAACTAGACTGGTCACTTCCATGACAAATTTTCTTATTAACCAGCTCCATGCCGACAAAGTGATCATGGATCCTCAAGTATGGAATGAGCGTGCGATAAACTGCTACGAAAAATGTGGCTTCAAAAAAGTTAAACTCTTGCCTGAACACGAGCTCCATGAAGGAGAATACCGTGATTGCTGGTTGATGGAATATAACAATCCAAATTTATATTAATGAATTTGCCTGGACTTGGTTATAGCAAATGAGGATATGTTCTAATGAAACCCTTCAAAAAATCAATAATCTATCATTGAAATGAACAAAAAGGAGAATGTTATGGACCTAAAACTCACCCCATTAACCTCCATGAATTTCTCTGAAGTTGTACGTGAGCATTCTAAAGATTTGCCTAACTTGAATACGATTAAATTGCTTGAAAATAAAGCTGTGAGCGAAACTCTGCTGAAAATATTTGGAGTACTCACTCCAAGTGGCAGGTTAATTGGCTATGGAATGCATGCTTCCGGACCTTGGGATCCGATATTAAAGCCTGGGTATGCAGAGATTTTTATTAAAGTCGATCAAGAATGGCGGAACCGGGGGATCGGGAGCTGGATTTTATCTGAGATTGAGGGTTTCGCCCAGAAAAATAGGATCAGATTTCTTCAGACTCAAATTAAGGAAACATACGAAGAAGAGCTTGAATGGGCTAAAAAGAACGGCTTTAAAAAGACAGGTCACTATTTTGAATCTCAATTGGACATTTCTAGGTTCAAAAAAGATCCATATAGTTCTATTTTTGAAGAGCTGGATTTATCAGGAATTAGTTTCACTACTTTAGAGGATTATTCGAAGGATAAAGATTATGAATATCGGTTCTGGGATTTTTGGTGGGAACTTGTATCAGATGTTCCTGGCATGATGGATAAGCCTCGTCCTGATAATGATAGAATGATAGCCTTGATGAAGGATTATGAAAAGAAGGGTTTTATTTTAGCAGTTGATGGCGAACGATGGATTGCTTTGTCTATCATCGTAAGGGAAAAGGATGAAATCTTCTATAATTCGATGACCGGGGTGGACAAGCGATACCGGGGGCAAGGGCTTGCTCAAGCAGTAAAAATAAAAGCTATAGAATTTGCCCAGCAAAATAAAGGGAAATATATCCGGACGCATAATGACTCCATAAATGCTCCGATGCTTAAGGTTAATAAAAAACTAGGCTATGAACAAAAACCAGGAATCTATGGCTTTATAAAGCAAATAGCTGATTAATTTTCGTAACTAAAATTAAAGAGATGACTGAAGTTGTTTTTAGGGGGAATAAAAAATGATCTTTAATCAAGAAAATAAAACAATCACAACCTCCAGATTGATTCTGCGGATGTTTAATCAGTCCGATGCGAAGGAAGTTGCCAGGCTTTGCAATAATTTTAATATCTACAATAATACTTTGTACCTGCCTTATCCTTACTCAATA
Source organism: Mesobacillus jeotgali (assembly GCF_031759225.1). NCBI lineage: Bacteria > Bacillati > Bacillota > Bacilli > Caryophanales > Bacillaceae > Mesobacillus > Mesobacillus jeotgali. The sequence goes on from NZ_CP134494.1 coordinate 2,208,866, forward strand.
GATGATGCTTTGTCATGGATGGAAAGGCATCTTGAAAATTATGAAGCTGGTAAATTCTATGAGTTTGCAGTAACCGATAAGGAAAACGGGCAATTGTTGGGTGCTATAGGATTATCCAACAACCAAAAATTCAATCAAGGTGAAATAGCCTACTGGATAGGTGAGGAGTTTTGGGGAAGAGGTTATGCGACAGAGGCTGCTGAAGCGATACTACAATTTGCGTTCAGAGAAAAGAAATTACATAAAGTATTTGCTCGCTGCTTTGGTTCCAATCCGGCATCTGGACGGGTTTTGATAAAGTTGGGAATGAAAGAAGAAGGGACTTTAATTGATCACATCAGGAAAGATGACCGTTATGAAGATTTAGTTCATTATGGAATTATAAACAGTTAAAAATGCTCAGGTAAGCCAAAACACTGTTAAAGATTTAATCAGTGGTCTCGGTGCGCCTGAGCATTTTCAATAGAGTTTTTATAAAAGCGACTCCGCTCCATCTATATAGACTTCTGTTCCGGTAATATGTGAGGACAGTTCAGAAGCAAGAAAGAAAACAAGGTCTGCTACTTGTTCCGGCTTTCCGGCGTGTTCTTCCAGTGGCTGGTTGCCCTCTGGATATTCAACGGGAATCTTTATTTTTTCAAGATTTTCCTCTTGAGGAAAGGTGTTTTTGCCTATATTGGTTTCGATTGCTCCCGGACAGATGATATTGACTCTTATTTTGTACTGGGCAAGTTCGAGTGCCGCCATTTTACCAAAGCCTGTTTGTCCTATTTTAGAAGTGCTGTAGGCGGACATGCCGAAATTTTTGTATATCCTGTTACCGTTGATGGAGCTCGTAATGATGATGCTGCCACCATGCTTCTTCATATGCGGGATGGCATATTTAACAGTAAGAAAAGTACCGCGGAGGTTCGTGTTGATGGTTTCATCCCAGTCCTCCGGCGATAGATCTTCGATTGGAGCAATGACACCATTGATGCCTGCATTAGCAAAAACGATATCGACTTTCCCCCAGGTATCAGTCACCTTTTGAAAGCTTTTTTCCATTTCAGAGGGTTTGGCGATATCACATTCGACTATTAGGGCGCTGCCGCCAGCAGCTTCAATAGTCTCCTTAACATCTCTTGCGTTTTCTTCCTTTATATCGATCAATGCAATCTTTGCACCCTCATGGGCCAGTTTTATCGCCGCTGCTCTTCCTATTCCCGAGCTGGCGCCGGTAATAAAAGCAATCTTTCCATCCAATTGGCTCAAATCATCGTCCTCCTTTACCATGTGTAGAATACTTTTAACTTTGCCCATTTTCTTGGAAAATAAAACAGTTTAATCTAGTAATATGGCATTCTTTGAAACTATTTCCAAACAAAGACGTATTAATAGATAGCCTCCAGGATAAGTGGGGGTTTTTTCATCACTGGAATTGTCGAATTTCATCATAATTTGTACCGTAGCAGGAGGTTAGGATATGGAGAAGAATGAAACGATCATTTCAAAAATCGATGAATTATCGGATGAAGTTAGGACAGCATCCATTACCAGGCGGCATAAGAAATTACCGAAGCGAAGGCAGTTCGCGACCTTCCTGATCCTATTCATTTTTTTATCTGCAGGTTTTGTTTCATCCCTCTGGTTTATCAAGGAGAGCAGGGGAAAGGCAGAATCAACAGTTTATATTGAACAAGTACATGACCTGGCTACTCTGGCAACAGCCGAAGCCCATATGAAAGTCATCTTTCAGAAGGAAGATAATGAGATATTCGGAGAGAAAATCCCCTTTCATATACCCGGAACTAAACGAGAATTGCTGTTAATCGTACCTGCCACGGTCATTGCGGGAGTTGATTTGCAAGCTATAGAACAAAAGGACATGAAAGTAGATGAAGAGAAAAAAATAATAGAACTTGTATTGCCAAAAGCTTCTTTCCTCCAGGAGCCTTCTATTAAAATGGATCAGGTGAGGACATTTTCAGATGAAGGAATTTTCCGTGGAAAAATCGAGTGGGACGAAGGCTTCGATTTGGCAGCTGAAGCTCAGGATCAAATCAAACAAGAAGCAATTGATTCCGGTATATTGCTAAAAGCCGAAGAAAATGCTGAAACAGTATTGAAGGAATTTTTTGGCCAAATGGGGTACAAAGTCATCATTAAGAAAACATAATATTATTATGTAAACTAATTAAGAATTCTTATATTGGAACAGATATTTCCAGCAGAAAATAATATCTCAATGGCAGACAGTGAGAATCAAGCCATTATGTAAAATGAATAAGGAAGTTTCCCATATAATAGCAAAGCACATCCCACAATCGGATGTGCTTTTTGTATTTCAGGGAAGTAAAAATACAATATGATATGGCGGGCTTTCAAGTTTAGCTTGTTTTAGATATCCTTGCGCTACTAGGTCTTCTAGTCCTTTTTGGACTTCCTCAGGTTTTACCCCGAAAATATCTGCCACCTTAACGGTTGAAATCGTCATTTGCTTTGGCCTTTTTGTTGATGACTGAATCATCGCCTGAACGCGGTGAAGCAATTGATTTTTGTCCATGGTTTTTACTCCTTTTAAAAAATTATTGTCATGATGCTAAATAATTTTCCCAGTTATGTAAATATTATTTAGGGAAATTAAAGGAGTTGAATGACCCTTGGCATATCATCCGCCTTATAAAATTGCTCAACTGACAGTTGAACATGGACAGAAGAAGGCACACCTGCCTTTTTCCAGTATACTGGTCCTGGGTTTTCTAGGAGGGGCTTTTATTTCCCTTGGCTACTTACTTGATATCCGGGTAATCGCCAGTCTTCCTGAGGAATGGGGGACGCTAAGCTCTTTGATCGGTGCGGCAGTTTTTCCTGTAGGACTTATTTTAATCATCATTGCCGGCGGAGAACTGTTGACAGGGAATATGATGGCCGTTTCGATGGCCTATTTGGCGAAGAGAATCTCCCTTGGCATGCTTTTGAAAAATTGGTTTTGGATTACCTTGTTTAATTTTTTGGGCGCATTGTTCGTCGCCTATTTCTTTGGCCAGGTCGCAGAACTAACATCTACTGGTCCTTATCTTGACAAGACGGTTGCGATTGCTGGCGGTAAGCTGGACCATGGTTTTATGGCATCTCTTGTATCGGCCATTGGCTGCAATTGGCTGGTCGGATTGGCTGTTTGGCTTTCATATGGCGCGGAGGATATCGGCGGCAAGATTCTGGCAATCTGGTTTCCAATCATGGCTTTTGTCGCCATAGGTTTCCAGCACGTGGTCGCCAATATGTTCGTGATTCCAGCGGCAATCTTCTCTGGATATTATAGTTGGAGTGATTTTATCAGGAACTTTATTCCGGTCTTCATTGGTAATGCAATAGGGGGTACTGTGTTTGTCTCCGTGTTTTACTGGATTGCTTATCGCGGAACATTGGAGACGGGTACCAGGAAGGAGACCAAGCGAAGGCCGAACCAGTCGGGAACGAACCGACATGGATTGACGAGAGTTGGATTAAGGAGGCAGGTAAATGAGTGATTCAAAATTCACGATCCAAATAAATGGCAAGGAATACAGTGCCGTAGAAGGGCAGAAAATTTTAGAAGTAGCAAGAGCTGAAGATGTTTTCATCCCTGGTATCTGTTACCATCCCGATTTGGGGACAATCCAGACATGTGATACCTGTTATGTGGAGGTAGATGGACAATTGACACGGTCTTGTACGATAAAGGCCGAGCCGGGCATGAAAGTCGATACAATGTCAGATGAAGTGAAGTCTGCCCAGTATGAGGCTATGTCGAGAATCCTAAAAAATCATGAACTGTATTGTACTGTTTGTGATAACAACAACGGAAACTGTACGATTCATAATACCGTTGAAGATATGGGACTCGCACATCAAAAGTATCCATTCCAGGCAAAACCGTATCCGCCCGATAATTCACATCCATTTTACCGGTACGAGCCTGACCAATGTATCCTTTGCGGACGCTGCGTTGAGGCATGTCAGGACTTGCAGGTGAATGAAACACTTACGATTGACTGGAGCCGTGAAGTTCCTCGGGTGATCTGGGATGATGACGTTCCGATTGACCAATCTTCATGTGTATCCTGCGGCCATTGCGTGAATGTCTGTCCTTGTAACGCTCTCATGGAAAAATCAATGCTTGGGAATGCCGGTTTCCTGACAGGGATTGCTCCGAACATTCTTGCGCCGATGATTGATATGACAAAAGAGGTGGAGCCTGGTTATCGTGAAATCTTTGCTGTATCCGAGGTGGAAGCAGCAATGCGGAAGGCCCGGATTAAACGAACGAAGACGGTCTGTACATATTGCGGAGTCGGCTGCAGCTTTGAGGTCTGGACAAAGGACCGGGAAATCCTGAAAATCCAGACGAAGACAGAGGCACCGGTCAACGGGATCTCTACCTGTGTCAAAGGTAAATGGGGCTGGGATTTCGTTAACAGTGAAGAACGCCTGACCAAGCCGCTTATCCGAAAAGGAGAAGAATTTGTTGAGGCGACCTGGGATGAAGCTCTGTCATTGATTGCTGATAAGCTTTCCGGAATCAGGGAAGAGCATGGCCCGGATGCCATAGGCTATATCGCTTCATCGAAATGCTCAAATGAGGAAAACTTTCTCTTCCAAAAGTTCGCACGTGCCATCATGGGAACTAATAATGTTGATAATTGCTCGAGGTATTGCCAGTCTCCTGCTACTACCGGGTTGATGCGGACTGTAGGACTTGGCGGAGATTCCGGAACAATGGAGGATATCATTGCGTCAGAGCTTGTGATCGTTGTCGGCGCGAATCCAGCCGAGTCTCACCCTGTTTTGGCAACACGAATCAAGCGTGAGCACAAACTCCATGGCCAGAAGCTTGTCGTTGTTGATTTAAGGGAGAATGAACTGGCACAAAGGGCGGATGTCCATCTCCACCCTAAACCAGGTACGGATATTATTTGGCTGAGTGCGATTGCAAAATACTTTTTTGACCAGGGTTGGGAGGATGCGGGTTTCCTTGCAGAACGCGTGAATGGTGTAGAAGAATTCAAGGCCTCTCTTGCAAAATATACATTGGAGTATGCTGTTGAAAAAACAGGGCTCACCATGGAGGAACTGTTGCGTCTGGCAGAAATGATCAAGGAAGCAAAATCAGTCTGTATTCTCTGGGCAATGGGAGTTACTCAGCATATGGGGGCGTCAGACACAAGTACCGCCATTTCGAATTTGTTGCTGGTAACCGGTAATTATGGGCGCACCGGGACAGGCGCCTATCCATTACGCGGTCATAACAATGTCCAGGGGGCTTGTGATTTTGGCACGCTTCCTCCTTGGATGCCAGGTTATGAGCCTGTAAACGATGAAGAAGTCAGGGCCAAGTATAAGGAGGCCTGGGGTGTTGATTTGCCTGAAAACCCTGGCTATGACAATCACCACATGGTCGAAGCCATCAATAAGGGAAAAATGAAAGCATTGTATCTATTCGGAGAGGATATGGCCATCGTGGATGCAAACTCCAACTATGTCCATTCAACCTTTGAAAAACTTGACTTCTTTGTCGTCCAGGATATCTTCTTCAGTAAAACAGCACAATTTGCGGATGTTGTTTTACCGGCAGCGCCTAGCCTGGAAAAGGACGGGACTTTTACAAATACCGAAAGGCGGATCCAAAGATTCTACAAGGTCTTTGAGCCGCTGGGGGATTCAAAGCCTGACTGGCTGATTTTTCAGGAGTTGGCGAATCGGCTTGGTGCTGACTGGAACTATCAGCATCCTTCAGAAATTATGGATGAGGCGGCAAAGCTAGCAAATATATTTGCTGGAGTGAGCTATGAACGGCTGGAAGAATGGGAGTCGCTTGTCTGGCCGGTTAAAGCTGACGGAACCGATACACCATTATTGTATACTGATAAATTTGGATTTCCTGATGGGAAGGCAAGGCTATTTCCTGTCGAGTGGACCGTTCCGTTTGACCCGGGCAAGGAATTCGATCTGCATTTAAACAATGGCAGGATATTGGAGCATTTCCACGAGGGAAATATGACACACAGAACAGAGGGTCTTGTGCATAAGGTTCCGGATGTATGGCTCGAGATCTCACCTGAGCTTGCAACGGAACGAAAGCTAGAAGATGGAGCCCTTGTCGGACTGACTTCACCATATGGGCAGGTCGAAGTCCGCGTGATTGTGACTGACAGGGTAAAGGGCCATGAATTGTATCTGCCGATGAATACCGCAGAGGATAACGAGGCAGTGAACAGGCTGACAAGCAGCTATCACGATCTCATTACCCATACTCCAGCTTATAAGGAAATGGGAGTCAAGATGGAAGTGCTTGAAACATCAGGAGAGCCGCCGCTTCCGAAACACAACCACCGCTTTGGAAACAGAATCCCGCAAATCAGCGTGAAGGTCGAGGAAAAGTGGCAGCGTTCTGACTATATACCAATTTCCGAAATAGATGATTTGAAGGAGGGGTATTATGGCGAAAGCGATCAGGCAAATTAGCAGACAGGTTCCAAACGAAACGGAAGAACGGGCCCAGGCAGTTGAAGAAATCCTGCAGGCACTAGCTGATAATAAGGAAGCAGTCCTATCGATGATCGAGCTGGCAAAAGAACTCCACGAAGTGAAAGTCTTCGAAACAGCAGATTCCTTGTTAAAGCAGCGCAACGAGGTAGGAGTCATTGCGATGCAGCAGGTCAACCAGCCTGCTGTCCATAATATCATCAAAAGCGGTTTCGGACTGTTTAAGTTTCTTGGGGGAATGCAGCCTTCCCAGCTCGAAACTCTCTTGACAGGGGTCTCTCTTGGTTTGAAGAGGATGTCCCAAACCGGGGAAAAAGGCAAGAAGCAAAGCATCTGGAAAATGAGAATAAGGCTCCGCAGTCCGGAGATCCGTGCTGCGATGACGACCATGGTTGATTTTATGGAAGGGATGGGAGAGGCCTTCCTGCGTAGCAGGGAAAAGAGGGATTAGGGAGGAATCATTGTGCAGGAAAAGACTTTCAGGATCAGTAATTTACACACAACCGAAGATGCCGAGAAACTCACCGAGGCAATGCTTCATGTCTGGGGAATTTCCCAGGCTGAAGCCAGCTCGCAGCACAAAACTGTGTCCATAATGTTCGATGAAAGGATGGCATCCCCGGCTGATTTTGAGCAGGCAGTGCGTGAAGCCGGCTTTGAACTAATGAGTGAATAAATGTTCATAAGAGGTGACGAAAATGAGAATTTGTGAAGTATGCGGAAGAAAAGAAGGGTTTGTGGAAAATCAGGAAGAAATATTTCAAGCTGTAAAGCTTCATGTATGTGATAGCTGCCGAGAGGACCGGAAAACACCGCCTTTAGGTGACTTGGCATATTAATTTCAAAATTAAACTCCTTAGGAAGTAGGCAAAACAGATGGAACGAGGTGGCAAAGCACTGGAACCAATTGAAGTGAAACGGGAAATCATCAGATACGGTAACGGACTTGCAGAACGAATTGAGGATAGTATCGTTACAGAACATCCTGTGACTATAAAAATCAATGGGACAGAGTTTGCCACTCTGGTTTGCTCGCCGGATTATATCGAAGACCTTGTCACAGGTTTTTTGGCTTCTGAAGGGGTTATTCGCAAATACGACGAATTAGAAGATGTTTGGATAGATGGTAAGTCAGGCACTGCACATGTAAAAACGAAGAAGTTAAATCCGTATTACCTGAATTTCCAGGGCAAAAGATACATCACATCATGTTGTGGAGCTGGAAGGCAGGGGTTCGTGTTCATAAATGATGCATTGACTGCTAAAAAAATGGACAGGGTACGGGTAAAAATTTCAACACGGGACTGCTTTTCACTTATGAGCGAAATGCAGGAATCATCAACCGTATTTCAGAACACTGGAGGAGTTCATAATGCGGCCCTTTGCCAGGAAGGCAAGGTAGTGATTTCACGCATGGATATTGGGAGACATAATGCCCTAGATAAAATATATGGGTACTGCCTTAAAAACAATATACCGCTCACAGACAAGATTCTTGCTTTCAGCGGCAGGATATCCGCAGAAATCCTCTTGAAAGCATCCAAGATTGGCTGCGAAATTGTTCTTTCAAAATCAGCACCTACTGCCCTTGCCTTAAAACTTGCTGAGGATTTGGGGATAACGACAATAGGTTTTGTTCGCAATGATTCTCTGAATGTATACACGGGACAGGAAAGAGTGGTTCTTGGCTGAACCTGCGCCTCCTGAATACATGTTAAGAGGCTCTCCAGCAGGAGAGCCTCTTTTAATCATTCTGCCAGGCTGTCGATCGATACAAGCTGTCTTTCTTCTTGGGTTCCTCGTGACGAAATGACCGCCATACTTGAAGTAGAATCTATGCTTTCAATCCAAATCGGTACTCCATGATAGTGGACAGAGACTTCATCTTGGGCAGACAGGATTTCTTTTACCCTTTGCAAATCCATGGATATCACCTCATACTTAAAATGAACTAATAACAGAAACATTATGCAGAGGGAGAGAATGATGAAATTTGTCAAAAGCAATCCGGCTCAGATTCCAGTAGAGATGGAGATCATGAATTCTCATCCAGACTATAATTTGCTTTCGGAAGGTAAGCGGATATTGGATGAAAAAGATTTGATGGAGGAGCATGAAGAGGGGAAAGAACTCGAGAAAGAGAGGTACCTAATAGAAGCAGAAGGAAAACTCATTGGAATCATTGATTTTATCATGAGGAATCCCAGAGACGGAAAACCATGGCTTGGCCTGTTAATTATACATAAAGACTGGACTAGGAAGTCAATCGCGGAAAAAGCCCTGGCTATGTATGAGAATATGATGGTAGACCGTGGAATATCGGAAGTACGATTGGGATGTTTTGCTGCAAATCAACCTGGATTGTCGTTTTGGGCAAAACAGGGGTTTCAGCAATTAAAACAAATACAATTCCGTGACAAGCCATTATGGGTCATGGAAAAGAAACTATAAAGAAGGCGAATCGGGATCGATTCGCCCTTAGCTATTATTCAGTTATTTCATTTATCCTCTTCCCTTCAACATATGAGGGAGTTTCCAGCCCAAGCACCTTATAGATTGTTGGCGCAATATCCAAATTAGAAATCGGATTTATCTGCTTGCCAGCCTGAATATCTGCACCCATGCCATGAATACCGCTTTAAGTCTTTCACGCTCTGGGTTTCCGCCATGCGTCCCTAACTCCGTTGTTGGCTTTACGATTTTTGATATGCCTTCCCCCATAATATATCCTGGAGCAGCCAATAGCAGAACATCCCCGGCATTCCGGTCCTTTAAATCCTCTTTTTGGGTAATTTTCTTGATATCCTGATAGGGATGTACTTTGGCATTCGTCAGATAGCCAAGCAGGCTCTTTGTGTCTTCTTGCAATCCGTTAAAAGATAAGTTCATGGTGCTGCTCCAAATACCCTTTAGATGATGCTTGATGACTGGCCCATTTTCATTCCTATTCACTTGTACACCTTCGAACGCCTTGATAATGTCATCACGAATCTGCTCATAGTCTTCTTCAGGAACGACTCCATGCTTTTCTCTCGATTGCAGATTGATGTATACGTGGGCTGCTGAACCACTCGATATCGCTATTGCTTTTGACTTTCTATAATCTATTTCTCCTTCAGCATTTAACACAAGAAGACCATTGTCTTTTAGGATCTTATTAGGCTCAAGAGCTGAATGCGCCGGTTCCATTCCATGGTCCGAAACAATGAAGAGATTGTCATTCTCGTCCAGGGATTGGACAGTCTTCCCAACGACCTTGTCAGCAACCTTATAGGACCATTCGATATATTCCATGTACTTCTTGGATTTTTCAGTTGAATAATCAGGCTGCCTTGGATCTGTCAGAAGGTACTTATGCTCCTGAAGATCAATTTGCGGTGCGTAAAACATCAGCAAATCGGGCTGGTACTCATCTTTTATGAAAAGTGATACATCTGTTACCCAGTTTACGAATCTCTCCGATATTTCTTCATACTCCTTCCTCGTTATCCAGCCATTCTCAAGGGCGGTGTCATCATCTTGAGGCGGGAAAAATCCAAATTCTTCCTTAATCCGTGCTGCAAATCCATTTGGTCCATCAATTAAACCTGATGTTACCTGTGATCGGTACATGACCGCCTCTTTGTCCAATGCTGGATCGATGGATGTGAACTTGAACCAAAAACCAGCAGTCTGGTTTTCATCAACCTGGATGCTGACCGAGCCCCAATCTTTTGTGTTTACTCCACTATGATCAATTGATTTATTGTCTGAAACAATGTATCTGTCGTAATTCTTTTTCTGATCGTTGGTTGTATCGAATGCGAGTATCTGCATCTCTTTGTTTTTGCCATCCTCGACCTTGATGGTGAAGGATGTTTCCATCAGCGGGCTAAAGCTTTCTGGTTTGTTACTCCAGCCTGATGCTTCTGAGAATCTAAATTTCTCTTGTTTGCTGGAAGACCAAGTATCTCCGTAATATATCGTATAGTCTGCTTGCCTACCTGTGGAAGGATTTGCTCCAGCAAAAGCCACTGTTGCAGTCGTTTTCCCTTGCTCCCTGGCTGCTACCCAAAGAGGGTCAACCTCAAATTCACTTAGAAAGGCACTTTTCTGGTTCGTTAATGATGCATCTTTCTGCTGCCAGGCATTGCTGACGATTGATGTTTTCAGCGGAGTCGCTCCTGTGGCAATCGCTGCATGTGATGGGGCTGTAAGTGACGGGCTTACAGTTTTAGCGTATTTAGCGATCGTTCCTTTCTCAATCACATTTTTTATATTAGGCAGTTTCCCGTTCTTCACATAAGTCCTTGTGAGGTCGTTCCGCATGCCGTCAAAAGAAATAAGGATTACCTGGCGATCTGTTTCTGCTTTTGCAAGTGTCATATTGATGCTTGAAAAAATAATGAATAGGATGATTACTTTTAAAAATCTTGTTGTCATAGATTCTCCCTACTTAGATGTTATATAAGGGTTTTACCTATTTTTCAGGGGATTAAAACTTTTTGAAAATTAGCTATTCAGTTAGCAACAAGCTACTTCATAAAATCTGCATAAATAAATGTTATAAATTTCTTAAAAATAGGAGGGTAAAAAGGGATGAAATTAAACAAGAAGCTTTTAATGGTACTGCTATCAATGACAACAGCATTATTTTTAACTGCCTGCACCGGTGAAGAGGAAAAGTCCAGCAATGAAAATCACAACAGCCATGGAAATATGGAGCATTCAGGATCGGGCGATTTACCTGAAGGATTGCAGGAAGCCGCGAATCCAGCATACAAAGTTGGCAGCAAGGCAATCATAACTGACGATCATATGCCTGGCATGAAAGGGGCAGAAGCGACGATTGTCGGTGCCTATGACACCGTCGTCTATTCATTATCTTATGATCCGACGAATGGGGGAGATCGTGTAGAACAGCATAAGTGGGTCATCCATGAGGAACTGCTTGAAGCCGGAGACGAACCATTAAAGCCAGGGGATGAAGCAACCATCAATACCGATCATATGGAAGGAATGCATGGAGCAAAGGCAGTCATCGATACAGCTGAAGAAATGACTGTGTATATGGTTGATTTCACGCCGACTGATGGGTCTGAAAAAGTTACGAACCATCAATGGGTGACGGAGGACGAACTTTCTCCTGCTAAATAAGTACCGATATTGCCAAAATCATGCAGGGTTGACTCTCGTTTAGTCAGGGTATATACCTACTAAGACTTGAGGAGGGATGACACATGAATAAGTTAATCAGAACGGCGCTTAAGTGGGGACCTGTTCTTTATCCAATCGTGAAGAAAATGATGAATAACAGGAAATCATCCTCAATTAAAACAAGCTATTCAAAATAAATTTTAATCCGGACCGCACAGAAGTAAATGTTTACTTTTGAGCGGTCTTTTTCTGCCTATCTAGATCGTTTGCTGCCGATTCAATCTGGCAATTATCATTTGCTCGGAAAATATCTTTATAATTGGGACTATTGTTCATGTTATAATGGTAAAATGAATCATAAACTTTGTTTCGAAATATATAATACATATAGTTGGCTTGCATGGGTCTATTAAAAGGAAGGTATCTATGGGCGAGGAAAATATTACGAGAATAGAAATGAATGGCAAGGAATACATACTGATTGGAACTGCACATGTCTCTAAACATAGTGCTGAGCAGGTTAAAGAGGTAATTGAAGCAGAGAGACCGGATTCTGTCTGCGTCGAGTTGGACGAGCAGCGATATCAAACGATCACCGAGGGCTCAAAGTGGCAAGAGATGGATATCATCCAGGTCATCAAAGAAAAACGGGCTTCCTTATTATTGATGAATCTGGCTATTTCTTCTTTCCAAAACCGGATGGCAAAGGAGCTTGGCATCAAAGCAGGGCAGGAAATGATTCAGGGAATAGAATCCGCAAAGGAAGTTGGAGCAGAACTTGTCCTGGCAGATCGCAATATCCAGATTACTTTTTCCCGTATCTGGGGCAACCTTGGGTTAAAAGGGAAGGCATTATTGCTAAGCCAAATCATTACGAGCATCTTCAGCAGGGACAGTATCTCGGAGGAGGAACTGGAAAAGCTCAAGGAACAGGATACCATCAACGCGATGCTGAATGAATTCACCGAGACATTCCCTCGTCTGAAAAAGCCATTGATTGATGAGCGTGATCAGTACTTGGCACAGAAAATCAAGGATGCACCTGGAGAAAAAATCGTCGCTGTCCTTGGAGCGGCACATGTACCGGGAATCAAGGAAGAAATCAAAAAAGAGCATGACTTGAAGAAACTAAGAGCGATCCCGCCGAAATCCAATTGGCCTAAAGTCATAGGCTGGAGCATTCCTGTATTGATACTCGCTATTATCGCCTATACTTTTTTCGCTAATCCATCTGCAGGTTATTCACAAACGATCAGCTGGATTTTGTGGAACGGCAGCCTTTCTGCACTGGGAGCAGCGATTGCGATGGGACATCCACTGACGATAGTGACTGCATTTATAGCGGCGCCTATCACTTCATTAAATCCTTTGCTCGCCGCAGGCTGGTTTGCCGGTTTGGCACAGGCGTATGTACGCAGGCCGAATGTTAAGGATTTTGAGACACTATCTGAAGATGTGTTCAGTTTTAAAGGATTCTGGCGAAACAAAGTCAGCCGGATATTGCTGATCGTCGTACTTTCGAACCTTGGAAGTTCCCTCGGTACCTTCATTGGCGGCGCCGATGTCATCAGAGTCTTCATCGAGAATCTATAAAAATCAGGACGGAATCTACATGATTTCGTTTTTTTTTCTGTAAAAAATTTGGCGAAAAAAGAGGAATTTGGTTACATAATATGGAATAAGTAAGGAGAACCATTTTTCCTGGAGTGATATAATGAACGTCTTAAAGCCTGCGCTGTCGATTTCGGTCTTGATACATTTTTTATATATAATAGGGGTCCTTGCTATTGCTTCCTTGAATAACATTATTTTAACGAAGTTTCTTCAAAGTGAAATCCATCTCTTATTATTATTTTCAACTGTCCTTTTCGCGGCGATCATCAGCCTGATTCTCAGGGCAATCGGAAGTGCGCATTTGAACAATTAAATGCCAACAAAAAAAATCATCCTCATTTTAGGGATGATAAGAAGATGAATGGACAACCTGGAAGGCGGATTATTTGTTCGCCTTTCTAGTTGAGTTCTTTTGAAAATCATTCTGCCGCTCAGCATCCTTTTTAAAAGCTTCCATTGCCTTGCTGTACAACAAACTCACCTTCAACACCTCCCAATATCAATCTTATTACGTACCTTCCCGGTGATTCCTCTTCTAAAACTTTAAATTTCAAATAACTTTCAGAAATTTATTCCTGGCTTTGATGAGCTGTAACTCAGAAGAAAAGACGCCCACAAGTAGAAGGGCGTCTTAGTTATTTCTTATTTGCTTGTCTTCCGCTTTTTTTCTGACTCTGTGATTTTGAATTTCCGATCTGGAACTCGGAGCCCAGTTCAATATCATTACTTTCATCATGCTTTTCTATTTGCTCCCTAGTTTGATCTTTGTTACTCATCCCTTGTCTTGCCATTCCACTCATCTCACTTTCCATTGACCTATTTATATTATGTTCATTTAGACTTTAATTATTGATGATGCCTATCGGATATTCCCCTAACGAACTTGTCGTAAAATACCTGGAACCCATATAAAACGAAGGTCTTGATTAAAAAAACTATTGATAACTGAAATTTAGTTAGGCGCACCAATGAGACATAACCATATTTTTTGAAAATATCGAGACCATAATAAGTGAATAATGAGTCAATCAGGATATTGACCAATAAGTATAAATTGAATTTTTTATAAGTGTATTTCATGATCCAGAATGATCCAATAAAGAAGGGCCCCCATATTAAGGGCAATTCACCTAATACATTTGGTTTGATTTGAAAAGGGAACCACCACCATTTTCTCTTCTCAGCCAACCTTCCTTCGAACATTAAATATATTCCCATGAACAAGGTACCTGGGAGGAACTTTTTGAATGTTCGTTTACCAAGAAGGGGCAATGAGAGCCAGGGCAGGACGGCCATTAAAAATATGTATAGTTTCAAGTTTTTCATCAGCAACACCTTTTGGGAGAGAATTGAATTAGATTTTTCTTAGTATCTTCAATTCATGGTAAAAGATGAGTGTATTTAGGAATTTCTGCCGGTCATCATTTCTTCTTCTTTTGAACAGTAAGTATAAGTAGGAAAAGGAGGGGGAGAGATATGATTTCTCTTTGGGATGAACATTCATTTTGGATTGAAATGCTGCAGGATCATGCTTTTTTTGTCAGGGATGGGTTATCGCCAGTCGAGAGTGAGTATGTAGAAATCGCCAACCAATTCATCGGCTTATACGACAATCTTTTAGCTAAGCTACAAACTATTCCTCGTGATGCTGACTATCAGGACAGTCAAATGATTGATTTTTCAAGAAGAGCATGGAAGCTTGCTAAAAATTATTATGATTTTGAAGGTACTTTGCAGTCTCTCCGGATCGACAATAAAGTGAACTTGAATCTGTCACCTACTTATCTAAACGGTACTCTTAGTGAAAACCAGGAATATTTAAGGATTCTAAGCTATCTCGTACAAGGTCAGGAACCAGTTCCGCTGACTATTACTCAAATAATGGACCTTTGGCTCGAAGATCAGCTCGGGCACGCTGTGCTTTTCGAGAATCTGCTTGACCCAATTGAAGTGGGAGCAAACACGGCCGCGCAGGAATTCAAACGAAGATTCCAGCTGTATATCGTCCAAAACCATCATTTGAAAAATTACTTAAGAGTAAAGCAGCCAGGCTTTGCCCGACAGCAGGAATTTATTTATGAAGTCGGAATGACCACCCTGGAAATGAATCAGTTCATAAAGCAAATGGTGGCAAAGTATAAAGGAGATACTCTTTTGAATAAATCCAATCTACGGTTTCTCGAACACCACTTCCCTGAAACATGTTACTTTCTCGCCAGCTTAAGTTACTACGAACCAAGATTACAGGCTCTGGTCGGCAATTGCTCATTATCCAAACCATCTTTTTAAGATTCTATACAGGCTTTTCGCTATTACCGGAAAAGCAAGAACAAAGGGGAAAGAGAACAACGGGTATAATGCCCGTTGTTTTTTTGTGGGAAGATAGAGAGTGCAAACTGGGTTGCTACTTAAATTATGAAAAAATAAAGAGTAAAATGTGAACATTATGTGACATTTTTTTTATAAATTCTGTTAATATAAAAAATACATACGAAAAAGTGGGGGAATGAGAAGTGGGAAAACTTCTTATGTATTTTTATCTAATTGTTGGTTTGTATTGTCTTGTAAGCGGATTCCTGGCATTGGCATCACACGGATTCCAGCATGCCGTCCTATCACTGTTCCTTGCAGCATTTAACTTTGCGATGTTTTCTTTATTCAGGAAAGAAGGCAAGTTGCCTCGTTTACGTTTGATTAAAGGCCGCAAAAACGAGATGGCAAAGGTTTAAATTCAATTTTAGCCAATCATGTTAAGTAAGTCGGGATAAGGGAATAAGTGGTTTTTGACCGGTTAGTGGCTGAAGTAGAGAATGTTATCGAAAGTGTTCGGACAAAATCGAAGCTCATCAAGCAAAAGTTGTCTGAAGTAGTGGCAAGTTCGGACAAAATCGATGCCAATCAGGTCAAAGTTGTCTGAAGTAGCGTCATGTTCGGACAAAATCGAAGCTCATCAAGCGAAAGTTGTCCGAAGTAGCGTCATGTTCGGACAAAATCGAAGCCCATCAGGCCAAAGTTGTCTGAAGTAGCGTCATGTTCGGACAAAATCGAAGCCGATTAAGCGAAAGTTGTCCGAAGTAGGGCCAAGTTCGGACAAAATCGATGCCAATCAAGCGAAAGTTGTCCGAAGTAGCGTCATGTTCGGACAAAATCGAAGCTCATCAAGCCAAAGTTGTCCGAAGTAGCGTCATGTTCGGACAAAACCGAAGCCAATCAAGCGAAAGTTGTCCGAAGTAGGTCCAAGTTCGGACAAAATCGAAGCCAATCAAGCGGAAATTGTCCGAAGTAGGTCAGGGTTCGGACAAAATAGAAGCTCATCAGGCCAAAGTTGTCTGAAGTAGGTCAAGGTTCGGACAAGATCGAAGCTCATCATGCAAAAGTTGTCTGAAATAGGGCCAAGTTCGGACAAAATCGAAGCCAATCAAGCGAAAGTTGTCCGAAGTAGCGTCATGTTCGGACAAAACTCAAGCTCATCAAGCGGAAATTGTCTGAAGTAGGTCAGGGTTCCGACAAAATCGAAGCTCATCATGCCAAAGTTGTCCGAAGTAGAGGTAACTTCGGACAAAACCAAAGCCAATCACGCACAAAGTTAAGCAGCATCAAAAGCCTCTAAAGCCAAATCCAATCGTTCAATACTCCACCACCGGAGCAGAGTCTAAATCAGGAATCTACAAGTTGGGGTACCAGCAGCAAACCGGCATACTACAAAACAATTTACCAGCAATAAAAAAACCAGGTCATCCCCTAAGGAAAACCTGGTTTTAGTTATTTTAATGCGAGTGTCCTGAAGTCATAACCCAGATGGATCCTGCAACAATGACGACTGCGATAAAAGCTGAGTATATGATATTGATATTATTCGTTACTTTATCATCGCCTTCATTGATGTGCATGAACATGTATAGCTGGATACCGGCCTGAGCAACTGCCAGTGTGCCGATGATCCACATGACTGCCTTCATTGAAAGGGAGCTCTGCAGGGCAATCCATGCTGCACCAAACGTTAGTACGAGCGACATAAAGAATCCAAAGACATGGCTGATCGGGAAGCTTTTTGAATGCTTATCCATTTTACATCACCAACCCTTGCAAATAAACAAATGTGAAGATGAAGATCCAAACAACGTCAAGGAAGTGCCAATACAGTCCGAAGATGAATGCTTTGCGGGCTGTCACAGTTGTCAGTCCTCGCTTCAATATTTGGATGATCAATAGGATCGCCCAGCCAATTCCGATTGTGACGTGCAACCCGTGTGTTCCTAGCAAAACGAAGAAGCTGGAAAGAAACGCACTTGTCTGCATCGTTGCACCTTCATGGACATAGTGCATGAACTCTCGAATCTCCATGAAAAGGAATCCGCCGCCAAGAAGCAGTGTGAAAATCAGCCACATAAGCATGCCTTTCCTATTGCTGCGGCGCATTTCAAAGATCGAAATTCCCATTGTAAAACTGCTTGTCAAAAGCAGGAAGGTTTGAATCATGACATCTCTTACAATAAAGATATCCTTCTGTGTCGGTCCGCCGGCATACCTTTCACCGAGCACTCCATATACTCCGAAAAGGGTAGCGAAGAGCACGATTTCCGCACCAAGGAAGACCCAGAAACCGAGGATATTCATCCTGTTTTGCTCTGTCTGGTATTCAAGCGGCAATGCGGCATTGACTTTAGCTGACATGGTTCTTCACTCCTTTGTTCGCGCCTTTTCTCCATTTACTTTCTGTTTCAAAAATTTCATCCTTGTGAACATGGAAGCCTTCATCATAATCGAATGAACGGAAAGCCAATCCGGCAAAAATACCAAGTGCGGCAATACCGGCTGCGATTGTCCATTCAAATACTAGCAGGAATCCTGAAATTCCAAACACGACACCCATGTAAATCGGGATCCATGTGTTGCTTGGCAAGTGGATTTCTTCTATTTCATCTTCAGTCAAAGGCTGAAGTTCATCAGTCTTTTTCATGTGCCAGAAGGCATCAAGCTTCGTAACCTCAGGAAGGGAAGCGAAGTTATAATGCTGTACGGGTGTAGCCGTAGCCCACTCAAGCGTTCTTGCATCCCATGGGTCATTGCCGATATTGCGGTCAGCATTACGTGCGCTCCAATAAATGTTGTACACAAGAGCCGCAAAGCCTGCCGCAAGAATCACTGATCCAACAGCAGAAATCATCATCAATGGACCGAACCCAGTTTCAGCTGAGTATGTGTACGCGCGGCGGACCGCACCGTCTAGTCCAAGGAAGAACATTGGCATGAATGTCACGTTGAAGCCAACTACGAACAACCAGAAGTGCCATTTACCAATCTTTTCGTTCAGCATATATCCGAACATTTTAGGCCACCAGAAGTAAAGGCCTGCAAAAATAGGGAACACTACACCAGGAATCAGTACATAGTGGAAGTGTGCTACCAGGAATAACGTATTGTGATACTGATAGTCAGCAGCAGCCATTGCCAGCATGACGCCAGTCACACCGCCGATAACAAAGTTAGGTACGAACGCAAGTGCCCAGAGCATCGCCGTCGTAAATTTGATCCGTCCTTTTCTCATCGTAAACAGCCAGTTGAATACCTTGACCCCGGTCGGGATGGCAATTGCCATTGTTGTGATCGAGAAGAAGGAGTTTACTCCTGCACTGTTTCCCATTGTGAAGAAGTGGTGAACCCATACAAGCATACTTAAAACCGAAATCATCACAATCGAAATGACCATCGACTTATAGCCATACAAAGTTTTACGGGCAAAAGTCGAAATAATATCTGACAGCATACCGAATGCCGGGAGCACTACGATATAAACTTCTGGATGTCCCCAGAGCCAGAACAGGTTCGCCCAGAGCATATCCATACCGCCGCCGGAGATGGTAAAGAAGTGTGTACCGAATGTGCGGTCAAATGTCATCAAGGCAAGCGCTACTGTAAAAATAGGGAAGCTGGCTACGATGATAATCGATGTGATGAATGATGTCCATGTGAACATCGGCATCTTCATCAAGGTCATGCCTTTAGTTCTCATTTTTAACACTGTGACAACGAAGTTAATACCTGTCATCAAAGTACCGGCACCCGCAATTTGCAGGGCCACTGCGTAAAAGTTATTTCCTATACCCGGACTGAATTCCTTCCCGGCAAGAGGGAAGTAGGAAGTCCAGCCGGCATCAGGAGAACCCCCGATAATGAATGATATATTGAACAGCGCAGCACCGCTGACGGTAAGCCAGAAGCTAAGAGCGTTCAGCTGTGGAAAAGCAACATCGCGCGCTCCGATTTGCAGCGGAATCACAAAGTTCATGAGACCGATCAGAAGCGGCATCGCAACAAATAGAATCATGATGACGCCGTGAGTGGTGAATACCTCGTTATAGTGCTGGGCATTCAGGAAGTCATTTTCCGGAACGGCTGTCTGGCCTTTCATCATCAAGCCATCAATACCGCCGCGGAGGAACATCACGACGCCAAGCAGGATATACATAATCCCGATTTTCTTGTGGTCAACAGTCGTGAACCACTCTGTCCATAGGTAATTCCATTTTTTAAAATAAGTGATTCCGGCTAACGCACCGACCATTGTCAGGGCAATCCCGATTTGCGACGCGAAAATCAGTGGATCACCGGTTACAAAAAATTCATCCCATTTAATGCCCACTGTGGTCACCCCCGTGTGAATCTTCAGTTTCAGATTCTTTATGGTTCATATCTTCATTGTTTTCGTGATTTGAATGCTCAGTGTTTCCATCTTTATTTTTGTAATTGTCCTTGTCTTCAAAGATTTTTCCTGGCCAGCCATGTCCTCTGTCGTACATTTCTGGATTTGTGTAGTTCTTTGAATGTGGATCAGAGTGATCGACCCACTCAAGGTGCGTGTTTGAGAATGTCTTGCGGCCAAGGTGGGAAGGCTCAAGCATTTTCTCATACTCTTCCAATGTCATTTTTGGCGCTGTTTCTTTTACATCTTTAATCCATTGTTCAAATTCCTTTTGGGTTTGCGAAAGTACTTCAAACTCCATGCCCGCATATCCCTGGCCGTTGAAGTTCGTATTCTTGCCGACATAGGATCCAGGATTGTCTGCGACCAGATAAAGCTGTGTTTCAGCTTTTGCCATCGTGTACTTCTGTCCTGCCAATGCAGGAATCCAGAAGCTTTGCATTGTGCCGGCGGAAGTCAGCCTGAAATCAATCGGGCGGTCTTCAGGAATGTTCACATAGTTGACTGTTTCGATTCCTTGTTCAGGGTAGCTGAAGATCCATTTCCAGTCAGCAGATGTCACGTTAATGACCAGAGGTTCTTCATTTTCATAGCCTTTTGGTACTTCATCTATCGCATAAATTGTTTTGACCGTAGGGATGGTCAAAGCAACAATGATCAAAATCGGAATCACTGTCCAGATAATTTCCAATACTGTGCTGCCATGTTCTTCAGGCGGCTCGTAATCCATGTTTTCTTTGCGTTCACGATACTTCCAGACGATGAATCCGAATAGACCGAAAACAACGACTGTAACTAGTAACATCAGAGCAATTGAAAAGTTGATTAGCTCAAGAATTTGCCTTGCGATTGGTCCCTCTGGGTTGAAAACCACCATATTGTTTTCACAGCCGCTAAGCAACAGCATAGCCATGATTGAGGTGAGGGAGACCAAAAATAATTTTGATTTCTTCATCACTGCAGCTCCTTTCAAATATCAACCTTGTTCATTCTATCACAAACTTATGTTCATTTGTTCACAAAGATTTCGAAATTACTCCAGAAATGAACGGTAAGTTGTGGCAAAAGGTGTGATAAAAATCACACTGCTTTATTTGTAATCATTCTAACATGCAAATTGTTACGGTTTTGACGACAAATGTGAACAAATTATGAAAACAATAATTGTCAACTTAGTGAATTTAGAAGAATGTTTATTGACGAAAAAAGCAGGACCCTCAAATGAAGGCCCTGCTTTGCATGCTTAAGATACTTTATTTCTCTCGATATATGTCTCCAATGCTGGATGGAATTCCTTTTCATAATGGCCTGACGGACAAGACTTAATGATGATCGTCTTGCTTGAAGGATGGTCTTTAACTTCCAGCGCTTCTTTACAACGTGGGCATTTTTCAACAAAAAGGTTCATACTCAAATCCCTCCAATAATTCCTATGAGTTTAGTATGAATTAAATTCACACTAATTTCAATGGTTAATAAGACCAATTGTGATAACATTGAAGATATTGTTAAACCGAAAGGAGCTATCCAAATGCAACAAGCTGTTTCGCTTTTACATAACAACAAGGTGATGAGAGGGATGGAACATATCCCTTCATTAGACCAGAAGAAGGCTCCTGCTGTTATTCTTCTGCATGGCTTTACCGGTAGCAAGCTAGAGCCTCATCGTTTCTTTTTGAAGATTTCCAGGGCACTCGAAGATCTAGTAATTGCCAGCTTCCGCTTCGATTTTTTAGGGAGCGGAGAAAGTGATGGGAATTTTGAAGATATGACTGTTTTAAATGAGTTAGCAGAAGCAGAAACGATCCTACAGTATGTTCGTTCGCATCCCAATATTGATGAGGAAAAAGTGATTGTTCTTGGATTCAGCATGGGAGGATTAGTTGCCAGTCTCCTCGCTGGAGATCATCCAGATAAAATCGAGAAACTCATTTTACTCGCTCCTGCTGGCAATATGGCAGAGAAAGCAGAAGTCATGGAGAAAAATTCGGCCTATATAAAAGAGGAGGACGCCTTCGACATTGGCGGGAATTTAATAGGAAAAGATTTTATTGCTGAATTAAAATCCATTGATGTATGGGAAAGGGCGAAATTTTTTAAACGTGATGTTTTGATCATTCATGGGTCAAGGGATGAAGCAGTATCGATTGAGGAATCCAAGACTTATCAGGAGAAATGCTACCAGGGGAAGGCAGCGCTACATATCGTGACAGGAGCAGACCATACCTTTAGTTCGTATCAATGGGAAAAAGAAGTCATCGAGAACATTTGTAACTTTATAAAATAGAACCTTTGGAGGTGCCTCACATGTTAAAGGAGAATTTATCAGGACAAACGGTTATTATTACCGGTGCAAATAGCGGTATCGGCTTTGAAGCTGCCAGAAAGCTTTCTGAAAAAGGAGCACACGTCATCCTCGCTGTGAGAAATGGGGAAAAGGGAAGGGCTGCTGTAAATTCCATTCTGCAAGGAAATAGTGAAGCAAGCGTCGAATTGATGAAATTGGATCTTGCTGACCTTTCGAGTGTCCGCAATTTTTCATCTGCATTTATCGAAAAATATGATCACCTACATATATTGATCAATAACGCCGGGGTGATGATTCCTCCATACGGCAAGACAAAGGATGGGTTCGAGCTTCAGTTCGGCAGCAATCACCTCGGACATTTTGCGCTAACAGGGCTTTTACTGCCGCTTCTGAAAAAGACACCAGGATCCAGGGTTGTCACTTTAAGCAGCATCGCTCACCGTGGAGCTTCGATTGACTTTGACAATCTGGACGGCTCTAAAGGTTACAAAGCGATGAAGTTTTACGGGCAAAGCAAGCTGGCAAACCTGTTATTCGCAAGGGAGCTGGATAACCGCTTAAAACTGCATGGCATCCAAACAATCAGTGTTGCCTGTCACCCGGGAATATCAAATACAAATCTATTCAATTTAGGAAAAGGAGAAACGCCTAAATATATGAAAGGACTGATGAAACTGTTTTCCCAGCCTGCAGCAATGGGTGCCCTACCGACGATTTACGCTGCAGCGGATGACAGCTTGACGGGCGGTGAATACATCGGACCAGACGGCAGGGGGAACAGAAAGGGTTTTCCGGCAATTGAAATCCCTGCACCTGGAGTTTTCAATGAAGTGACAATGAACAGGCTATGGTCAGTATCAGAAGAGTTGACCGGGGTGCAATTTGATTTTTAGAGACTCTATAAAGAGTCTTTTTTTTATATTAAAATAACAATATATTTGTAAGCGATTTCAAACCGTGAGAATTCATTCCTTTGAATAAAAGATAATTATAATTCATACTTTGTTCAATATTTCACAAAGTATTATTCTTTTTATGTGTTAATCTTTAATTAGAAAAGGAAAAGGAGTGATAAAAATGATGTATTGTGAATTCAAACCCTTCTCAACCGATACTGAAACATATACCCAGGAAATGTTTGAGGAAGTCATCGGCGATGAGTTCGAAGCGATGATGTATAAGGAGGATCATGAGATACCAGCATACATCTGGACAGTCAACTTCGTTATCATTGTTAAAAGAAGCACTAAATTTGTTACGGACATCAGTTTTGAGAAAATACCCAGAAATCCAGTTTGTGAGTAATTTTTTTGACAGCTCTTGTGAAAATATTCACAAATAAAACTTACTTCCACATCAATGAACCTAATTTAAAACTCCACAACATATGAACTACATAATTCTAGCAGTTGAACCAAAAAAAATGAGGAGGTCCTGAACATGGGGACAATCGAAAAAGTGGTAAAAGAGCAATCATCCGTTTCAAAAATGGTCGATAGTCTTTTAGAAAAAGGTTTAAATGCATTAGCGAAAATGCGGGAGCTTGACCAAGACGCAGTGAATAAAATTGTAAAAGAAATGGCACTGGCCGGACTTGATCAGCATATGCCACTTGCTAAAATGGCGGTTGAAGAAACAAAACGTGGTGTTTATGAGGATAAGATCATCAAGAATATGTTTGCAACTGAGTATGTGTATCACAATATCAAATACGATAAAACGGCGGGCATCATTGACGAAAATGAGCATGAAGGAATGATAACGATTGCTGAGCCTGTCGGAGTGATCGCCGGGGTGACGCCGGTAACGAACCCTACCTCTACCACCATGTTCAAAGCGTTAATCTCAATTAAGACAAGAAACCCAATCATATTTGCTTTCCATCCGTCCGCGCAAAAATGCAGCAGTGAGGCAGCGAGAATTCTCCGCGATGCAGCCATAAGAGCTGGTGCACCCGAAGATTGCATCCAGTGGATTGAGAAGCCTTCACTGGAAGCGACACAATCACTGATGAACCATCCGAAGATTTCTCTGATCTTGGCTACTGGCGGTGCGGGGATGGTGAAATCCGCGTACAGTTCAGGAAAGCCAGCATTAGGTGTTGGACCAGGGAATGTGCCTTGCTATATCGAGCGGACTGCTAATGTGAAACGCGCAGTCAATGACCTGATTTTATCAAAAACTTTCGATAACGGAATGATCTGTGCTTCCGAACAGGCGGTCATCATTGATAAAGAGATCTATCATGATGTAAAAGCAGAAATGATCGCCAATAGCTGCTACTTTTTAAATGAAGAAGAAAGGTCGAAGGTTGAGAAACTTGTCATCAATGAACACTCATGTGCAGTGAATGCAGATATTGTAGGGATGCCGGCCCATAAGATTGCTGAAATGGCAGGTGTGAAAGTGCCTGAAGAAACGAAAATCCTTATTGCAGAGCTGAAGGGTGTCGGTGCGCAATATCCGCTTTCCCGTGAAAAGTTAAGCCCTGTGTTGGCCTGCTATAAAGTGAATGGAACCGAAGAAGGTCTTAAGCGGGCAGAAGAGATGCTTGAATTCGGCGGGCTTGGCCACTCTGCAGTCATTCATTCCACTAGTGATGAAGTTATAAGAGCATTCGGATTAAGAATGAAGGCAGGACGTGTCATCGTAAATGCTCCATCTTCCCAGGGGGCGATTGGTGACATCTATAATGCCTACATGCCATCCTTGACACTTGGCTGTGGAACGTACGGCGGGAACTCGGTTTCTACGAACGTCGGTGCCATCAACCTGATCAATGTGAAAAAAGTTGCGAGAAGGAACGTGAATATGCAGTGGTTCAAGGTCCCATCAAAAATCTACTTTGAAAAGAACTCAACCCAGTATCTTGCGAAAATGCCAAAAATCTCGAAAGCTTTCATTGTCACGGATCCTGGTATGGTGAAGCTTGGATATGTTGATAGAGTCCTTTATCACTTAAGAAAGCGCCCTGATTATGTACACTGTGAAATCTTCTCTGATGTAGAACCAGATCCATCTATTGAAACGGTCATGAAAGGTGCGGAAATGATGTCGAGCTTCCAGCCAGATGTCATCATTGCATTGGGCGGTGGATCAGCGATGGACGCAGCGAAAGGAATGTGGCTGTTCTATGAATATCCTGACGCAGATTTCCATGGGTTGAAGCAGAAATTCCTTGATATTCGCAAACGGATCGTCAAATACCCGCAGCTTGGCCGCAAAGCACAATTTGTTGCGATCCCAACAACATCTGGTACCGGATCAGAAGTGACATCTTTCTCGGTTATTACCGATAAAAAGGCCAATATCAAATATCCGCTCGCAGACTATGAATTGACTCCTGATGTCGCGATTGTCGATCCGCAGTATGTCATGACTGTGCCAAAACATATTACTGCCGATACAGGAATGGATGTACTGACACATGCCATTGAAGCGTATGTAAGCTGCATGGCAAACGACTATACAGACGGCCTTGCGATTAAAGCCATCCAGCTAATCTTTGAGTATTTGCCAAGAGCGTATCGAAATGGGGAGGATGAAGTGGCGCGGGAGAAGGTCCACAACGCCTCAACAATTGCAGGTATGGCGTTTGCCAATGCATTCCTGGGAATCAACCATAGTTTGGCGCATAAGCTCGGAGCAGAATTCCATATCGCTCACGGCCGCTCGAATACCATCTTGATGCCGCATGTCATCCGTTATAACGCAACAAAACCGAAGAAATTCACGGCATTCCCGAAGTATGAAAGCTTCGTCGCCGACCAGCGTTACGCGGAAATCGCCCGGATCCTAGGCCTTCCATGCCGAACCACTGAAGAAGGTGTAGAAAGCCTTGTCCAGGCAATCATCAAATTAGCAAGGGAAATGGATATTCCAATGAGCATCGAGGCAAATGGTGTAGACAAAGCTGAATTTGAAGCAAAGGTAGACCTGCTTGCAGACCGAGCCTTTGAAGACCAGTGTACAACAGCAAACCCTAAGCTTCCATTAGTTTCAGAACTGGCTGAAATCTATCGACTGGCCTATAAGGGAGTTTAATAGAAAGGTAAGAGGTGGATGAAAACTTTCCACCTCTTTTT
The DNA here is from genome assembly GCF_031759225.1 of Mesobacillus jeotgali. Lineage (NCBI taxonomy): Bacteria > Bacillati > Bacillota > Bacilli > Caryophanales > Bacillaceae > Mesobacillus > Mesobacillus jeotgali. The sequence continues at coordinate 2,235,219 of NZ_CP134494.1, forward strand.
TTCTGTGATTCTTTTCCTATTATTATATGAGATGCACTGAAAAACTATCCTATTTACCCAGTGAAAATAGTAATAATTTAACTAGTTTTTATTTTTAGAATATTATATTATTTACCCCGGACAAGGAATTTATTTATCCGGGAGGTAATGTATGAAAAAGAAGCCCTATCTTTCCATCGCATTAGCCACAGGTTTAGCACTAAGTTCTCTAGGAGCACCAGCCGCTTTTGCTAAGCCGGCAGAAACTCCGAACCAGGTACAGCCATTCAACGTTTTTGACAATAAGGTCCTGAATCAGATCAATGTTGAAAATATCTACAATAACATTGAATACCTTTCAAGAACACCTCGTGTTGCCGGTACAGAAGCCGAGCATAATGCGATTCAGTATGTCAAAGAGCAATTCGAGTCATACGGTTACGAAACAGAGCTTCAGGAATTTACTTTTTACGGATATACTGCACCAAACACAGTTGAATTGACGGTAGATGGTTATACAGGTGAAATCAATCCGAAATCCTTTACATATGGGATGGATGGTTCTGTTGCAGGTGAAGTGGTTTATGCAGGATTAGGACAAGCAGCAGATTTTGAAGACGTAAATGTAACTGGTAAAATCGCATTAATTCAGCGTGGTTCGATTTCATTTGCTGATAAAGTCCTGAATGCAGCAGCAAACGGTGTAGCGGGAGTCATCATTTTTAACAATGCACCAGGAGATCTTAACGGAACATTTGGTGCTCCAAATGACGCCTATGTACCGGCTGTGGCAATAAGCCAGGAAACTGGACAAGCATTATTGGACAAGCTAACCAACGGTGAAGCTGTAACAGCTTCAATTAACATCGAGGGTGCAGAGGCCGGAATGAGAACATCCTATAATGTCATTGCCACGAAAGCACCAACGAATAAAAATAAGGCAAAAGACGGTATTCTCGCAATGGGAGCCCATCATGATTCAGTTCCTGGAGCACCAGGAGCAAATGACGATGCATCTGGAACAGCAATGACGCTTGAACTCGCGCGTGTCATGAAGGATTTGCCGACGAATATGGAAATGCGCTTTATCACTTTTGGCGCTGAAGAGCTGGGCTTGATTGGATCTCGCTATTATGTTAGCCAGCTTTCGGAGGCTGAAAAAGACCGCTTTGTTGGATACTTCAACATGGATATGGTTGGTAGCCGGGATGCAGGGGATCTGGTCATCAATACACCGGACGGAACCAACAACATTGTTTCGCAAACCGCTCAGGCTTCCAGTGAACGTTTGAATGGAGAACCAACTCCGATCCAGCCAGGGGGAAGCAGTGATCACGTATCGTTCTATGAAGGCGGTATTGCTTCGGCTTCGTTTATCCATAGACCTCTTGAGCCGTGGTATCATACACCAGAAGACACGATCGATAAAATCAGCAAAGAAAAACTACAGGATGTAGCAGAAATTGTAGGTACCGCTGTCTATGATCTTGTCCGTCCAGAAAACCAGGGACCAAAAGCAAATAGAGGGGAAGAACAAAAGGTTCCGCACCTATATTATGAGGAACAAATTAAATAAGCCTTTGATCGCCAGGTTCACCAGTTTAAAGGTGGACCTGGTTTTTATTTTTCTGAAATTATAATGTTGCCTAAGCTGGCATCTTGCAGGCATAGAAGAGCCATTGTTGTTTTACAAAAGGTCTAATTTCCTCTGTATAAAATATATATATACAATAACTAATTATTGCTTGGAGGACCTATGAGCCGGAAAAAGAGCGTGAATTCGATGGGTGAGGCCAGAAGGATTCTTGGCGAGGATTTTTTTGAGGCAGTTTCTGATATCCTTCCTCTTGTCGGACCGAGAATCGATATGTTCCAGGGGGAAAATGAACTAGTTATAGTAGCTGAATTACCCGGTCTTGTGTCTCAGGACGATGTTCAACTATCATTGGAAGGGTACCATTTATCCATAAAGGGAGAGTTAAAGCGTCCTTATGTGACAGATGATGATAAACTTCTGATGAATGAACGGGTGGAGGGCCCTTTTGAACGAAGGCTGAAAATCCCTCATCATTGTGACCTGGAGCTGATTCAGGCCGACTTTTTCAATGGTCTTCTATTTATCCGGATTCCATTCGTCCAACGACATTCCACCCATAATCGAGAATCAATCCAGATCAACTTCCATAGCTGACCAGGAGATGATGATATGACGAAAATTAACCTTAAAAATATAAGCATAAACTCTGTCAGCAATAGCTCAGCAGTGAATACAGGCGTAAATGTGCATCATAACTGGAAGCATCGGGGCAACAGCTCGGAGGGATTTGGAGTTATAGAAGGTAAATCAAACAGAATTTTCAACAACACAACCTCTTCACACCGAAAAAACGGAGAGAATCGAAATGGATAACCAAGATCTCGTTAAGATGATCCAACATCTCAATGAAAAAATGGATTCCATGCAGAAGAATGAATACCATTTTCATATTGACAAACTGACAGTCGAACACCTTCAATTGGAGGAATTAGCCTATCATCTTGAAAAGATTGATATAAAAGAACTTAGCGGAATGATGAATTTAGGAAATATGTTCAGTCCCGATCTCAAGACAGTAAAATCCCAATCAAAAAAACCTTTTGAGAAGAAGTCTGATAATGAACGAGATCAACCACCGAACATCAGCAGCAAACACCAAGATGAGAAGAGGGACGAACCAGCTTTAAGTGTTGTAATCAATGGCAAAGAAATTTTTCCGAATGGAGGGAGGAGTTAATTTGAAAACATTAAGCCCTGTCTTTTACATAGGGACTATCCAAATCGGGACTGTCCAGGATGCTTCATGTGTGAATTTCGGCAACAGTTTCCCAAAGGATTTTACAAGTCAAAAAAATCAAAACCAGGGCTTCGGAAGTATTAGTGGGGATAATAATGATATACATGACATCATATCAAGGCTTACTCAAAGAAATATCGCTGAAATCTTCGGAGATACAGGAGGAGATGAACAGCAGCCAGAATGGCTCGAAAATCTTTTGAAATCCCAGCAGGTCCAAATTGAACAAGAATGAAGAGGCCCATCGTTATGAATCGCGGGGCCTCTTTTTTAATGCAACAGATCATCTCTTTTATCAATATACAAATTCCCATCAGGCTGTAGTTCTGCATAAAAGACATCCTCTACTGATTGGACACCGGCCTGTTGCAGCTGCGTCTCCAGCCAGCTTTGATCCTTCTTCATCTTTGAGAGATTTTGGGCATTCACTTGTCCATCAGATACCAATTCTGTTGATAGCGGGACAAGTTTATCGGTAGACATCGTTATTTGCAAGTCACTTTTTGTAACGGTCTGTTTGCTATCCTTTTTCAAGACAGAAAGTTTTCCATCTGTTTCAAAAATGGCATAATCGACATCATTCATGGAAAAAATGCTCTTCTCACGGAGCATCGCTTGTAGAGTGTCTATGTCAAGACGCGTCTGCCTGAGAGCATCCTCCATTATCTTTCCTTTTTTCACAACAATCACCGGGTCGCCCATCAGCAGCTTCCGGACTTTTTTGGATTTTAGATGAATTTGATCGGTTAAAACTGTAAAAACGGCCCATCCTAGTAACGCAATAATTCCATTTGTTATACTTACGCTCGGATTGACTACAAGTGCAGCAGCTATAGACCCAAATGCGATAGCAGATACCAGGTTGAAAAACGTCATTTGGCTGATTTCTTTTATGCCAGACCATCGTGCCATGGAAAATAAGACAATAAAGCCAATTGCGATTCTGAGCAATAATTCTAACTGATTCAATCATGATCCCGCCTTATCTATTGTTTTCTAAATTATTTGCTAAAAGGCGGATTACTATTCTATGTGACAGATTTTATGATTTCAATTTCTTTGTCATCTTTAATGAAACTAAAATTGCGGACAAGTTCATTTTTATCTCCTATTACTGAAAAACTATTATTTGTTTTTGTAGTCGAGAGAAAATTCAAACTTACATTTGTTCCGAAAAATACTCCGGATGAACTGGAGATACTATTGATATTAATTTTTCCAAAGGTAATTTTAATGGAATTCATCATTTTTAAAAAGCCTGCCCCTGACTGGTCGGCTGTATATCCGGATCCGCATTAGGCAGGTCGACTCCATCATTGTCACTGATGAAATGCATGTTTCCGAAGTAAACATTTCCCTGGCCTGTGCCAAAAATGCCGTTGTTTTGCTTGGTTGGTGAATTCCATCCGGTTTGTGCATTACCACCGATAAAGACACCAGCATTACTTTGCATCGAATTGACATTTATTGAATTAAATAAAACGCTATTTGCCATGTTTGATCCCTCCCTGAAAAAAGGCCTTTAATAAAATTATTCGGTCCGCGGAGGATATGTGAATTTTGCTTGGTATAGTGAGCAGGGATACAGTTTTAATAGGAGTGGTCGAATATTGAGGGAAGAGGGAGGGATTATAGACAGAACAAAAAGAAGGTCCCAGAGGAACCTTCTTCATTTTACAAAACTAATATTATAGTTTTGTTACGTTAGCAGCTTGTGGTCCGCGAGCGCCTTGCTCAACGTCGAAAGATACTTTTTGACCTTCGTCTAATGATTTGAAACCTTCAGATTGGATAGCAGAGAAGTGTACGAATACGTCGTCTCCACCTTCGCGCTCGATGAATCCAAAACCTTTTTCTGCGTTAAACCATTTTACTGTACCTTGTTCCATTTCTTGTTACCTCCCAGTGCATTTGCACATTATGTTACTATCCTTGCCCAAAGTGATCATTAAGACGAAATAATTTCTATCCTTTACACCGAACAAAAATAATTCTACTTCATCATAACAGATACTGGAATCAATAGCAAACATTAATGGAAGATTTCATTCTAATTGCCTATTTATGCCCCAGCACTCGCCAATTATTCTCACAAGCAGCTCCGATTCTCCCATGTCTCTGGTTATATTCTGCTCTGCCATGTCTGCCGATGGTAGTTGGGAGGGACGCTGTATGATCAGGAGGCCGCGACACGCGAAAGGATCAGCGCTAAAGCTGTTCTTTTTTCTATTTTATATAATACCTTGAGAGCAAAGCTAAGTATGTAACGCCTGATATTTAATGGTTATATATGGTATCATCAACTTAAAAGGATTTAACATGAGGGGGATTGGAAATTGATTAAAAAAATGAAAAAGTCTTCAACAGACAAGTCTATAAGTGGTGTTTGTGGAGGCATTGCTGAGTATTTTGGCATATCCTCTTTTGCGGTGAGACTATTATTTTTATTATTACCTGGCGTAAACATTCTAATCTATTTAACTCTAACTAATACGATGGCTGATCAGCCCCCGTCTTTATATTAAAAAAACTGGTGCCTCAATCCAAGGTGATTGTAGCACCAGTTTTTAGTATCTTTAGCTTAATTGATCATGGATCATTTGAAACTTTTACCAATCGAGAACGTACTAGTACTAGATGGTGTAGGGAAGGTGAAATAGTTTATGCTTCAAAACCTTACTCTTGGCCAAAGTTCAATCTTCACTATAAATGAAAAGCAGCAAATTATAAAGGTGTGGTATTCATGAAAAGGGTTATGTTTTTATGCATTTTATTAGCTCCGATCATCCTATGGGGATGCAGCCAAAATGAGGGGAGGTTTGACCATGCAGCACTCAAAGAAGAATTTAACAAAGAAGGAATCTTCCCAAAGCTTCCGACGAAGTTCCCAATAACCATTGTCGAGTATGAACGGGTTATTCCTCCTCACGAAACAAAAATAAACGAGGTGATTTTCAAAGGAGTAGAAGGAGGAATGCAGTTTTCATTGACTATACAACCAATCCCGGTTGAATATGTCAATTTTGAAGGTGAAAAAGTTAAGGTTAACGGAATTAGCGGTTTCTATACAGCGGGACCAGGTTCATCGATTCATTGGAGTGATGGGGATTATCATTACATATTGACATCTTATATAGATAAAAACGGAACTAAGGAAAAAATGGTTGAAACAGCTGAGTCCTTTGAATAAGAAAATGGCTATCTTCATCAACTACCTTTTGCTAATCTAGGTTGAACAATGGATATTATCTGAATTCCTTATCGAACAGAGAAAGCACGTGTAAGAGACAGAAAATTTCATTCACTCATGTTTTGTTGATTTTTCTCAAGATATTATTAAAGGAGATCCATAATGCCAGTGATTTTAATTAGTCTTTTTTCAGCTATAATTATTGTTATTACGGTTTATTCAATGGTGAAAGTTTTAAGTATCGCCTATAAAAGAGAAGAAATTTCCGTTCTGAAATTTAGAGTTTTAGCAACTTCCTTTATCGCAACAGGTATCTTAGTTGCTGTATTGTTGCCTTTTGGTTATCAAAGGCTTTTCGATTTAATCCTTTAAAATCAAGCAGTATCACAAATAATCAAAAAGCTGCCATCCCATTGAACTTTAACACTTTTAAAACATTCTAAAGAAAGATCCATTATGATCTCCAGTAAAAAAAGGGGGAGTAACTACAAGCCTAAAGGCCTGCAAGCTACTCCCTTTTTCCTCATTGACTCATGAACACACTTTCTTGTTGGTGTGTTTCAGTTAATCCTAATCCCTTTATAGTTTCTAAGCAGCTTTTCTTAAGTGTTTGAAGCTGCCTTTGGATAGGACCGTTTTTTCCAGTCTGTGGCCCATCATGCCAGCGAATACGGCAAGGATAATATCTTTTGGAAGCGGGGCAACCATCCAAAGCCATGCCATTGTATAGGTAAATCCTTCAGGAGCAGCTGCCCAAAATTTATAGGCAAAATACATCCAATTTGTCCCGAATACATAATTGATGACGAGACCGATTAATGAAGCAATAACAAAAGCAGAAAGAGTCCTGTTCTTTTCGACGACTTTGCCTACGGCATAAGCGGTTAAAATGAAAGAAAGAATAAATCCGAATGTTGGACTGATAATAGTAGAAAAACCAGCTCCAAATTTAGCGAAGATTGGGACGCCTACTAATCCTACTAATGCGTAGACAGTCATTGAAATCGCTCCTAATCTGCTGCCGAGGATGGTCCCAGCTAATATGGCAAAGAAGGTTTGCAGTGTGATCGGTACACCCCCAACGACCATGAACGGAACAAAAGAGGTAATATTTGCTCCAATAGCCATCAGGCCGACAAACATAGATGCCAGAGTTAAATCTAATGCTTTGAACTTCATGTGTGATGCTCTCCTTTTACGTAATATACATAAAGAATAAACTTTCCGAATATTTAATGTCAACCTAAAAATATACAAGTTAACAAATAATGATTAAAAGGGACGGAGAAGCTGGGGATGGTTTATTTTAAGAGAGAGTACAACGCAGAAATGTATAAAAACAAGGTGCACGGAAAAAAATCCGTGCACCTTCGCTTATCTAATGCGGTTATTCAATGCCCGTTCTGGCAACGGCCGCTCTATATCCTTGTTTTTGTCTGTTTCTAAAGCGGGATTTTCTTTTGGGTCATCCTTGTAATCTTCAAAAGCGGGTTCTCCCATATCAAGTTTGCCTGGACTAAAAGCATTTGTAGGGTATTTTTTAGTGTGTTTCTTTTCTACGTTATAGCCGGAAATGGAATTGTTAACTGGATGATCTTTTTCGTCTTTAATTTTTTCAATTGAACCAATGGCTTCCTGCTCGTTTTTATATGACTTAAGGATATGCTTTTTTTCAATTTCCATTTCAATCAGCCTCCTATCGGTTTTATTTATATATACCCAGGAAATGGTTCGCACTAACTTTTACAAAATCCCGCTTAACGGTCTTTTTTTTCACAGTTTCTGATAAACTATTTTTAAAAAGAATCTGAAATAGGGAAAAAGGGGATCGTGATTGTGAAGAAAAAGCTAATATGGATAGGGACTGGAACGGTTATGGCGATTTTCATTCTATTGATTGCAGCTGGCAATTACTTTTATAATGTGGCCATCAATCGTGGTGAGGAATCTGTTGACCTTCATGGTGGCGGGAAAAGTGTCACGGCTGCCAAACTGTTAAGTGAAGAGGAGGAGCAGAGGAAGCTGGAGGAAATCACCGACTGGACTGCAAAACAGGATTTTGAGCTGGTAGAAATAGAATCAGAAGACGGACTAAAGCTGAAGGCACGTTTTTTAAAGAATGACACCCCATCAGGTAAAGCAGTGATTCTTGCCCATGGATATAAAGGAAACAGTGAGCAAATGCCTGGGATCACGAAGTTTTATTATGAGCAGGGGTATGATATTCTTAAGCCTGATGCGAGGGGACACGGTCTTAGCGAAGGTGATTATATAGGGTATGGCTGGCATGATCGCAGAGATTATGTTCGATGGTCAAGTTTTTTAGCTGAAGAAGCTGGAGCAGAATCAATTTTCTTGCATGGCTTCTCCATGGGTGCAGCAACGGTCCTTATGGCGAGCGGCGAAAAACTGCCGGAGCAGGTCAAGGGAATCATTGCTGACAGTGGATATACGACGGTTCTTGAAGAATTAAGCCACCAATTGAAGTATCTGTACAAGCTGCCCTCTTTTCCGGTCATGCAGATTACAAGTGTCATTACGAAGATCAGGGCAGATTATACATTCGCTGAAGCGTCGGCAATTGACAGTGTTGCAAAAAATAAACTCCCGCTACTCATCATTCACGGAGATCAGGATGCACTTGTGCCAACTGAAATGGGAAAACGTTTATTTGAGGAAGCTAATAGCGAGAAAGAACTTTGGATTGTGCCGGGAGCTGGGCACACGGAGGCATATACAATTGCTGAAGATGAATATCAAGAAAAATTAAAGGCGTTCTGGAAAAAAGCCATAGGAAATTAGGTGAATTGAATGCAATCAATTGAAAGAATCGGCGAGCGATTTTGGTATATGACGCCGGTTTCTGACACAGACAGGCCAATCCTCGGAATCGTTACAGGCAGCGAAAAAACACTTATGATAGACGCCGGAAATTCTGAGGCACACGCCAGCCTTTTTATGGAAATGGTAAAGGAAAAGGGAGTGGATTTGCCTTCTTATGTAGTTTTGACCCACTGGCATTGGGACCATATTTTCGGCCTGTCGGCGCTGGAAAATACGCTATCCATCTCTTCGACGAAGACTAAGAAAGAAATGGAAAAGCTGCGCCCATTATCCTGGTCCAATGAGGCAATCGATCAAAGGGTCACAGAAGGAACAGAGATTGAATTTTGCGCGAATGCGATAAAACTGGAGTTTCCAGATAAGCGGGACATTACCATCACTCTGCCTGTAATGACTTTCGAAGGTGAAGTTGAGGTCGACCTTGGCGGCATCACATGCTTCATTAAGCATGTGGGTGGCGACCATGCTGATGATTCAGTGGTCATCTATGTCAAAGAGGAAAAGATATTGTTCCTGGCAGACTGCTTTTACCCAGATATTTTTTCAGAAAAAGACAACTATACAGTCAATGGAATCAGGGAATTATTGAATAAACTTGAAGCTTTTGATGCTGACCATTATATTCTGTCGCATACCGGCATCTTGTCTAAGCAACAGTTCGCTGATGAAGTTAAACTCCTTAGGTCTATCGCGGATTTGACTGAAAGGCATAAAGGAGATTCAACAATGATCATCGAGCAATACAGGAACCAAACTTGCAGGGAGCTTACCGAGGACGAACTTGAAACAGTTCATTTTTTCGTCAATGGATATGAAATATAGTAAACATCAAAACACATCTGAAATGGTGTGTTTTTGTGTTTTGTAAAGGGAATATATTATTTGGGTGTTGGGGTAATAATCAGGTGATTCCGACTGGATTAGAAGTTTAGTACAATAGCAAACTAGCCTTTTAAAAAGTATGGACAAAGTATAAATCGGTAAGGAAAACATATATCTCATAAAGGATACAAAAGGAGGAGATATCATGCCAGAAGGAAAACATGAGATTGTCATTGATGTTCCAATCGAACAGGTCTGGGATTTCGTGAAAGACATGGACAACTGGGCGCCATTGTTGCCCGGATATATCAGCCATGAAAAATTGAACGAAAAACAGTCCAATTGGACATTCAAGGAAACTGTAGGTGTATTGAAGAAAAAAATCAGTTTGCAGGTGAGCATCAAGGAATGGATTGAGCCGACTAGAGTGACATTTGATTTGAAGGGGATTAATGAAAACATGACTGGGAACGGATATTTTAACGCAGAAGCGTTGGACAAAAACCGGACAAAGATGACTGGTTATCTGGCAATGACCGCAGAAGGCGCACTTGCACCGGTCATGAATGCCGTAATGAAGACTTCACTGCCGAAAAGCGGGCAAGAACTGACGATCTCAATCGCACAAAAGCTTGAGGAAAGAAAAGTGATTCGATAAAATGAGAGGGAGCCGGCAAACAGCTGGCTCCCTAGTCGGTTTTTTCAATTTTTACAGGTCCGTCAATCCGACCTCTTTTATCAAAGTAAACTAGAATAGAATCACCACTTTCAATATTCTCGCTGTCTGGAATTTTTTCTTTTTTAAAATAAATGCTTTTGCCATCTTTACTTGCTCCGTAATATCCAGAATCATCACTCTCACTGATTGTGTATTCCTCAGCAATATATTGAGTTTCAGTCTCGTTTGAAGCTCTTTTTGCTTCATCCATTTCAACCTTCAAGTAAATCATCAATCCAAGAAGCATGGTCAATAAGAACAGGAACAATACCCTCATCATTCATCCTCCACTGCTTAATCCGTAAACATTATATGTAGAAGGCTTGTCTAAATGACTTAATCATTTAAAAAGTTTGCTATAATGATAGGAAAAACTGCAGGATGGACAGAAGGGTTTGACACATGACGAAACTTTACGAAGCCGATTTATATGAGCCGATCCGCAAGCATTTTATAAAACTAGGCTATCGTGTCAATGGTGAGGTGCACGATTGCGATTTAACCGCTGTCAAGGATGACAATCTCATAATCGTGGAATTAAAACTAACTCTGAATATCGATCTATTGCTTCAGGCTACTAGAAGGCAGCGCCTGACAGACCTTGTTTATATTGCCATTCCTAAACCAAAAAGGATCACCAGGAAACGCTGGAATGATATCACCCAATTGATCCAAAGGCTTGAACTGGGCCTGATTATCGTATCATTTGCTGGTAACCGGAAAAAAGTTGAATTCAAAATACACCCCGAACCTTATAAACGTATGGCAAGCAAGAATACCAGGAAAAAAGCAGCGCTGATCAAGGAGATAGAAGGAAGAAGCGCCGACTATAATATTGGCGGCAGCAGCAAAACCAAGATCATGACTGCCTACAAAGAAAACTGCATCCAAATTGCCTGTTATCTTGAAAAGCTAGGCCAACTGTCTCCGAAAGCCCTGGTTGCTCTTGGAACAGGAAATAAAACGCCTTTGATTCTTCAGAAAAACTATTATAAATGGTTTGAACGAGTGGAGCGAGGCATTTATGTAATTACAGAGCAAGGAAGGTCCGAACTAAAAGACTACCCAGAACTCGTGGAGTACTATTTAAGTAAACTTGATCAGGAATCCTGATTTTATGGAACATACTGTGTAGTAAGTAATCTAAAGGTGGTTTTTAATCGCAAGTGGACTGGGCAGAAACAATGAAGTTTTCTGCCCCTTTTTTTATGCTTTTTCAAGTAGATTCTCATCGATTATCGCTTGTAAAACGTTAAATTCATTTTGATCAATCGCGGTCATTGTTTGAAGGACACTATCAATCAGGAATTTTCTTGGTGAGGATGAACGAAGGATTTCTTCCTCAATGAAATTAAGCTTCCTTACATAATCTATGTTAGTACAATTAAGCTTCTTCATGCGTGAAATAATCGAATGAACTTTAACCCTCCAGTCAAGCTCCTCTGTATTAGAAACGGGCAGCCACTTATCCATAATTTCAGGGGGCACTAATTGTTCCCCGGAAAATACAAGCTCATCCAGCATATTCAGAATTCGAGTGACACTATAGCGTACAACAAGCTGTAAACTGGATGTTTCGCTGGTTGCTTTACGGTGAAACCTGATGTTCTGAAGGAGAATGCCATTAAGCATGATCGCTGCATCGAGAAGATAAGGCTGGGTACTTTCATCAGTTATCTGTCCCAGGCGTTCAGCGAACCAGCGTAACACCTTCAATTGTCCCACCTCGATGAATTGCTTCAATTCTTTGTCTCCCGAGAAAAACACTTCTTCAAAAAGAGGAATGATTTTATTCTCTCGGTTAGCTGTCATATGGTATTCAATTTGACTGATAAAAATTTCTGCGTCTCCAGGATCTTTACCAAGCAACATGCCATTCCGTTCATTCTCCATCTTGCGGAAAGCTGTCCTGAAAATATCCATGAGCAGCTCGTTTTTAGATGAGAAATAATTATAGAAGGTTCCTTTTGATATTCCGCTGTAATCAAGGATATCCTGAATAGAGGTAGCCTGGAATCCTTTTTCTATGAAAAGCTGATGTGCTTTTTCAATAACATGCCTTTTTCTGTCGTTCATTTCATCACCTTGACCTTTTTGTACCGGTTGTATAAAAAATATACTACATCAAATTTTCGGACATTACAAATCCCTTTGTTAAGGTGATTTAAAAACGTTGCAAAAATTGTACCGTTGGTATATGCTAAGTTCTATGCAATTACATTGTTGACAAATTTGTGAACAATTTAGGGGGAAATAGAATGGAACAAAATATGCAGACACCCGACAAACCGCCTTACGGTATACTCGCAGTATTAATTGTTGGAGCTTTTATTGCATTTTTAAATAATACATTGTTAAATATAGCTTTGCCATCCATCATGACTGACTTGAAAGTTGAGGCGACGACAGTCCAATGGCTGACAACTGGCTTCATGCTCGTAAGTGGTGTCATGATTCCGCTTAGTGCCTATTTGATTCAAAAGTATTCGGTCAGACAATTATTCCTGGCAGCAATGGGTCTATTCACAGCAGGTACCATCTTAGCCGGAGCAGCCCACGTATTCCCGCTTTTATTGGCAGGGCGTATGATCCAGGCCTCCGGTACGGCAATCATGATGCCGTTATTGATGAATGTTATGCTTGTTAGCTTCCCGATTGAGAAACGCGGAACTGCAATGGGAGTATTCGGTTTGGTACTAATGTTCGCACCAGCGATAGGTCCGACACTTTCAGGCTGGCTCATCGAGCACTACGATTGGAGGATGCTTTTCCACTTTGTGACGCCAATCGCAGCACTTGTCTTGTTACTAGGATTTTTCATGTTAAAAGATAAAAAAGAAAAAGTGTATATGCGTCTTGACATCATTTCATTATCATTGTCGAGCATCGGCTTTGGCGGGCTTTTGTACGGCTTCAGTTCTGCCGGTTCGAAGGGGTGGGATAGTCCGCATGTATATTTAACCTTAGCAATCGGCGCAATCGCATTGATTGTCTTTATTCTTCGTCAATTAAAACAGGATAATCCGATGCTGAACTTCAGGATATATAAGTATCCAATGTTCGCATTATCCTCCGTGATCTCTATGATCGTGACAATGGCGATGTTCTCAGGTATGCTGCTATTGCCGATTTATGTACAGACCATCCGAGGAATTTCTCCACTGGATGCAGGGTTGATGTTATTGCCAGGCGCGATTGCCATGGCGATCATGTCTCCTGTCACAGGACGATTATTTGACAAATTCGGCGGCCGTGCCTTGGCGATTATTGGTTTGGCCATTACGCTTGTGACTAGTTATTATTTCAGCAAACTCTCAATGGAAACAACGTACACACAGCTAATCATCCTTTACACAGTGCGTATGTTCGGTATGTCGATGGTGAACATGCCTGTTAACACAAACGGACTAAATCAGCTGCCTGCACGTTATTATCCACACGGCACGGCTATGAACAACACTATGCAGCAGGTTTCTGGTGCAATTGGAACAGCATTGCTGGTTACAGTCATGTCCATGCGTGCAGAATCATATGGAAAAGAATTAGCTGCCTCTGCGCTTAAGGAAGCTTCAGCTGCAGGGAAAGCCGTTACACCTGCAGTTCAGGCGGAAATGGAACAGCAGATTGCCATGCAGGCGATGCTGCAAGGAATCAATGACGCATTTTATGTCACTGTTTTCTTATCAGCCATTGCCTTGGTGCTTGCGTTCTTTATCAAACGCGCTACACAGGCAGAAGACACAATTGGCAAAAAAGCCCCAGTTAAGAAGCATAGTCCAAAATTGGTCAATAATTAATTCATTCCCCCTGTTTACAGGGGGTTTTTGTATAATTGGAAGTGAACTAATTCTAATTGAGGAGACCAGACAATGGAAAGAATATCAGAAATGCTCGCGCAAAAGCAGCTTGAGGCCTATAATAAACAAGATTTAGAAGAGTTTTTATCTGTGTATAGTGATGATGTGGTCATCATGGAGTTTCCCGGCAATAAGATAATGACAAATGGTATTGATGAAATGCGATCCAGATATGGCCAGCTTTTTAAAAATCATCCTAATAATCATGCGGAATTATTGGCAAGGATGGTCCATGGAAACAGAGTAGTTGATCATGAACTTGTCACAGGCAGGGAAAATTCAGCGCCCAAAAAAGCAGTTGCCATATATGAAATAGAGGGTGAAAAGATAGCGAAAGTATGGTTTTTATAATTTGTTTAAAAAGAAAGCCAGCACCCCTTTTACAACAAGGTGTCGGCTTTTTTCTTTGCGATGAACTAATATAGATGTTGTTTGAGCCTGTTTTAATCATAAACTGTAAAAGCTGACCATAACAGGGCAGTAATACAATTATAATTTCGTTTTCGAGGGGGATTCTATCCTTAAATAAACAGAAGGGTTACAAAAAGTGACGCAACAGGAAAATAGATAAGACGTCACCTCTATTTTCACAAACTGTTTATTGGAAAGATTGACTTGTATGGTTATTTTGAGATGATGAGCGGGATTAACAGCCACCGCTTGCTGATTGATTTAAAAGACGTAATATCGCTCTTAATTGAAAGGAGGTGTGCCGGAATGCATAAGGAAAAAACGGGTCACAATAGCGAGGTAGCTCAATTATTCGGGCTTGATGAAGAAACAAGTCTGCAATCCGTTAATTTCGCAACAACTGAAACCTCTCTTTTAAATGAACATTTCCAGGAGGAACAGAAAAATAAATAAAAGCCAGGCGTTAGGCCCAGCTTAATTTTGGCGGTTTGCCAATACGGCATCCGCTTTATGCTGTTGTTGGAATTGCTTTAACATTTGACTGGATATTGCTGTATTTCCTGAGGGGTTTGGGTGCACTCCATCACTTGCCAGGTACTCAAGATTTTTACTGTTAATGACATTCGTAGTTTGAACCACGATAGATGACGATGTGCTATTTGCAGCTTCGTAAATCATTAAATTCCACTGAGGCAAAAGCTTATCTGCCAATGAGTAAAATTGGTGATCTGCTGGCATTGGGTTATAAAGTTCTAGAAAGACAATTGTCGCGGCGGGATTCAACTCTCCAATTTTTGATGTGATTTCAGCAAGATTTTTCGAGAACCCTTCCTGCAGGCTGTCAAATGATTTAAGAGCACTATAGATATCGCTCTGTTTAACCATTTTAAGAATGTCATTGCCACCGACATTAACAGTTATGATGTCAGCCTCTTTGATTGCTTCGTCATACACTCCATCCTGAATCAGAACGTTCAGCCTCTCACTGGTAATTCCAATCACACCTTCATTTTGAGAAAGTACCTGTTTACCGGTTTCCACACCCAGCTGGGTGGAGAATTGACTGATGATATTTTCGTCATCTCGGATTCGGTAGCCACGGATAATCGAGTCACCGAGTGCGAGGTGATTGATAGTACTGTCCGGTATGGTCCTATAATAATCTATATAAGTAAGCTTATTGGTCTTTTCAGTTGTTGGTGCATTTTCCTGTTTGATTTTATTTATCTGGTATTGTGGATAATAGATCCATGCGGAAAATGACAGAAGAGCAAGCAGAGACGACAAAAGAAGAATTTTGATGATTTTCATGTTGATTCACTCCTCGATAGTACTTCTATTGTATCAAGGATTTCAAAGGAAATAATTAGGGGGGTATTTCCATTTTTAAAATAATATTAATAATTCGTGATTCAAAAAATTTCGGTTCCTGAAATGATATTTTGTTATAATTATATAATTACTATATTCAAGGAGTACACAGATGTACCAGACATATTCGACAAAAGAAAAAATAAAACAGATTTTTGTCATGCTGATCCCGATTTTGATTACACAGTTAGGTATGTTTTCAATGGTATTTTTCAATACCATCATGTCGGGAAAATACAATTCCTCGGACCTTGCAGGTGTAGCGATTGGCTCCTCGATTTGGAGTCCGGTTTTTACAGGGCTCAGCGGAATCCTTCTTGCTGTTTCGCCGATTGCAGCTCAGCGATTTGGTGAGAAAAAGGGAAGAGAGGTATCTTCCATCCTCACACATGGTATTTATTTAGCTTTGATCATCGCTGTACTTGTCATCATCTTGGGGATTTTTCTGCTAAATCCAATTTTAACAGCGATGAATCTCCCGGAAAGCGTTCATGAAACGGCATTTCGCTATCTGGCTGGTTTAGGTTTTGGTATCATGCCACTATTTATTTTTAATGTATTGAGATCATTCATATATGCTATAGGAAAAACAAGAGTGGTCATGTATATCCTGCTGCTGTCATTGCCGATCAACTTCTTTTTGAACTATGTATTGATTTTCGGCCACTGGGGTTTTCCTGAATTAGGAGGAGCCGGAGCTGGTTATGCCACCTCGATCACTTATTATGTGATAGCGGGATTGACAGCATGGGTCATCATTAAGCAAAAACCATTCTCGGAGTTTGTCGGTTTGACATACTTCAAGGAATTTTCTGGTGAAAAAGTGAAGGAGATTCTGAAAATCGGTGTACCGATGGGATTATCAATCTTCTTTGAGACTAGCATGTTTGCTGTTGTCACCATTCTCATCAGCAAATTCAATATTACAACGATAGCTGCCTACCAGTCAGCACTGAATATAGTTTCCTTTCTATATATGATTCCGATGAGTATTTCGATGGCTCAAACTGTACTGGTCGGTTTTGAGGTAGGTGCAGGTCGTTATGAAGATGCCAAAGCATACAGCTGGATGGGGATTTATCTGGGAGCCATCATCGCTGTCGGAGCCGGATTGCTTGTCGTTCTATTCCGATATAAGGTTGCCGGTTTTTATTCGAATGAGCCCGCCGTCATTGATTTAACAGGCCAATTTTTGATTTATGCATTGTTCTTTATGATCTCTGACGCCATCCAGGCCACTGCGCTAGCAGCATTGCGAGGGTATAGAGATGTGAATATATCCTTTATCATCACATTGATCGCCTACTGGCTCATCTGCCTGCCGGTCGGATACCTGCTGGCACACAACACCGGTCTAGGAGCTTCGGGATATTGGGTTGGATTGACAATCGGGTTGCTTGCAGCTGGAATCTCCTTATCATTGAGATTGATATTTATCCAAAAGCGCCGTTTTAACGCTAATATGGCAGAGGTTGTTTAAATTTGAGTGGGGTTCCAATAGGAATCTCACTTTTTTTGTCTGCACTTTGATTTTCTTGATTATCACTCGTACTTAAACTTATAAAAAAATCCTGATACTGGAAAAAACAAAGAAGGAATTCTCCCTTTTTGGAGGAATAAATATTTCATGGAGGTGTTCAAAATGGATTATTTAAAGTTGGTCACTGAGAATTTCAAAAGCATAAAAAATCAGTCTGAAAAAGCGATGGAACAATTGAATTTAGAGGAGCTTCACTATTCGGCAAGCGAAGAATCAAACAGCATTGCCATTATTGCCAAGCATATGAGCGGTAATCTTCAATCAAGATTCCGTGAATTTTTGACAAGTGATGGTGAAAAGCCTGACCGCAACAGGGACGGGGAATTCGAGGGGGCATTTCACACGAAGGAGGATTTGATTTCTCATTGGAATGCTGGCTGGGATGTACTTTTCCAAACACTTTCACAGTTATCACAGGATGACTTGGGTAAAACAGTCTACATTAGAAATGAACCCCACACCGCCATTGAAGCGATTCAGCGTCAGGTTGTCCATCAAGCAACACATGCCGGACAGATCGTCTATTTAGCGAAGTTGATCAAAAATGAGGAATGGAGAACCCTCAGTATTCCAAAGGGTAAATCACAGCAATTCAATGAAAAAATGATGGGGATCTAAACAAAGAAGAGACCTAATAGAAGGTCTCTCTTAAGAATTGACAGCATGTTTTTTTGGTTTGTATTTAGAATATTGAAAACGAATGAAGCAGCCAATGCAAAATCCCAGGATTGCTATAAATGCGGCTAACGCTACCATGATAGTGAAAATGTGACCCAATACCGTTAAACCAGAGGCGTAAGCAAGGAGTCCGCCTGTTAAGCAGCCAACAGCAATTTTTTGATTGAATTGCTGTTGATCCCAGTCTTCCGGGATATAGTCTGATTTTTTCTTTCTAAGAAAGGTGCTCGCTGTTCTCATTACTGGATTATAGGCAAATAGCAGGCCTGAAATTCCTGCGAGAAGCGGCAAAGCCAGGATCCATTCAAGACCAGTTAACCATGTGCTAATGACACTTATGACAATAAACCACTGATTGGTTCTTACCAGCGGCCTAGGAATCGTACGAATTTCAGCAGTCATATTAATTCCGACCTTTCATATTGGTTTATTAGTATTTTATCTTTTTTTCTTAAAAATGTGAAGCCAAGAGTATTTATTTTTATTTTATAAGGAACTTACGGAAATATGGAAAAGTATTCCTGAATATAATAGAATGCTGGTTTTTAATATATAGAGGAATGATGGGGGTAACATGGGGAGAAAAATGAAGGTTACTTGGCTGTTGATTGTTGTGGTATTCATTGGATTAACTGGCTGTTCCCAACCTGTAGCAGAGAAGGCAGAGACAGAGAATAAGGTGATTGAACAGAAAGGCGAGGAAGAAAAAGAACAGGCAAATGACGACCAAGACGAAAATGAGCCTGTTGAAGAAGAAGAAGAGGCTCAACCAATTGTAGTGAATGTGATCGAGCCTACCACTCAAGAAGTGATAAAATCACTTACACCTATTGAAATGGGTTACGAAAGCGATGATGAGAAGTATAGAACAGAATTGAAGAAGTGGGCTAGTGAATTGGCTCGAGGTACGGATACGACTCCAGGATATGACCAAAGGATGATTCCGGATAAACTTGGGCAGGATGGCCAGGTGAAAAAAGGGAGCCCTTTAATCATTTTGGAAGAAGCTGAACTAGTGGAAAATATTATCCAGGCTTCAGAAAAAGGAGGAACTGTCGAGCTTCCGCTGTATGTGACGGCAAGCGGGTATGAATTAAGTGATGCTGCCCAGCTCGGGGAGGTAGTTGTGGGTAAATATACAACTTACTATAATGCATCGGTTGCTGGCAGGACGAAGAACATCGAGCTGTCTGCGGAGGCAATCAACAATGTCATCCTGGGGGTAGGAGATGTATTTTCATTCAATACCACTGTCGGTCCCAGTGATGAAGCACATGGATATCAGCCTGCTGAGGAAATTGTCAACAAAAAGCTGGTTATGGGAATCGGCGGGGGCATCTGCCAGACCTCGTCTACTTTATACAATGCTGTTGATGTTCTGGGTGTTGGATACGTGGAAAAACATCATCACTCGCTATCTGTAGGCTATGTCCCAGAGGGAAGGGACGCAACGGTTTCCTATGGAGGCAAGGATTTCAGGTTCGAGAACACAACAGGAGTACCGCTTTTACTAAAAGCAATCGTAGGAAAAGGGTCTTTGACAGTAGAAGTGAGAACATCAAAGGAATACGAAGCACAAATAAAAAAAGGCATATAAAGGTCTTAAAAGCAATCCGCCAAAAGACGTAGAAAGAATCAATCTGATGGTGAATGTTTCCATATACGAATTCCCTTATTCTTGAATTAAGAACAAGGGAGGCGAACAATATGGAAATGAATTATTTAGCATTAGAATATATTTGGAATACAAAGAAAGAAGAAATGAAAAGGAAGGATGAATTTCGAGAAGCGTATAAACTTTATAACCGTTTTAATTGGAACAATTCTGAAAGGAGAGAGAAGCGGTCAAAATAAATAGGGCTAAGCATAACAAAAGAAAACAGCGGCTGAAAATCAATCCGCTGTTTTCTTAATTTAGCTCAAGCCAGGACTTACTGCATCTTATTCTGTCAGGAAGTCCGCTTCTTTTCATTGACATTCACCAAAAGGCCGCGTTTGATCCAATTGTTAATGACGTTCTACAATGTCCAGAACTTGACGATGTTAATTGTCCTAAAACTGACGGAACTACTGTCCAAAATTGAAAGGGAAGCAGTTCACATGCTTCCCAAAAGTTTTTACAAATCAACTTGATAGGTCTCATTTTTCTTAAGATAGAATCTAACGTCATTTCGGCCGGTAAGAATATACCAATCTCTGCCCAGCTCCAGGCGGCAGGAAAGGGTCCGACCATTTCCTAGATGTAAATCAAACCATTCACCACATCGCATCTTATAGCCGGAGTTCTCTCCCCAAAACACAACCCAACAATCCAATTCTTCATTATAATTCATCTCTTTCCAGCGGGTTTTCATGAAAGTTCCCCCTGGATGACTTGCTTGATCATATGATCATCAATGATCCTTCGGCCATTTTGTGAACCATAGAGAAGACTATGTGTACAGAGCTTATTAATGAGCCTTGCGGCACCACCAGAGAAGCGATGAATCTCGTCAAGTGCTCCATCAGAGAATATTGGTTGATCAACACCGGCATATCGAAGGTGCCTAGAAACATATTCTTCAACCTGGGCACGGTCGAGATGTCCTAGCTGAAACTGGATATCGATTCTTTGGCGTATGGCTGCGTATGATTGGAGTCGAAGCCGATCCCATAATTCACTTTGACCGACCAGGATAAGCGCCATCGGGCTTTGCGAATCCATTTTGAAGTTCAGTAGGAAACGAACCTCTTCAAGCATTTCCCGGTCCAGAAGATGAGCTTCATCCACTACCACTACAGGTTGTAGCCCTCGTATGCCTTTCATTAATTCAATCTCACGATGAAGCTGCCGTTTTGCATCTCCTCGATAAAACTTCGCTTCAGAGCCTAACTGTTCCAAAAGACCTTTGTAAAAATGACGAGGCGTTAACTTAGAGTCGGACAGGTAAAGGATATGGAATTTCCCTTTATCCAATTTGTCCACAAACTTACGGATGGTTGTGGTCTTTCCAGTACCACTATCCCCACTCAGAACGGCAAAAAGCTGTCTTTCAGCTGTGTACTTCAGCCTACCAAGGATTTCTTGCACCATGGAGGAATCATACAATTGATCAGTCGGAAGATCTCTGGCGAAAGGAGTGTTGTCCATTTCATAGAATGCTTCAAACACGGGAATCTTCCTCCTTCCAAACGGCACGGAAGGTCACGGCAGGTTTCTGTTCGGTTAGGCGTTCCTGGTTCTTTCGTTCAGCTGCCTTTAATAGTCTTGAAGATTCTACACCCTGCACCTGCAGGTGCTCAGGTAATGCAGGACGCTTCCCAGCTCTTTCCCCAATGACAAGTTTCTTGGCTTTCCAAGGAGTATGATCCTCGAACTCAATGGTAAGCTCCTCGATATTCGCAGGATCATAAACCACCTCAACCTGTCGTCCAATGAAAGCCAGGCCGACCTCATATTTTTGATCCATGAAACTTATGCATCCTGATTTATCGACTTTCCTTGTTTCACAATGGAGGAATGCATTACTCAAGGTATCAGGATCGATGAACCTAATCGCTTTTTTATCTGAACGAAATGCCGTTTCCGGGCTGATTTTCTCCCCAAGTGCAGAATGAGGCTTATTCTGATAACACTCTGTGAGCCACACTTGGAAAAGCTCATTCAGACGATCAAGTGTATTGGGCTTTTCGATGACAGCCTCACTAATGAATGAATCTATGATTCTATTGAAGCGTTCAATTTTCCCTTTTGATTCAGCTGAGTACGGCCGTGTGTAAGTAAGGCGGGTGCCTATTTTTGAGCAGGTACGCGACATCCATTTGGTTCGATATTGCTTTCCATTATCAAAATAAACAGCCTCTGGAACACCATACTTCTGGATAGCCTGGCGGAAGGCATCCTCGATGATCCTTGAATCCAAGGTAGGATAGAAAGCTGCGTGAAGCACAAACCTGGTGGCGTCATCGATAAAGGCGACAAGATACACTTGTTTCTTTATTCCATTCGGACCAATCGGCAAGTAGGGACCATACTTGATATCTGACTGCCAGAGTTGGTTGCGATGTCGCTTCTGAAATCTTCTGGCAGCTACTCCTGTCTGGGAATAGAGTCGCATATGCCGGGTGCTGTAACCTTTTTCAGCGAGCTTTTCCTGGAGCGTTGATCTTTTGATCTGCCCTGGTTCAGCCAACCCTTCCCATTCGAGTATCTGTATGATTTGAGCCACGCTCCGGCTCGGCACTTCCTTACGCAGAAGGATTGCCTGTTCCAATAAATGAGGAGGGATAGCCTCAGACTTTCGAGCACCTTTTCTTCCTTGTGGCTTTAGTCCCCCAAACCCATCTTCCTGAAATTGAGCCAAATATCGCCTGATGGTTCTTTCTGAAAGACCGCTGGCCTTCGCTATCTGGTCTCTTAATTCCTTTACTTTCCCAGCGTCAAGCCCCTCTGCTAATAAAGGGGATATTAGCTGAAAACGATGCACTGCCAATTCTTCTGATTTCTTATGATCACTCATGATACACTCTCCTCTCTGTGTCTATCACGAGTGTAAATCAGGTGCTATTGGACAATGAATGCGGAACGGGTATGTATCCATAAATTAATATTTACGATGGGCCGGACAATTCTTGTCAGCCATCCATTGGCATCTCCTGCCAAGCGTCCTATCCTTTGAAGTGCGGTCCCTGAACATTTGGACGTGACATCCTGGGGGATATTTCCCTGGTTGGTCCTGATCATGATGGAATTCAAACAGCCAATCCAATAATCCACAAATTGATGAAACCAGCCGTGCCATCTCGAAAGAGTGGAATCATCGGCAGCAACAATATGGGCGGACGGGTTCGTAAGAACGTCTTCGATACATTCAGCCTCATAGCGTTTATAAGGAATCAATAAATCTGGAAGTTCATGATGGATGGTCTGACAATTGGTGCACTGCAATCTTCGGATGTTATATGTTTTACTCTGACCTGTATGATCCTTGGCTTTTCGATTCTTTGTACCTCTAACCAACATGTCTTTACCACAGCATGGGGAAGGAATCCTCCCCGCACCCCTAACTAAAAACTCCAGTATGAGTGTTTTCAATCAGCTGATAATCTGATACAATAACCATATACTTTTTGGTGGGACGTCTCCTGTATAACTGTTGGCGCAGTTATACATTTATGGGGGACGTCTTTTCCTTTCTCCAGAATAAATGTCGAAATGTTTCGAATTATATACGGACATTATAATCGACTAATTCTGGACAGGCAATACCGTCAACTTTCGGATAATTAATGGCGTCAAAAACACCAATAATCAAAATTATCCACTGGAAAAACACTCCGATTCTCCGCGTTATTCATTTTGATGATCACGCTGCTGTTGGAAACCTCCAAAACCCTCAACCTGTCTGAATTATACATATTCGGCAAAAAGCCATGTTGGATTTCAAACTCCATATTATTTTGATATTCCATAGAAAAACCTCCAGCATTTCTTCATGGAATTAATATTTACCAATTAGTGATTATTTATCCATTATCGAAAACCCTAAAAAGCAAGAGGGAGAACCTCTTGCTTCGACCTAACTTCTTTTAATTCTTCAATACATTGAAATATCTTGCCTCTGGATGGGAAAAGACGATTGCGGTAACTGATGCTTCAGGTTCCATCATGAATCCCTCAGTCAAGTGAATACCGATATCTTCTGGTTTGATCAAGTTGAAAAGCTTTCGTTGATCTTCTAAATCAGGACAGGCAGGATAGCCGAATGAGAAGCGCTGGCCTTGATACTTAGCAGCAAATCGGTCCTTCATTGTCATATCAGGTGTGTCAGGAAAACCCCATCGATCACGGATTTGGCGGTGGATCAATTCAGCAAATCCTTCTGCCGTCTCAAGTGCAAGTGCCTGAAGGGCATGGCTTTCCAGGAATCTGCCTTCGCTTTTCAGTTGTTCTGCTGCCTGGCGTATTCCTGCACCTGCTGTGACTGCGAACATCCCAACGTAATCCTTTTCGGAATCGCTGACAGGGCGGACGTAATCTGCAAGGCATAATCCCGGTGAAACCTCTTGTCTCGGGAATTCAAAAGTCTCAATAATTTGATCACGCTGTTCAGGATTGAATATATGCAGTTTATCTTCTTCTGACTGAGCAGGGAAGAACTGATAAACAGCAGCTGGTTTAATCCATTCATTTGCTTTTGCTTCTTTTAAAAGCGATTGAACAACCTCGTGAAGCTTGACTGCCTTCTCATTTCCATCCGCCAGCAATCTATCTACTTTTCCCTTTAATCCGAGATGATGCCCTAGCAGCATTTGCTGATTGATATAGGGCTCAATATGGGACAGGGAGTATGATTTAACCAGATGTCTTTTTGTATCCTGCGGAATGAATACCGGTGCCATTGCTGTTACTTTTGGACGGTCTAAAACGGTTGTGGCAGAGGTTCGGCCCGGTGCCGAATATTCCTGCTTATTCATCGCGGCTTCTTGCTTAGCTTTTTGTTCTGTTAAAAATTGTTCGTACCCGTCCGGCTCCCTGAGTTGATTAGCGATAGACAGACCGTTCATCGCATCTTTTGCATAAAGTACAAGTCCGTCATACTCTTTAGCGATTTTTGTATCTGTGAATTTCCTGGATAAAGCAGCACCGCCCACAAGGATGGGAGTGTCGATTCCTGCTTGCTTCATATCATGGGCAGTCAGGACCATCTGCTGAGCGGATTTCACCAGCAATCCTGAGAGACCGATGATATCAGGCTTTTCCTTTTTGATCTCCTCAATAAGGACAGTTGGGGTAACCTTGATCCCAAGATCGACCACATCATAACCGTTATTGCTGAGGATAATATCCACCAGGTTTTTGCCTATATCATGCACATCGCCTTTCACAGTGGCGAGCAGCACCTTTCCTTTTGCGGCGGTTGAAGCATTTTTCTCCATAAAAGGCTCCAAGTAAGACACGGCAGCTTTCATGACTTCTGCACTCTGAAGGACCTCGGCCACAATTAATTGGTTATCATTGAACAGCCTGCCAACTTCCTTCATTCCGTCCATCAATGGACCATTGATGATATCAAGCGGGGCAGGGTAGCTTTCGAGTGCTGTTTCAAGGTCTGGGAGGAGACCTTCTTTCGTGCCTTCAACTACATAATAGGCCAACCTTTCTTC
This sequence comes from Mesobacillus jeotgali, assembly GCF_031759225.1. Classification (NCBI taxonomy): domain Bacteria; kingdom Bacillati; phylum Bacillota; class Bacilli; order Caryophanales; family Bacillaceae; genus Mesobacillus; species Mesobacillus jeotgali. The sequence goes on from NZ_CP134494.1 coordinate 2,260,609, forward strand.
AAGCGTCATATCCGGAAGGGTGCTTTTTGTTTCCTTCTTTTTATCACGGTAAAAATCAGTGAATTCTGCAAGTGTTTGATCTGTAGTATTGAATAATAAGTCTTCCGCCATTTTAATTTCCTGTGGACTTATTGAAGCAAAGCGTTCTAGTTTTTCCGTGTTCACAATGGCGTAATCCAGTCCAGCCTGGGTGCAATGATAAAGAAAAACAGAATTTAATACTTCACGGCCAACAGGAGGGAGGCCGAAAGAAACATTACTGATACCAAGGATTGTTTGTGTTTCCGGCAAAGCTTCCTTAATCCTCCTGATTCCATCCACGGTTGCCTTCGCTGAGCCAATATACTGTTCATCTCCGGTGCCGACAGGAAAGACGAGCGGATCAAAAATCAAGTCCTGTGCCGGTATTTTATACTTATTGACAAGCAGGTCGTATGAACGTTTGGCAATTTCCAACTTCCTTTCAGCAGTCACCCCCATACCCTCTTCATCAATCGTTCCGACAACCACTGCGCCCCCATACTTATGGATCAGAGAAGCAACTGACTTGAATCGTTCTTCACCGTCCTCCAAATTGATGGAATTAATGATCGCCTTACCCTGGGAATAACTGAGCGCTTTTTCGATTACTTCATCATCAGTAGAATCAATCACGAGCGGCGCCTTCACCTTTTTAACAACTTCCTTAATAAATCCTTCCATATCCTGAAGCTCATCTCTGTCAGGGTCAGCCAGGCAGATATCAATGACATGCGCTCCGTTTCTAACCTGTGCCCTTGCAATCTCTGCTGCTTCTTCCAATTTTCCTTCTGAAATCAGGCGTTTGAATTTCCGTGACCCAATTACGTTGGTACGTTCTCCTACCATAATTGGCCTTAGTGTCGGATCGTCATAGATGAAAGGCTCAATCCCCGAAACCATGTGAAGCTTATTCTCTTCCGTCTGCCTTGGCTGGCGCTGCTGCATTTTTTCAGAAATCGCCTTTATATGTGCGGGTGTTGTACCACAGCAGCCACCGACGATATTCAGCCAGCCTTCACGCGCAAAATCGGAAAGCTTCTGGGCAAGCGTGTCAGGTGTTTCATGATATTGACCTTCCTCATCTGGCAGGCCAGCGTTCGGATAACAGCTGACAGCAGAAGTCGAAAGGGAGGACAGTGAACGCAGATGTTCCTGCATGAATTCCGGCCCTGTTGCGCAATTCAGTCCGATCGCAATCGGATTCATATGCTGCACTGAAATATAAAAAGCTTCGATCGATTGGCCAGCGAGTGTGGTCCCCATTGGTTCGATAGTGGCAGAAATCATAAGAGGGAGCTCTTTGCCACTTTTATTGAATGCACGCTGGATGCCCGTATAGGCCGCTTTTACATTCAGCAAATCCTGGCTCGTTTCAAGCAAAAGCAAGTCGACATGGCCATCAATCAACCCAAGAGCCTGTTCCTCATACGAAGCAGACATCTCCTCAAAAGTTGCGCCGCCAGTGACACTAAGAGTTTTGGTTGTCGGGCCCATAGAACCAGCCACAAATCGGGGCTGAGAAGGAGTGGAGACTTTGTCGGCTGCTTTCCTGGCAATCAGGGCTGCTTCCTTGTTGATCTCGTAAGCCCTGTGGCCCAGGCCATATTCGTCAAGTACAAGACTGGTGGCTCCGAAAGTATTCGTCTCCACGATGTCCGCACCGGCTTCAAAGTATTCCACATGTATTTTTTCAATCAATTCCGGGAGCGTTATATTCAGAATTTCGTTACACCCGTCATACTCTTCTCCGCCAAAGTCTTCTGGGGTCAAATCTGCCTGCTGGAGCATCGTGCCCATCGCGCCATCCATGATCAGGATTTTTTTCTTCATCTGTTCAGTTAACAAGGTTGACATTTTGTTTCCTCCTCTTTAGAAGGCTGCTGTATTCATTAGCGTAGCTGGATAACTCGACACTCATTTCATAGTTCATAAAAGGGGTGATGATATAGATTCCGTTAAACAGTTCTGCTGCAGCCTCGATCAATCCCTTTGTAATCGCGATGCCTTCCTTTTTCGATTGAAGTGGTTCATTATTGAATTTCGCCATAATGTCGAGTACTTCCTGTGCAATTTTGATGCCAGGAACCTCATTGTGAAGGAATTCAGCGTTTCGGCTGCTCGTAAGCGGCATCAGTCCTATATATACAGGAGCATCGATATGCTTTGTTGCTTCATGGACATCCAGAAGCATTTTTTGAGAATAAACTGGCTGGGTGATGAAATAATGTGCACCAGCCCGGATTTTCTTTTCCATCCTCATGACAGCCTTATCGAGGGAACGGACATTTGGATTGAAGGCTGCACCTATTGAAAAAGCTCCTTTTTGTCCTAAATCTTTTCCAGAGTAGGAGAGACCCTCGTTAAACTGCGTGATCATCTCAATTAGTTCAAATGAAGAGACATCAAAAACAGAAGATGCGCCTGGAAAATCACCTACTCGTGCTGGATCGCCAGTAACGGCTAACACATCATGCAGTCCAAGTGTATGCAAACCCATTAAATGAGATTGAAGTCCTATGATATTTCGGTCGCGGCATGTTAGATGCACAAGCGGTCGCAAGCCTACTTTTTCCTTCACAAGCTGCCCGATTGCCGCATTTGAAATCCTTGGCGAAGCAAGTGAATTGTCAGCCAGGGTAAGGGCGTCAATTCCTGTATCCTTTAGTGCCTTTGCTCCTTCAAAAAATCGGGTAGTATCCAGTTTTCGCGGTGAATCAAGCTCTACAATCACAGAAGGCCGCTCTTGTACTACCTGATGAAGTGGAGCCATCGGCCTTTTTACATCAGTTGGAGTGACAATGATTTTCGGTTTCTTTGCTGGGATTTTCTTATTTAATACCGGGGCTAAACCCTTTAGCTCATCAGCAAATGCCTTAATATGTTGAGGAGTCGTTCCACAGCAGCCCCCAATCAGCCTGACACCCTGGTCCCGGAAACTGCCGGCCGATTTTCCGAAATAGTCAGGATCGCCTTCGTAATGGAATTTACCATCCGTATAAGCAGGCAAACCGGCATTAGGATAGGCTGAAAGAAATGCCTTTGAAGGCAGTTCGATCTGCTCCAGGCTTGAAATCATATGATGGGGCCCAAGTCTGCAATTAAGGCCGACCAGATTTGCACCAAGATCTTCGAGTCTATGGAAGGCCTCCTGCAGGGGAGTTTGGTCCTGCATGATCCCGATTTCCTGAAGGGATACCTGGGCGATGATTGGCAGATTGGTTTCCTTTCTGGCAATTTCGAGAACGGTCTCGATTTCTTCCATATCATAAAAAGTTTCCAGCAGAAGTCCGTCTACACCTTCAAGGAGAAGGCAGTAGAGCTGCTCCCTGAAACTTCTTTTGATTTCCTCAATGGGAATGGCAGATGGTCTTATACCCCTGTTCCCGCCAATTGTCCCAAGTACATATGCATCAGTGCCGGCTGCCTGGCGGGCGAGCTTAACTGCCGCACTATTAATCTCTTTTACCTGGTCCTCGAGTCCATATCTTTCAAGTTTAATATAATTCGCCGCGTAAGTATTGGTCTGGATCAGATCAGCACCTGCATTTATATAAGCTTTATGGATCTGGATGATGTCATCTGGATGTGAAATGTTCAACTCCTCATAACAAGTACCGGCTCCATAAGAGTGAAGGAGAGTCCCAATCGCTCCATCGGCAATTAAAATTTCATTTTCCAGGCGTTTCAGGAAACTCATCTGACTTCCTCCTTTTTCACTGCAAAAATTCCTATGGTATTCAAAGCTTGTTCGATGTCCGCAATCAAGTCCTCTGCGCTCTCCAACCCGACTGAGAGGCGGAGGAGTCCTTCACTGATTCCGCGTCTTTCACGTTCATGCTGCGGCATGGCTGCATGGGACATTTTCGCTGGGTAGGAGAGGATGGATTCAACCGCTCCAAGACTTACAGCAAAAACTGGCAGTTTCACTTGTTCTATGAATCTGGATAAAACCTCTGCATTTTCAAGTTCAAAGGATAATACCGCTCCTGTGCCATATGCCTGCTGCTTTTGAATGCCTGATTGCGGGTGGTTCAGTAGACCAGGGTAATAAACATTCTTGATTAGAGGTTGTTTTAGTAAAAATCCAGCGATCTTCCGTGCGCTTTCCTGAGATTGATTCATTCTGACCGACAGGGTCTTTATGCCTCGCATCACAAGCCATGCATCCTGCACGCCCAAAACTGCACCGAAAGAGTTTTGAAGAGAATACAGCCTTTTTGCCAGTTCTTCATCTTTGACTACCGCTAAACCCGCGACCGTATCACTGTGGCCTGAAAGAAACTTTGTGGCGCTATGGAGGACAATATCAGCTCCGAGATCAAGCGGGCGCTGCAAGTATGGAGTCATGAAAGTATTGTCGACAAATGTTAGTGCGCTGTGTTTCTTCGCTATTTCGCTGATAGCACGAATATCCGTTACTTTTAACAGCGGATTAGAAGGCGTTTCTGCATATAGCAAGGCAGTGTTTGGCCTAATTGCTTCTTCCACCGCCTCAAGGTCGGTCATATCGACAAAAGTGTGCTCAATACCAAAACGGTTCAACACCTGTGTCACCATCCGGTATGTCCCTCCATAAACATCCTCAGTGACGACCACATGATCTCCTTGTGAGAGAAGCAAAAATGCCGTTGAAATAGCAGCCATTCCGGACGAAAAGGCAAAACCGCGAACACCGCCTTCCAGCTCGGCGATAATTTCCTCAAGCGCCTCTCTGGTGGGATTAAGGCTGCGGCTATAATCGTATTTTCCGAACTCATCCGCAGAAACCTGATGGAAGGTAGAGGCATGCTGTATGGGCACACTCACTCCTCCGGTGGCCGGGTCAACTTTATGTTTGTTATGCAGCAGCTGGGTTTCGAATGTATAGCGTTGGCTCATATCACTTCAGCCTCCTGGCGTGCCTTATTGAATGCTTCTTCCAAATCAGATTTTAAATCCTCAACATTCTCGATTCCCACAGAGAACCGCAGCAGCCGGTCACAAACTCCCGTTTTTTCACGAATTTCTGCCGGGATGTCGGCATGTGTCTGGGTTGCAGGGTAGGTGATGAAGCTTTCAACACCGCCGAGACTTTCTGCAAACGTGATGACCGACAGACTTTTTAAAAATGGATTGACCATGGCAAGGGAGTGGACCCTGAAGGAAATCATTCCGCCTCTACCTGGATAAAGGACATCCTTGACTGAAGGATGATGCTGTAAATAATCGACCAGCTCACTGGCATTTTTCTCGTGACGTTCCATTCTTAATGACAATGTCTTCATACCGCGGATGAGCAGCCAGGAGTCGAATGGACTCAAAACCGCACCACCGCCATTATGATGGAGGAAGAGGGATTCACAAAGGTGCTGCCCTTTTGCCACGATCAATCCTGCAAGGACATCATTATGACCGCCCAGATATTTAGTTGCACTGTGGATTACGATATCTGCACCTAATGTCAATGGCTTTTGCAGCAGGGGAGTGTAGAAGGTATTATCAACAATCAGCAGAATACCGTTCTCTTTGGCAATTTTAGCAATTGCTTCAATATCAGCTTGCTCCATGAGCGGATTAGTCGGCGTCTCTACAAAAAGAGCCTTCGTCTTTTGTGTTATGGCCGATTTGACTTCGTTTAGATCAGACAGGTCAGCATATGTACTTTGTAATCCCCATTTTTTGAAGCCTTGTTCGAGAAGACGATAAGTTCCTCCATATAGATCCTTAGAGACAATCCATTCATCGCCGTGCTCAAATAAAGAAAGAACAGTCCAGATTGCTGCCATTCCTGAGCTGCAGGCAAATCCCCGGTCACCCTCTTCCAGGTCTGCAATCGCCTTTTCAAGAATTTCACGAGTAGGATTGCCGGTGCGGACATAATCATAACCACTGGATTGGCCAATCCCTTCGTGCCGATAGGCTGTCGTTAAATAGATTGGCGGATTGACCGCACCTGTTGTAGATTCACTCCTGTTTCCAAGCTGCGCTAGCTTTGTATCGATTTTTGCCAATTTACTCACTCCTATGGATTGTAGTGGAGGGCAATTTTTGTTTTATAAAAAAAGACGAGATCTTCGACTTAAAGCAGACAATTCCACAAAAGCTCCAGAAAACATTGCGGTGAGTCCTTAATAAAACAAAAAAAGCCTTCTTAAGAAGAAGACTTTTACAGATGATAGCCATTCTTCTTATCTGCCAAGTTTAAAAACTTGCTGGAATTAGCACCTTTTCAACAAACATGGTTGAAGGTTGCTGAAGCTTCATTGGGCCAGACCCTCAGCTTCTCTGGATAAGATTTCATATTATTGAATAATTAAATTTCTCTAAATATTACAGCTGTTGGAGATGAATGTCAATCATTTTATTAAAGCGGTAAAGTAAATAGGTAAAAAATCAGGGGGCTAAGGGGGCTAAGACTGTCAAGAATCTGCTGTTATTCTGACAGCTTTGCAGCTTATGGACGCAATCCTGTCAAGATTCTGCTGTTATTCTGACAGCTTTTCAGCTTATGGGTGCAAACCTGTCAAGAATCTGTTGTTATTTTGACAGCTACCTACTTTCGGACTTAAAGTTGTCAAAAACCGCTGAACTATCTGACGAGCAGCAAAACGTATTAAAAAACACAATAATAAAACTGGCTCACCTCTAAAAGATGAGCCAGTCTTGCTAAATATATAACTATTAATATACTCCTACAGCATCAAAAGCTTTATTGACAGCATTTACTTCGGCAGATGTGGCTCCATAAAGGTCTTTTGCTGCTTGTACAGCTCCGGCACGTGCCTGGCTGAAGTTAGTGGACGCTGTGAAATAGACTGTGTTTGCTCGGTAGAAGATTGCGCCCAATTTTTCCGTACCGATTCCTGGAACGGATACTCCATAATGAGAACCGCCTTCGCTCAGAAGGTAGGCAGCTTTATTGATGATTCCGCTGTTGATATGGACTCCGCCATTATCTGACGTGCCAGTATAACGTACAGAATAGTGATCTGGATCGCCATATTTAGTAGGATCGCTCATGGAACGAAGGGCATCACCAGCTTTATTTGGTGTGTAAATATCTTCACCGATTTCAAAATCAGGGTCATTGTTGTCATGGAATTCAGCAAGCGTACCAAAGATATCGGAAATCGCTTCGTTCAAAGCACCTGATTCATACTGGTAAACAAGGTCCGAACTGAAATCTGTCACAGCGTGAGTCAGCTCATGCGCCACAACGTCAAGTCCACCGGAAAGCGGGATGAATGTCGTTCCATCTCCATCACCATATACCATTTGCTGTCCATTCCAGAATGCATTGTTATAACTTCTTCCGTAATGGACAGTTGACTTCAGTGCAGCGCCTTTGTTGTCATATGAATTGCGACCATAAGTGTCTTTATAGTAATCATAGGTCAATCCTGCATAGTAGTGTGCATCTACAGCTGCACCATCATAAGATGCGTTCAGATTATTATCAGCATCCACCCAGAGGGTACCCGGTGTTCTTTGGCGGTTCTTGGCATCGTAGGTGAACACTCCATTTCCACGTGTATTATCCTGCAAATAATAAGCGCCGTTTGAAAGAAGAGTATTCAATGATTTCGTGTCTCCAAGAACTCCTACGCCAGATCCAACAGTGTTTGTTCCACTTAAAGAAGGATTAGTTTTCCCTGCAGTGTGAAGAGCATTGAATTTATTAATGATCTCCCCAGTTGCAGCGTTGACAAAATACTGATAATTACCCGGTTCAGGACTTAGGAAGTTCAACGTGACATGGTAAGCGTATACTGCTTGTTCCTCACCAGGATAAACAACCAATTCTGCAGATGGAGCTACTTCATAATCAGGTTTAAAACCTAAGTCGCCTTCAGCAACAGAGATGGCGTCTTTTTGGGATTTTTTATTGGACGTCTTTACAAGTTTGTTATCAAGTCCTTTGCTGATCGTTCCGGTGAACACTTTTAGAACTCCTGCTTCATCCACTCTTGCAGCCTGTGCTGCACCCCAGACAGGGACACCATTGTATACCTGTTGCAGGCGGACTACATCTCCACCAAGCTTATCGGCTTCCTGAGATTTAAAGACGAAACTATCATTTGTTCCCAAGTTGTATTTTCCTTTTGATGTTTTCAAGTAATCAAGAACAACATCCTTTGCAGCTTTTTGGGATGGGTTCGTCAGCTTCCCGGCAACAAATTCAGGAGCGCCATGGCTTTTTGTAAACTTTTTCGAAGCTGAATCCGTTGGAGCCGCAAAGCTTGTTGCCGCAACCAATCCGCTTAATGCCAAACTTGCGGTTAAACTTAAGGAAACTACTTTCTTTTTCAAATAAACTCCTCCTAAAATCAAATTCTAGCTAATAAATATTAGTAGATTATCATAGTTATACTCCCATAGTCTGAACATTTCAACAATTAAGTCGCAAAATGTCGAATTTGTATGTTGGGAAATTTTTTTGCGAATTGAGAAAGGATGCCAAAACAAAATTTGTTATAAAAGTAGTCAGAATTTATTGACTAGTCAGGTAATATATTTTTATTATTAAGTTGTAGTACCAACTTATAAAAAAGGAGGTTAAAATCAATGAATTCTTTATGGTTAGCCGTAATCGGGATGATTGTCTTTGCGATTGGCTATCGATTTTATTCTAGGTGGGTAGCTGAAAAGATTTACCGTCTTGATCCGAATTATGTGACACCGGCGCACCAATATTCTGACGGGGTTGATTTTGTCCCAACAAAGAAAATGATCCTCTGGGGACATCATTTTACGTCAGTAGCAGGGGCGGCACCAATTGTAGGGCCGGCGATCGCTGTCTATTGGGGATGGCTTCCTGCTTTCCTTTGGGTTACTTTAGGGACGGTCTTCGCGGCAGGTGTCCATGATTTCGGAACTCTTGTCCTTTCAGTCAGGAATAAGGGACAGTCAGTAGGTACAATCACAAATAAGCTGATTGGCAAACGTGCAAAAATTATGTTCTTATTCATTATTTTAATTCTTGTTTTGATGGTCAACGCTGTTTTCGCATGGGTCATCGCGAACTTATTTGTCAGTTTCCCTGCGAGTGTCCTGTCCGTATTTTTACAGATTCCGCTTGCGATCTGGATTGGTTATGCAGTGTATAAAAAGAAAAAAGGAATGCTTCTGCCTTCCTTGGTCGCACTTGCTGTCATGTATGGCGCCGCCATCCTCGCCAGCCGTGTTCCAGCATTGCAAATTGATCTTGTGAAATACTTTGGCGGGGCGGATAATACCGTCATGTTTGGCCTAAGCGGTGTTTCCATGGCATTCCTGGTCTGGATTGTCGTGTTGATGGTCTATGTTTACATTGCCTCGACTTTACCTGTCTGGAAGCTCCTGCAGCCTCGTGATTATATCAATTCACACCAGTTGGTTGTAGGATTATTCATTTTATATGCCGGACTGGTTTTCCTTCAGCCTGAAGTAACGGCACCAGCATTGAATGGAGCGCCAAGTGATGTGTCCTGGTTCCCGCTGTTGTTCATCACGATTGCCTGCGGTGCGATTTCCGGTTTCCATGGACTTGTTTCTTCGGGAACATCTTCCAAGCAGCTGGAAAAAGAAACGGATGCCCGTTTTGTTGGATACCTTGGGGCGGTTGGTGAAGGGATTCTTGCCCTGATTGCCATCATCGCGGTGGTAACCGTTTTTGCGACAAAGGCTGATTTTTCTGCTGCTTATTCAAGCTTTGCGGCAGCAAGCTCGGGAGGTCTTGGCAACTTTATCAATGGTGCCGCCCAGCTTGCGACTGGCATCTGGATTCCTGCCGATATTGCCAGAACAATTGTTTCTATCATCGTTGTCAGCTTTGCTGCTACGACATTGGATACTTCTGTAAGATTGATGCGTTATATCATTGCTGAAATAGGAAGTGAATACAACATCAAGTCTTTGACAAATGCTCATGTCGCTACAACAGTTGCTGTTGTTTCAAGTGCAGCGCTTGTACTCCTGCCAAAAGGCCCTAACGGATTCGGTTCTGGTGGATACTTGTTGTGGCCATTGTTCGGAACAAGCAACCAGCTTTTGGCTGGAGTCAGCCTGCTGCTCATTTCTATCTGGCTGAAGCGTCAGGGAAGGAATTACCTTGTCACCTTCATTCCGATGGTGTTCGTATTCTTCATGACACTCTGGGCCATGATTCAACAGGTTGTTTTCCAGTGGTCTGGATATGGAAGCGGCGAGTTGAATATGCTGCTCTTTGGCATCGGCGGCCTGATCCTGATTTTTGTATTCTGGATCATCCTCGAGGCAATAACAGCCTTCAGCAGGAATAATCCACCGCCAATAGGCAAGGAAATGTAAAACAGTGGAGGCCGGGCGACCGGTCTCTATTGTCATTTTGGAAAGGGGGTAAAGCATGATGGGTTTCTACGACAAATTCAAGCGTGCCATCGCTGTATACGATGAAATCCTCAGGCAGCCGCACAGGACCGAAATTGCCCGTGAGTTAAGAGATGAAGAAGACTTGTTCATGCTGCTTTGTTTTTCGGAAATGCTCGGTCTGCCCAATCCGGCATTTTACTATACTCTGGAACTCTATCCTGTCATCATCGAACGTTTCCATGATTGGCATCTGAGGGCAGGAATGGAAAAATCCCCGCTTGAAGGAATACGCTGCTGTTAGGAGGAAGTGTTATGTCTATGATGGACAAGAAGATCTATTTTATTGGCGGAAAAGGCGGTGTTGGCAAAAGTACAACATCCGCGGCCATGGCACTCTTGCTTGCTAAAAAAGAGAAAAGGATTCTGCTGGTTTCAACAGATCCCGCCCATAATACAGGGGATTTATTCCATCGGAACTTTACTGGGGGGAAAATTGAAAGAGCAACCCGTAATCTTGATGTTTTGGAGATTGACTCGGAGCAGGAGTCCAGGAACTACATCAATGGAGTAAAAGGAAATTTGAAAGGCCTCGTGAAAGCGACAATGCTGGAGGAGGTCAACAGGCAGATTGATATGGCCGCTTCCTCCCCTGGGGCAGAAGAAGCAGCGCTGTTTGACAAAATCACCTCATTGGTACTTGAGGAAATAGCAAATTATGATGCCATTGTTTTTGATACAGCACCGACAGGTCATACCATCCGGCTGCTGACTCTGCCGGAGTTGATGGGTGTTTGGATGGACGGGCTATTGGAACGGCGCAAAAAGGTGAACGAGAACTACGCGCAGTGGATGAATGATGGTGAAATCGTTGACGACCCTTTATATGACAAGCTGAATGAACGAAAAAATCGCTTCAAGCGTGTAAGGGAAATCCTGCTTGATGGTACTCAAACAGAGTATATATTTGTTCTAAACGCCGAACGTCTACCCATCCTTGAAACCGTCAAAGCAATCGAAACACTGCATCAGCATGGAATCCATGTAAACTCAATCGTTGTCAACAAGGTCATCCCTGAGGAGGCAGATGGAAGGTTCATGGCACAAAGGAGATCGAACGAGCGATTGTATCTAGATGAAATTGAAGAAAAATTCAAGAATCAGAGACAAATTTTCTTGCCTCTTCTTGAGCAGGATATCTCCTCGCTTAGCTCCCTGGAATTAATTTCAGGAATTTTGGGAAAACAAATTAATATGAGTTTAAACTATAGTCAAAAGTAGAGTTTTCATTTCATTAATTAGGGTTATATAAAAGCATGGTTTAATATTTTGGGAAGTATGGAAACTAATGCTATTGATAGTGGATGGTAACTGCGACACAGAAAGGGGCATGAAAATGAGGCGTATCTTTGCCGGCTCGATTACATCCTATAGTCAGTTCGGACATTTGAAGGTCCCAAAGGGCATTAGAAATATTTGTCCAGTTTGCAAGGAGAAGGTGGAGTTTGTTCTTAAGTCCACGTATCAGAGCAGCAAACATGGACTGATGACTGAAAGTGTTTGTCCCTCATGTAAAAAAAGTGTTCCGTTTGTGATCATTACAAGGGAAAACGAGACACAGCCTGATGTATACATATATGATCCACAGAGCTCAACCGATCCAACAAACCAGATACAGCACATTCCTAAAATACCAGAGGAATTGGTCAGGGCTTATAAATCAGCAGTCAGCGTCTATCTTTCAAAAGAAAATACTGCGACTGCGGTACTTGCAAAGAGAGTCCTTGAGAATGTATTAAAGAACTTTTTAGGTGACAAGGCAAAGGGCATGACTCTCGACCAGCAATTCGAAGTGCTTCCGGACCATATTCATTTAGATAAAGCCGTCACTTCATTAAGCCCTTTGATGAAACCTGAAGGGGCGCTCCATAAAATGCTTGAGTTGGAATCCGAGATGGATGATGAAATGACGGAACTAATCATGGATCTACTGGAAGATTTGATTCAATATCTGTTCGTGTTACCCGGAAAAATTGAAATGACCCGAGAACAAATTGAAAAAAAGCTAAATTGACTTTCGCAGCTTCCACTGGAGGCTGCTTTTTATATTCAATATCCGGGGATCTTTTGCTAAAGCAGGAGGGGGGAAAAGGGGGAAACAGCAGGAGAAGAATTTGACTGCAGTATTTTCAGCGGGCTTTTGTTCTCGATACTATTTTTCCTCACCCTTCCGATGAAAAAGGCTTTAGGGAGAAGGACACTGATCGCTCGCAGAATGTGGAGCAAAAAATGGGTACTTAACCTTTTGCTTGGGATCATTTTTGCTTTCTTATGCTACATCACCGTTCTGCTTTTACTGGTGGAAGTGCTCCATCTTTTGAAAAGTAAAAAACGCAAGTGAAGATGAAGTACAGAAATCATGGCCATTTCTGAAAAAATGACCATCATAAAAGTCATGACGGTCAGAAATCACGGCTATATCAATAAATATGTCCGTCATCAAAGTTTCAACGGCCAAGAATGAAAGACTTTACTCCATCCATTTGAATGGCGCTTACTTTTTTTATAGGACGTTAGATTAGGGCAGCACTTTCCCTAAGGGGCCGCGATCTTCAGCAGTTTGAAGAAATCATCGCGATTATTTGCCTCGTAGAGCAATCGTTCATGATTGAAGATGGCGTAGTATGGCAATGCTTCGATTGTTAGATCGGGGAATTGCTGGCGTGCTTCTTCAACGCTGTTCACCTGCATGGATTGTGCTTTATGGACATACTCATTATTTACCTGTTCCAGGGCCCAGTTTTGTTGCTGTGTATCTGGTTGGTATAGTTCCAATACAGCTAAATGGCCTTTTTCTTCGGCAAGTTGGGATTGATACGAAATTACTTCTTCTATGATAATCGGAAAAGTATAGTGATAGACTCGATCCTTCCTGGTGGCTTCTATAATAACCGTACTTAGCCCAGCCACATTGTTAAAAGTATAGGTATCATCGAAAATTGTTTCCAAAGGCAGAGGCCCCATTTCCAAATCACCTCGTGAGCGATAAACGGATATAGTATCAATCTGCGCTTTTTCAGGAAAGTCGATCTTCATCTTACTGAATGGTTTCGCGCTGACTGGCAGCAAATCATGAAACAGGATTGGTGGCTCATCCTGGTCGACGACAGGTCCGGTTCCTTTTTCTACCCAGGAAAACGCACCTGATTTATACAATACTTCCTGTCCGTTAATCGTGATGGCTGCTTCCGGGAAACTGATTGATTCTTCTTCTTTTTCAGACTCTGGCATACGTGACTTGTATGTGTCAAATGTATAAATCATTAAGACAGAAATAAAAACGAGTGCGTAAGGGAGCCATTTTTTATTCAAGGCTATCATTCTTCGCGGTTAGCATATTTTCGATTTCCTCAACTGATGGCGGAACCTTTGGATTTAAAAAATCATACAATCGGTCGACCTTTCTATGCAGTCTTACAACATCAATAAGTATGAGCACGAGCAAAATAATGATGACCCATAATAACATATACAACACTCCTTTTTTCCAATATAAAACAAACGGCAAGGAATAAAAAGGTGATAATGGGTAAAATTTGCGCTGTCCACAGGATTATAATACTATCTTTATATGTACTTATGGTGGTGTTGCAGTGGAAATTACAAAGCATTTATTAATGAATCTCTCGCTTCTCCTTGTTCTGCTATTTTTTACCCAGTTAATCATTGAAAGACAAGTAGAGGAAGAAAAGCGCGAAAGGTATCAATTAATCTATTTCATAATATCGATTTTTACCTGTTATATATTTTCAGTAGAAGTACAGAACGGCATTCGCTTTGATCTTCGACAGGTGCCGATGATCCTAGGAAGTCTCTATACCGGACATAGTTTTCTTCTTGCAGGTGTTACTCTTTTAATGCGAGGTTTTTTAGGTATAAACGATGGGTTCTGGGTTTCAGTGGGGGTCTTTTTTGGACTTGCCATCCTCCTCAAATGGATTCACCCATGGTTTAACAGATTGACCTTAAACAGCAGAGTCGGGGTTTCTGTCTTATTGACAGTCATTACATCCTTTTTATTGATGCAGATGGTCGCCGTAGTAAACGCCCCAATCAGACATCCAGAAGCATGGATCAGCTTCATCTTGATTCCGGCTCTTACTTCCGGTTTAGTCAGTTATTCAATTGAGACAATCCGCCAAACATTCATTATCCGCCAAAGGTTGGCAAAGGCCGATAAAATCGAAGCCGTCAGCCATTTAAGTGCGGCTATTTCTCATGAAATCCGCAATCCGCTTACAACGGTAAAGGTTTTTTACAGCTATTAGGTGAGAACAGCTATCCTGAGGTTAAAAAAAAGGAATTCATTGATATTGCTGTCCAGGAATTGAATCGGGCGGAAGAGGTGATCAATGACTACCTGACCTTTGCAAGGCCAGCGTTTGAAAAGGAAGAGGAAATCGAAGTCGAAAAGGAACTGAATCAGGTACTTAATGTACTTAGCCCATTGGCTAATTTCAATGGTGTGAAAATAACGAAAAAGTTCAGTCCGGGATTAGTCATCTCAGGAGACCAATCGAAGTTCAAGCAGGGATTCATCAACCTGATGAAGAACGGTTTGGAGGCCATGCCTAATGGCGGGGAACTGCTCATCCAGACGTTTACGACCGGTCCAGTGGTCCATATTCTTGTCAGGGATACAGGGATTGGGATGAATGAAGAGCAAATTGCCCGGCTTGGAGAACCTTACTACACAACGAAAGGACAGCAAGGAACGGGTCTTGGCATGATGGTAACATTCAGCATTATACGTGCAATGAGAGGAAAGGTAGAAGTGAAAAGCCAGGTTGGAAAGGGAACAACCTTCCATATTCGCTTCAGCAAAATGGAGTAAAGATGTCTTGCCAGCTGACTTTTGAAAAAATGGTTAATATTACTTGGCCTTTATTGACAATAAAATCCATCATTGCTATATTGAAATTAGCTGATTGCACACGTATTAGGCACTATGCAATTTGCTTATTCCAATGTTTTAAGACGTTTGAATAGGTCATGTATGAGGGAACTAGTCGTTGTGATTTGGTTAATTTTATCATGGCTTGTTCGGCCGATCTAGGAGGATTTCTTTCACATGAAAAACGGTAAAGTAAAATGGTTCAATGCAGAAAAAGGTTTTGGATTCATCGAATCAGAAGACGGAAATGATGTTTTCGTACATTACTCTGCCATTCAAACAGAAGGTTTCAAAACATTGGAAGAAGGCCAGGAAGTTTCTTTCGAGGTTGTGGAAGGTGCTCGAGGACCACAAGCTTCCAATGTTACTAAACTATAATTCTTAATCTGATCTTAAAGCTCAGCCACCAGGCTGGGCTTTTTTAATGACATAAAATTTTATACACCTTGAAACCTTTTCACTAAGAAAACCGTATTAACCTTAACAATGATTCCATAAGGGGAGGTGCATGATAGATGGGTATTTTCTTAACAATTGCCGCTGGAGCAGGGATATTATTTGCGATATCCTATTTATCTGGCAAAGGAAGCAAGAAGAAAGTTTTATTGAAGGAGAACATCCCGAATCGCCTTGGCTTGCTGGAAGAAGTGCCGGCTTCTGCCATCCTTCATAAACTGGAGAACGCACTGCCATATGAATACATCAATCAAGTGAAACTACGTTTTTTAAGTGACCACCCCCAAATTTCTGATGATGAATTCGAGTGGCGTCTTTTTGAATTAAAGCGCTATTTCTTCCTTAATTCAATTATGAAAAGTACACCGATGTTCAGCAGCAAGGTCGATGAGGTTTGGCATGACATGCTGATGTTCACAAAGCAATATGAAGCATTTTCTGAACGATATCTTGGGAAAATGCTTCATCATACGCCAAACTTGGAGCCTGAACCCGCACCCCAGGAAAGAGCGTTTTTCGATTGGGCATTCGCTCAGCTGTTTGAAATAACAGAGTATACGTGGCAGGCTTGGGGAGATTTTTTCCATTATCCAATGGATCGGGAAGTACTCCAAAAGATGAGTTCATTTAGTGACGATGAGTTGAAACAGCAATTATTTAACGTAAAAGAAGATAATCAGGAACTGGTGAATTACTTAATAACCCAGCTAAGAGCGCAACTGAGAGAATCTCAAGAAATTTATAATTCAGATAAAAAAGGGGCATTTGAAAGGCCAGTGTTATTTGGCGACCTATCCGGATTAAGCTTGGTAATGGTGTTTTATTCTTACTACTACTTTGATGAGTATTGGGATTATGCTCAAGCATATGCCTATTCAACCCAGGCGCATGGTACATCGAGCTGCAGTGCCGTATTTTGTGGTACGGGAGGGCATAATGATTCTCATAACGACGGAGGAGGCCATAGCTGTTCAAGCAGTTGTTCAAGCTGTGGCGGAGGATGCTCCTCTTAAAAAGAAAAACCTGCTAGTGGCTTGCTAGCAGGTTTTAGCTTTGGATGATTTTTTTTACGACATTCTGGAGGTTACCTTCCGTTGTAATACCTGAAAAGTCGATTCCTAGCTGGACAGCGGTTTGGGCAACCTCAGGTCTGATCCCCGTAACGATCGATCGCACGCCAAGGAGATTTAATGCGTCCATCAGTTTGAAGATTTGATGGGCTACCATCGTATCAACCATCACTACTCCAGAAAGATCGACAATCAAGGTGTTGATTCTTGCATCAATGCTTTGTGTAAGTGTTGATTCCATCAAGCCTTTTGCTCTCGTTGTATCGATTTCACCAATCAAAGGAAGAAGGCCGACTTCTTTTGTCAAGCTAATAACAGGTGCGCTCAGTTCCTTGATCAGTGTGGCTTGGGACGCTAAGCGGTTCATAAGGATTTCCATGAAAACAACGATAAAAGTTTCAAAGACATAATCAAGCGTGTAATTGATCTTCTTTTCCCATGTAAAAACATCGTCCAATGTGATTTCCATTTCCGTCTGTTTTACAAACTTCTGAACATACTCCCAGTAAACACGGCGGAAAACACCTGAATTCCATGCTACTTCTGTCAGGTCTGTTTTAGATTTGATCCGGTCAGCTGCAGTCTGGCTCGTCCATGCTGAAATGGTTTCCTTCATCTCTTCCTCAGTTTGATAAAGTGATTTTGCCACAAGACGAACATAGTTTGAATTCTGTTCCTTCACTCTATTCATTACTTCTGCCGGTGCGTCAGCAGAGTAATCCGATCCTTTTATCACTCGCTGGCGTTTCATCCAATCCTCTGTGAAATTGGTTGCATGCTCTACTAAATATTCATATAAAGCCTTTGATCTTGTTTCCATTTTTATCCCTGCTTTTATAATTTGTCATACCTCTATTGTGGAAAACCGCAAAAGAAAAGTCAAATCTGAGAATCAATTACTAACTGTTAAATAATAGACAATATAAGAGGAAAATTCAGGTAGATATTAAATTGGATGTTTGATAAAATCAGAACAAACGTTCCTGATCCTTTCCTTTTTTTGAGTGCCCAATAGATTTTTGAGTTTGATATAATAGTAACATTGTCAAAAAAGCATTTAACAATAATTTAAATAGATTAATTTAATTTACAGGGGTGATTGGGGATGAAATTTATCCATACTGGTGACTGGCATCTCGGGAAGCTAGTCCATGGAATGTACATGACTGAAGATCAGCGTGAAGTATTGAATCAATTTGTTGACCTTGTCGCAGAGGAACAGCCTGATGCTGTCGTGATTGCGGGTGATTTGTATGATAGGTCAGTACCTCCGACTGATGCCGTTGAGCTTCTTGATGAAGTACTGTTCCGGATCAATGTGGAGCTGAACACGCCGATTGTTGCGATTGCAGGCAACCACGATAGTGCTGAGCGACTATCATTTGGGAGCTCATGGTATCGCCATAATCATTTTTACCTTACAGGAAAATTAACGACCGATTTTAAGCCTGTACATATCAATGGCGTGAATTTTCATTTGATTCCCTATGCTGAACCCGGAGTAGTCCGCCATTTACTGGACGATTCATCCATCCATTCCCATCAGGATGCGATGAGAGCAGTTGTAGGAAAAATAGAAGAAAACCTGAACCCGAACGAACCAAACGTTTTTGTCGGACATGCCTTCGTTCTTGGCGGGGACTCTTGTGATTCAGAGAGGTCATTATCAGTTGGCGGTTCTGGCTGTGTCACGCAGGACCTCTTTGATCCATTCGCTTTTACTGCGCTGGGGCATCTTCACAGCCCGGATGCGATCAAACATGACAAGATTAAGTACTCTGGCTCCCTATTAAAATATTCATTTTCCGAGGCAAAACAGCGGAAATCCATATCAATCGTAGAAATGAATGATAACGGATCTTTTGATATGCGCTATAAGACCTTGAAACCGAAACAGGATATGCGGGAGCTGGAAGGCCATCTTGAACAGCTCCTGGATCCTTCCTTTTATGAAAAAGAGAATACGAATGACTATCTAAAAGTAACTTTGCTTGATGACGGGGCCATGATCGACCCAATGGGCAAATTGCGCCAGGTCTTCCCGAATGTTCTCCACCTTGAGAGAAAAATTGAATCCATTGACCAGAAGCATAAACATAGCTTCACCTCCATAAGGGAAGACAGAAAGTCAGAACTCGAGCTATTTCAACAGTTCTACCAGGAAATGACCACAAGTGATTTCACAGAAGAAAAACGTGGCGTCATGACAGATGTGATTAGCAATGTGCTGAAAGAGGAGGGGCAAAAATGAAACCTCTTAAACTGATCATGCAGGCGTTCGGTCCTTATGCCGGTACCGAAACAGTCGATTTCAAACAGCTGGAGAACAGGACGATGTTTGTCATTTCAGGGAAAACAGGTTCAGGTAAAACAACAATTTTTGATGGAATCAGTTATGCGATTTACGGCAAGGCAAGCGGGGAGGATCGGAATGGTCCTGACTTGCGGAGCCAGTTTGCGGACGATGATGTTTTGACCGAGGTTTCCTTGGAGTTTTCTCTTCGCCGAAAGACTTATCGAATCACAAGATCTCCACAACAGGAGAGGAAAAAGAAGTCAGGTGAAGGAACAACCAATGTCGGAGCGAAGGCCGAGCTCTATTTGATTGACGAAAATGGTGAATTGCAGCTGCTAGCATCCAATGTGCGGGAAGTTGATGAAAAAATAAAGGAAATCATGATCATTGACAGCAATCAATTCCGGCAGATCCTGATGATTCCCCAGGGGGAATTCCGCAAGCTGCTGACATCCGACAGCAAGGAAAAGGAAGTCATCCTGCAGAGATTATTCCATACTGAAATTTACAAAAGAGTAGAAGAGAAGCTTAAAGAAGAAGCAACTCTTTTGAAAAAATCGGTTGAGGACCAGGTCGAAAAGCGGAACTCCCATTTACGCAGCATTAAGGCTGTCGAGAATGATGAACTCAAGGAGCTTGTAGCAGCAGGCAGTGTGAATGATACCCTGATTCTCCCGCTTCTGAAAAAGGAAATATGTGCAATGGAAGCAAGGCTTCAGGTACTGGCAAAAGATCGTGAAAAACTTCAACTTGAACGCGACCAGATGCAGCAGCGCCTATTCGAAGCCGAAGCTACATTGAAACAAATTCAATCTCTAGAGACCTTGAAGACAGTGAAGGAAAAACTGGAAGCACAGGAGTCTTTATTTACTGAAAAAGAGCAGCAGTCCGTGCTCGCGAAAAAAGCAGCACTGCTTGACGCCCAGGAACAGCTCTGCCACAGATTGAAGGCTGATTTTGACTCCATTTCGAACCAGGCTGCCCAGATTACGAAGCGAATCGAAGACCTAACAGTGAAACTGAAGTCTGCTGAACAGGAGCAGCAGAAGCAAATTGACCGTGAACCAGAACGGAAGGCGGCAGTTGACCAACTAAGTAAACTCGCTAATATGAAAGAAGAGGTCCTGGCTTTTGACAGCATTGATTCCGAGGTAAAGAAAATTAAAGCAAGCTTCGATGCCAAAAAACAGGAGCGTGAAAAGGGTGAAAATACCCTTAAGTTGGCTGAAGACCGTCTCAAGGTTTTGCAGGCTGGTAAGGAAGAGGCAGAAACAGCTCAGATCACTTACTTCGAAAACGACAGACAGCTGGATAAACTGATCCGTGAACTGGACAAGCTGAAAAAGCTTTCCATTCATAATCAAAGATTCCTCCAGGCTCAAAAAAGCTTTGAAGCAAGAAAGGGCCTATTTAACCAGGCTGTTGCCCGTTTAAACGATGGCAAGTCCGCAGCAGAAGAGCTGGAGCAAAAATGGCTTCACTCCCAGGCGGCTGTACTGGCCGGAAAGCTGCACGATGGCAATGCCTGCCCGGTCTGCGGTTCAGATCATCATCCTGCACCAGCAAAAGTAAGTGGAGGCTTCATTCCGACTGAGGAGGATTTAAAAGCTGCACGTGAACAAGTATCACTTCTTGAAAAAGAGAAGAGCAGTGCTGAAAAATCCTTTATCGAAGCAGAAGCGGCCATTAGGTCTTTGACCGAAGCTGGAGAGGAATTACTTTCTGATATTACCGGCTTCCGTCCTGGATTTGAACTGGAAGAGCTGTCTGATGCTGTGCTGTTTACAGAAAGTGATATTGAAAAACTGAAAAAAGAGCAGAATAACCTTTCAATGAAGAAAGACAACCTTGAGAAAATAAAAGCAGAAATCACCAGATTCGAAGACGGAAAAGAAAAATTGCATCAGCAATTAAAACAGCTCGACGAAGACTTTCAAAAACTTATCATAGAGTATACAGAAAAGA
Source organism: Mesobacillus jeotgali (assembly GCF_031759225.1). Taxonomy (NCBI): domain Bacteria; kingdom Bacillati; phylum Bacillota; class Bacilli; order Caryophanales; family Bacillaceae; genus Mesobacillus; species Mesobacillus jeotgali. The sequence goes on from NZ_CP134494.1 coordinate 2,281,676, forward strand.
AGACGACCCTGGAGCGAATGACTGAAAGGATACCAGAAGAACTTCGATCACTAAAGGCATTCGAGGCAAGGCTCCATTCTGCGGAAATTTTACAAAAACAGCTTGATCAGGAACTTGAACTAGCCCGGAAGAACTTCCAGGATGCCAAGGAACTGCTGGGAACGGAAAAAGCCCGTCGTGAAGAAGCTGATAAAAGGATAAAAGAAATAGAAGCAAAATTGATCATGGAACGTCAAACATTCAAAGAAAATATGACAGCGCAGGGGTTTGAAAACTACCAATCTTATAGTGAGGCTAAGATTTCTGAGCAAGCAATACAAAAGCTAGAAACAGATGTCAGGAATTATCGTGAAGAGGTCAGATCTGTAAGGGATCGTTTTACAGAACTGACAGAGACGTTAAAGGATGTTAAAAAGCCTGATATGGATACACTCCAAAATCGCTTTGCAGAATTAAACAATAAAATTAAAGAAGCTGACGAGGCGTATCAGGATTTAAATATGAAAAAACGAGACAATTCATCGGTCTTTGAACAGGTTGTTACCTTGAATGAACAAATGAAGCTGCTTGAGGATAAATATAAGCTTGTCGGTCATTTATATGAAATCTCAAAAGGGCAGAACACTTACAGGATCACATTCGAGCGCTTTGTGCTTGCAGCTTTCCTCGATGATATCCTTCGCGAGGCAAATGTAAGGCTGCACAAAATGACGAGTGGCCGATATCGGCTAATGAGGAAGACGGATCGTTCAAAAGGCAATGTTCAGAGTGGGTTGGAACTTCTCGTGCTAGACGCCTATACAGGGCAGGAGAGGCATGTCAAGACGTTGTCCGGGGGTGAAAGCTTCAAAGCCGCGCTTTCACTGGCACTTGGCCTGGCCGATGTAGTACAGAATTACGCTGGCGGTGTTTCACTCGAAACCATGTTCATCGATGAAGGTTTCGGAACCCTTGATCCGGAATCACTCGATCAGGCAATAGAAGCTTTGATCGATATACAAAGCAGCGGCCGACTTGTCGGGATCATTTCCCACGTTCCTGAACTAAAGGAAAGAATTGATGCAAGACTTGAGGTCATCTCTACACAAACGGGTAGCAAAACAGAATTTGTTCTAATGAATTGACGTTGAAATACAGCATCCACAAACAGATGCTGTATTTTCCGATTATTGGATTTCCATAAATCTAATAAATGCTTATTTAGGAAGCATTCATCAAATATAGTCAGCAGGGAGTTTTATCATGGAATTTGAAGTTCAGTACCTTTCTTTTTATGTTGTACAGGTAGAAGGGAAAGGTGAGCAGGCAGATAAAAGATATAAGCATTTCCAGACCTTGAATGAGGAAGAATATGAATCCGGCCCTTTAAAGGATTTCCTCGATGGGGAGTTTGCAAAAATCGTCAAGCGCAAGGTTGAACGTCATCCAAAAACTGACGAAGTTCCTACAAAACTAGGATACTTCATCGTTGAAGAAGGACATGATTTAACATCCAACCCAAACTACAATCTGTTCCATCGTGTCCGTTTTGCGGAGTCAAAAGAGGCATTCCAGCAAGAGAGTGAAAAGTTCGCCATCGCTTACGTTGATACAAGCGCAGTCAGATGCGGTGCATTCATCGTGGCACGAGCAAAGCTTCGCAAGTTTTTTGACGATGCGTTTGTGTTCATCCTGAAATGTGACTTTGAACCAAAAGTAGCTTCAATATCTGATGAATCTACATTGATTCGTCAGGTTGAAATGGCTATTACGACTAAAAACATGAAATCCATCCAATATCCATATATGCCTGAAGAAGGCATGATCCAGGACAACGAACTAAAAATCAATCAATCATCACATGCACGATACTTTGAAGATTTCCTCAAATATGTAGAGTATGGCCAGTCGATGCCGGAAATCGTAAAAACTCAGGTCATCGAAATGGTCAGAGGGCATATGGAAGAAACCTTTGAGCCTGAAAGCGAGGAACGGGAGCAGCTCGAGAATGCGATGGAAATCTGGGCCGCAAGCGATAAACGTGAGCTCCAGGAGCGGTTCGAACCAGAGCAGGTGATTGAAGCGGCTGCACAGTTGATCGAGCATACACCTGAACTGGAGCTAAAGATGAAGCTCGACCACATTTTTGTAAAAGGGCTGCTAGCAGATTATGGTGACAGTATCCATCTTGCAAAGGTTAATGGAAAGTATGTCATCATGATTGAAGCTGATACGATTACCTTTGAAAAAGGATTTTCGCCAGTCGAATTTGCCAAACCAGATGAAATAGGCACTGTTGTTGAAAGAATCAGGCAAAAGGGCTGACAGATGTTCATAGCCATAGCAGTTCAGCATATTTAATACTTATAGAAACACTGGCATATTCAATGGCCAGTGTTTTTTATATTGTCACACACTTCACATTTTGGTTACAATTGGAAAGTAGGGTGTTGGCAAGGGGGAGTAAGGATGGTCACAACATATGTAAACTGGGGCAATGCAAGAGTTAAGTTATCATGGCTGGAAGAGGGTTCGCTTCCTCCCAGGGATTTAATCAGCAGTGTCCATGGCTTTTGCTTTCGCGATGACAAGGTGCTCCTAGTTAACTTGAATCGACGCGGCTGGGATATGACGGGCGGTCATATTGAGGCAGATGAAACTGCTGAAGAGTGTTTTAAGAGGGAAACTATGGAGGAGGCCTATGTTTCTGGTGAATGCACACTTTTAGGTTCGATTATGGTCGATCATAGTGCAAACTCGCAATGGAATGAGGATAGTCCTTATCCTAAAATCGGTTTTCAGGTGTTTTACCGGATGGACATAACGGAAGTACATGAGTTCGAAGCAGAATACGAATCCTCAGAACGAATTTTCGTGGATCCAGATCAGGTACAAGAATATTACCATGATTGGCACCAGCTTTATGAGCATATTTTAAGAATCGCAGCAGGCAAAAAATAATAGATTAAGATAGTTAGGGTGAAGAAGATGGACGCAATTAAGCAAAATAGTCTTGCATGGGACAAGAAGGTAGAAAGTGAGTCAGTATATACCAAAGCGGTCTCCAGGGAGATAATTGAAAAAAGCAAAGCAAGCGAATGGGAAATTACCGTGACAACGGGAAAACCGGTTCCAAGAAACTGGTTTCCTCAATCGTTGGCAGGCTTGAAGGTTCTATGTCTTGCTTCTGGCGGAGGACAGCAGGGGCCTGTTCTGGCGGCAGCTGGCGCTGATGTAACGGTTGTTGATATTTCCAGAAAACAGCTGGAGCAGGATGAGTTTGTCGCTAAAAGAGAAGGACTTCAATTATGCACTCTGCAATGCAGCATGACAGATCTTTCGGCATTCAGCGATGAAGAATTTGATTTGATCGTCCACCCGGTGGCCAATGTCTTTGTTGAGGAAATTTCCCAGGTGTGGAAAGAAGCTTCAAGAGTATTGAAAAACAAAGGAACACTTATTTCGGGCTTTACAAATCCCCTCTTATTCATCTTTGATGATGAAGAAGATATGAAAGGGAATCTTGTGGTGAAGAATAAAATTCCCGGATCTTCTTTGGACAACCTTACAGACTATGAAAAAGAAAAATATATAGAATCAGGTAATACCATTGAATTCTTTCATACACTAGAAGACCAGATTCAAGGTCAGATCGATGCCGGATTTGTCATTGCCGGATTGTATGAAGATGATTTTGGCGGCAGAAGGCCACTGGATGAGTTTATTCAATGTTTTGTCGCAACAAAAGCAATTAAAATAAAGCTCTGAAAATTTTTACCCTAAGTAACCCTTAGGGCTTTTCTTATTATATCTGGATTAAACCATATTACCCGGAGTAGTACCAAGCTCCAGCTACCTTCACCCTGAGTAGTCCCTTGGATAAATTTATTAGAATATTTAGACTAATAGTTGAATATTTCAATATAAACGTTATAATAAAGTTACCAATACATACCGACCGGTTAGTAGAAAATAGTAGGGGGAATAATATGAGATTTGAAAACAAGACGGCAATCATAACTGGCGGGGCCAGTGGAATTGGACGTGCAGCCGCACTCCGCTTTGCTCATGAAGGGGCCCAGGTTGTAATCGGTGATTTAAATGTTGATGGCGGCCGGGCAACAGCAGGCCTGATAGAAGAGCAGGGAGGAAGTGCACTTTTTGCCGAAATAAATGTAAGCGATTCCAAGCAGATGAAGGAACTTATTTCGGTAACTGTCGAAACCTTCGGGAAGCTGGATATTCTTTTTAATAACGCAGGGATAGGAAATCCGAATGTGAAAAGTGTCGATCTCGCGGAAGAGGAATGGGACCAGATCATTGATATTAACCTTAAAGGCGTTTTCCTCGGTATTAAATATGCTGTTCCAGAGATGAAAAAGACTGGCGGCGGCGCAATCATCAACACCTCAAGCTTGCTTGGGATAAAAGGGCAAAAATATCTAGCAGCTTACAACGCATCGAAAGCCGGGATCATCCTGCTGACCAAAAATGCAGCTTTGGAATATGGGAGAGATGGTATCCGTGTAAATGCCATTGCACCTGGTGTGATCGATACCAAGATTATAGATGGTTGGAAAAATGATGAGAGGAAATGGCCGATTATTTCGAGAGCTAATGCGTTAGGCAGAATCGGGACACCTGAAGAGGTCGCTGATGCGGTCCTGTTCCTCGCTTCAGATGAAGCTTCTTTTATTACCGGTGCCACTTTGTCAGTCGACGGCGGTGGACTGACATTTTAGCCATATAAAATTAAGTTAACAATTGAATGGGGGAAATTAAATGAGCGAGAATAATGTCTGGCTTTCCAAGTATCCTGACTCCATTGCTACAACAATTACTATTCCTGAGAAGTCTTTGCCGCAAATGCTGCGAGAATCAGCAGAGAAGTATCCTCACAATAATGCTTTATCCTTCTATGGCAGAAAAGTCACCTATGAACAATTATCCCAAACAGTTACACATTTTGCTTCAGCACTGCAAAACAGAGGTGTGGAAGCTGGAGACCGGGTTGCCATCATGCTTCCAAACTGTCCACAATATGTCATTTCCTATTATGGTATATTGACCGCAGGTGCGATCGTTACCCAGGTTAACCCTATGTCTGTTGAACGTGAGCTTGAATATATTCTCAATGATTCAGGAGCGGAAACGATTGTAGTGTTTGATGCTCTCTATGCGAAGGTTAAAAGTGTTCAGGCCTCTACGAAGCTACGAAACATTATCGTAGTCAGCCTGCAGCCCTCTGAACACTCTTTTGCCCCGGACACTAAATTTGAAGCGTTTTTATCAGAAAGCAGCGGCAGGACATCAGTGGTGGATGTTAATCCGGCGAATGATATCGCTGTCCTGCAGTATACGGGCGGGACTACAGGAAGATCCAAGGGTGCGATGCTGACCCATCGTAATCTCCTGGCCAATGTACTGCAATCACATGAATTCTTCAAGCATGACATCAAACCTGGGGTTGAGCGCTCATTGACGGTCATCCCCCTGTTCCATGTATTCGGGATGACAGCATGCATGAATCTATCAATCTATACAGGCGCAGAAATCATCTTATTGCCTCGCTTTGACCTGGAAGAAGTACTTAATACTATAAAAAATGAGCAGCCAACTATGTTCCCAGGTGTACCGACCATGTATGTCGCAATCACGAACCATCCGAAAGCGGAGGAGTTTGGAATTGGCAGCATAGAAATTTGCAACAGCGGCAGTGCACCAATGCCAGTAGAGCTGATGAAGGAATTCGAGAGAAAAACCGGCTCAAAAATCCTAGAAGGGTATGGCCTATCAGAAGCCTCTCCTACTACACATTGCAATCCAAGCTTTGCGGAGAGAAAGCCTGGCAGTGTCGGTATCGGCATGCCTTCAACAGAATACAGAGTCGTCGACCTGGCAACAGGGACAGAAAACGTTCCGGCTGGAGAGCTCGGTGAAGTCATCATCAAAGGTCCGCAGGTAATGAAAGGTTACTGGAATATGCCGGAAGAGACAGCCAACACCTTAAGAGATGGGTGGCTATATACAGGAGATATCGCTAAAGTAGATGAAGACGGATATCTCTACATTGTCGACAGGAAAAAAGACATGATCATCGCGAGCGGATACAATATTTATCCGCGTGATATTGAAGAAGTCCTATATGAGCACCCAGCTGTACAGGAGGCGGTTGTCATTGGCATCCCGGATGAATACCGCGGCGAAGCTGTAAAAGCAGTGATCGTCCTAAAAGCTGGCAAAGAAGCAGATGAGGACCAGATCAAGGAATTTTGCCGGGAAAATATGGCCGCATACAAGGTCCCGAACGTCGTCGAATTCCGTGAACAGCTTCCAAAGACAAGTGTTGGCAAGATTTTACGAAGAGCCCTAAGAGAAGAAGTGAAGAGTAGATAAATACTTTAAACTGAATCGGACAGGGGGTAAAATATGGTATAATTTCTGTGCAGACTAGTAGGATTGCGAGGACAGCAAAGTGAAAGAAAAAATTACCGAACACAGTATAAAATTATTTGAGAAGAAAGGCTTCAGTGAGACATCCATCCAGGATATTGTCGATTCCATTGGAGTAACTAAAGGTTCGTTTTATTATTATTTTTCCAGCAAAGAAGAATTACTGATGGATATACATCTCAGATATATTGACGAATTATTGGCTCGTCAGGAAGAGATACTCTTAGAACAGTCAACAAGCAAACAAAAATTATACGATATTGTTTATATGCTGATCAGCAGCATTAAGTCTAAAGGGGCATCCGCAAAAATCTTTTTCAGGGAAATGCGTCACTTAAGTGATGACAGGCTGGCACAGATTGTTGCAAAGCGGGATCAATTTAGATTGAACGTGGAATTGCTTATTCGTAAGGGTATTGACAGTGGCGAATTCCGTCAGGATTTAAATCCAATTATCGTCACCTTTGGCATTCTGGGCGCTGCTAATTGGAGCTACCAGTGGTTCAATCCAATGGGAAAGGTATCCGATCGTGAAGTGGCCGAGATTTTTGTCGAAATGATCCTGAAGGGAATCGAAGTTAGCTGAAGAATAGTGTAGAAGGAGGCGTGTTAAAGCTTGGCCTCTTTCTTTGCTATTTACATACCAACCGGTTAGTACGAGAAGATCAATTTAAATTCACCGAAGTGAAAGTGGGGAGACCTATGCAGGAGATCCAGGTACAGGCACGATTTGGAGAAACAGATGCACTGGGGCATATCAACAACACTAGCTATTTTGTTTATTTGGAGGAGGCACGGATCCGCTTTTTTGAATCATTGGGATACAGCATGGAATTGAATGACTGGAAGTTCATTTTAGCATCAACTAAGTGTGATTTTGTCAGCCAGGGTTATTTTGACCAGCTATTAACTGTTAAGACTTATGTATCAAGAATCGGCTCGAAAAGCTTCCAGCTTGAGCATGACATTGTTTGTTCACAAACACAGCTGCTGATTGCTAAGGGAACCGCAATCATTGTGTACTATGATTTTAAAAATCAAAAGAGTGAAATTTTACCCGAATTGCTGAAAGAAGGGCTGAAAAGTTATTTATTGCCTATAAATAACTGAATATTTCGTAAAAATAAAGGAGGTGAAAGGATTGAGATTCGCAGAAACAGTGGTTCTTGTTACAGGAGCGGGGAGTGGAATCGGAAAAGCGGCCGCCGCCCGGTTTGCTAGTGAAGGGGCAAAAGTAATATTGGTCGGACGAACGAAATCCAAGCTTGAGAGAGCGGCAAAAGAAATAAATGAATCACTCAATATTCCCATGGCTGAAATCTTTCCTGCCGACGTGACTGACGAGGAAGATGTTTTAGAGTTAGCAAGATACGTAGAGGAGCAATTTGGGGAACTGCATGTTCTTGTGAATAATGCCGGAGGTTCTGTCCACTCAAAAATCATGGACACTACAGCACAGGATTGGGATTTTGTCCAAAATACAAATTTAAAAAGCGTTTTTCTGGTTTCGAAAATACTTGGAAAACTTATGGCTGAATGTGCAGACAAGGAATCGGATATTTCACATAACCGTTCAATTGTGAACGTGGCCAGTTTATCCGGACACCAGGCTGGTGCGCATATCCCCCACTATAGTGCCGCTAAGGCGGGTGTCATCAATTTTACAAAAGCATTGGCATTGGAATTGTCCCAATACGGAATCAGGGTAAATTCAGTTTCACCAGGATTCGTGGAAACACCCTTGACTGAGCAGGGAATGCAGAATGAACAATTTGTAAAAGCAATAAGAAAAAATACAGCCTTAAAGCGAGCTGGCAAGGCCGATGAAATCGCGAATGTGATTGCTTTTGCCGCTTCACAGGAAGCTTCCTACATGACGGGTTCTGACATACTTGTTGATGGCGGCTGGCTGATTAAATAAGCTTAAGACTCTTCTAAGTCTATGAAAGGGTGATATTTTTGACGAATGTTAAAACAAATGACCATTTGGTAAATAACAAAAATGGGAGCGTACTTTCCTTAACGCTAAACAGACCTGAAAGCTTGAATGCCTTCAGTCCGGAAATGATCCTAACACTGACAGATACATTACGAGATGCACAGAACGACCCTGAGGTAAAGGTAATCGTTTTGTCAGGCGCCGGACGATCGTTCAGTGCTGGCGGCGATGTAAAAACGATGGGCCAGGCAAACGCGGCAGGAGTATATGACCATATAGGCAGGCTGAACGAATGTATCCTTGCAATGAAAGCTTTGGAGAAGCCGATTATTGCAGCGGTTCATGGCTTTGCTGCTGGCGCAGGTTTTAATCTCGCACTTGCTTGTGACTTGATTGTCGCTGCGGATGACAGTAAATTTGCGCTAAGCTTTTCGCAGGTCGGCCTTGTCTCAGATGGCGGCGGTTCCTATTTCGTCCCTAGACTAGTCGGTCCACACCTGGCAAAACAATTTATGTTCACTGCAGAACCAATACCGGCACAGCGTTTATACCAGCTTGGAGTCATAAACTATCTCGTGCCTTCTGCACAATTACAGGAAGAGACACTTAAGCTAGCCGGACTTCTTGCAAGTGGGCCATCGAGAACATATGGGATGATTAAAAAACTGGTCGACCATTCCTTGACAGCGACGCTTGAAGAGATTCTTGAACAGGAACGGATTACACAGACTATGATGGTTTCCACGGAAGATCATCAAGAAGGCATTGCAGCCTTTAAGGAAAAAAGAAAACCAAACTTTACAGGCAACTAAGGAGGAGGCAAATCATGAAAGCAATTCAACTGAAAGAATATGGCGGTCCGGAGGTTCTCCAGGTAGTAGAGCTGGAACGCCCAGTTCCTAAAGGGCATCAAGTTCTAATCGAAATCCATGCAATCGGTGTCAACTATGCTGACACTGCAAGGAGAGAAGGACAGTATGTTGTTCCAACAAAACTTCCGTTTATCCCTGGTGCAGAGGTTGCGGGCGTAGTCGTTGAAACAGGAGAATCCGTAACAAATGTTCAGGCAGGCGACCGCGTTGTTACCTTGATTGAATCTGGAGGTTACGCTGAGTTTGCCCTGGCTGACAGCCGTGGACTAATACCTTTGCAGGACAAAATGGAATTTGAGCAGGCGGTCGCACTCCCGCTTCAGGGTCTGAGTGCTTATCATATCCTGAAGACGATGGGACGCCTGGAAGCAGGAGAAACCGTTCTGGTCCATGCGGCAGCAGGTGGAGTCGGCACGCTGGCTGTCCAGCTTGCAAAGCTATCAGGCGCAAGCAAAGTAATAGCTACTGCTAGCACTGAGGACAAACTGGTTTTGGCCGCTGATATGGGAGCTGATGTTCTTATCAATTATACGGAAGAAGGCTGGGAGGAAAAGGTTCTCGAGGCAACAGAGGGCAAAGGGGTCGATGTCGCACTGGAAATGGCAGGCGGCGAAATTTTCAATAAAACCCTCAAATGTCTTGCCACTTTTGGGCGTCTGGTGATCTATGGAGTTGCCAGCGGGGAACAGAGCCGCTTTTATCCGTCTTCCTTGATGGCGAGAAACCAGTCTGTCATAGGCTTTTTTCTTCCACAAATCATGAGGAAGCCAGCCTTGATTCAATCAAGTATGGCTGAAATGCTTGGTTATTTATCAAAGGGGCAATTAAAGCTTACAATCGGAGGAGTATTCTCCCTCGAGGAAGCAGCTGAAGTCCATCGTCTTTTACAATCAAGGCAGACGAAGGGAAAGCTGATTCTTAAACCTTAAAAAGGGGGGATTTGAATGGCAAGTATTAATACGGTAACTGGTCCTATTAAAGCTGAGCAAATGGGTAAGACACTGATTCATGAGCACTTTATCTTTGGTTATCCTGGTTTCCAGGGAGATGTAACATTGGGTGCCTTCAATGAAGAATCCGCTCTGGAAGAGGCAATTAACATTGCCAGGTACATGCAAAGCTTTGGTGTAAAGACAGTCGTGGATCCGACGCCTAATGAGTGTGGAAGGAACCCGGAATTTTTAAAGAAAATCTCGGAAGCTACCGGTCTGCAAATTATTTGTGCTACCGGCTACTATTATGAAGGCGAAGGAGCAACACCCTATTTTAAGTTCAGGCAGGCCTTGGGAACAGCCGAAGAAGAAATCTATCAAATGTTCAAGGAAGAGCTCACCGAAGGTATTGCAGGGTCGGGAATAAAACCAGGAGTGATCAAGCTTGCTTCAAGCAAAAATGAAATCACAGAGTATGAAAAAATGTTTTTCAGGGCAGGCGCACGTGTACAGCAGGAGACTGGCGCAGTAATCCTTACACACACCCAGGAAGGAACGATGGGACCTGAACAGGTAAGGCTGTTGATTGAGAATAGAGCAGATCCAGGCAAAATCATCATCGGCCATATGTGTGGAAACACCGACCCTGAATATCATAAGGAGGTTATGGATCAGGGAGTCAGGATCGGCCTGGACCGCTTTGGCATCCAGGGGATGGTAGGTGCTCCTTTCGACCAGGAACGGATTCAGACTTTATTGACTTTGCTAAATGAAGGATACCAAGATCAAATTTTGCTGGCACATGACACCGTGAATATCTGGCTCGGTCGCCCTCCTGTTATGCCGGAACAGGCAGCAAAAATCATGGAAAACTGGCAGCCAGGCCATATCTTCAATAACATTTTGCCACGGCTTAGAGAAAATGGAGTGTCAGAAACTCAAATTGATAAGATGCTCGGCGGAAATGCAGTTGGGCTTTTCACTGGCGCTCCTGCAAAGGTAGTTTCCTAGAAACATTTCTTGCAGCTGATTTAAGATCCTAAGAAAGGGGCGAAGACCTATTCAAAAAATTATACCGCTTACGCTGGATTCGCCTTTTTCTGAAGGAATCGTTGTTGTATATGCGGTTTTAGGTGAAACAGCGACACTTATAGATACAGGCAATCCAGGCGAGAAATCCTTTTACCAGCTGAAATCTCTGCTAAAAGATCATGATCTCAGTTTTAGAGACTTTGACCATATCATTGTGACCCACATGCATACAGACCATTGTGGAGGAGTCAGCCTGATTCAGCAGGAGGCCAGCCTTCCTGTGTATGTACATGAACTCGCCAGGCCAGTGATTACAGGAGGAGAAACAGAGTTTAATAGAATCAATCTTTTTTTCAGTGATTTTCTAAAGGAATGTGGTGCTGACCCTGCCGTTCATCAGCATGCACGGAAATACAAAGAAGAAATCTGGCAGAATGTTCATTATGTCAATGAAGGCGATGAAGTTTACATAGGTGGAAGACCCTACAGTGTATTGCATGTTCCCGGACATAGCCAGACGGATATCCTTCTGATTGATGAGCTGCAGGGGATTACATTTGTCGGAGACCATATCATTCCCGAGCTGGCCGTCAACGCCTTCATAGAGCCTCCTGTACCAGGTAGGAAACATCGTCCGTCTCCCTTGATTCAATACAGGGAATCCCTGATTCGCTCAAAGGGCATTAAGCTTGGAAAATGTTATTCAGGACATGGATTACCCTTCACACAGCACAATGAGCTCATTGATAAAAGGTTGGCACAGCAGGATGCACGCTGTCAGCAAATCCTCAAGGTGTTAAAAGAGGGTGATAAAAATGTTTATGAAATTTGCCAGAAGGTATACCCGCACTTGAAGGGGAAGATCGTTTTCCTTGGGCTCTCACAAATACAAGGCCATCTTGATTTGATGGAAGCCCGAAATGAGGTGATGAAAGAGGAACGAGATTCAATTGTTTATTATAGGGTGATCTGATAGTTGGCTAGCTTCTTATACTTTTATCAGGAGTGGATTAAATGAAGCTGAAAGAGCTGCTTGAAAATAATATCAGTAAATACGGTGCATATCCATTTATCTATTATAAAGACCAACAGTATACAAATATAGAAACACGGTCTTATGCTGACAAGATCGCGAATGGCCTCCATAAACTTGGAGTAGGAAAAGGCGACCGGGTAGTCGTCTGTATGCCAAATAACCCTGAAGTGATATTTTCCTATCAAGGCATTACCAGGAGCGGCGCTGTCATTGTTCCAATCATGTTCACCCTGCATCCAAAAGAAATTCAGTACATCATCAAAAATTGCGAAGCCAAAGTTGTCATTGCCTCTTCCTATACAGCAGAAAATATGAAAAAGGCGATAGAAGCCCTGGAAGTCAAACCAATCCTGGTTGTTACAGATCTTCCTGGCAGTGATGATTCGTTAAACCTATATGATTTGATGTCTTCAGAATCAGCTGACACCGAGGAAGATTCTGATGAAAACGGAACCGCCGTGATTTTATACACCTCAGGAACGACTGGAAATCCGAAAGGCGTTCTATTGACCCACAAAAACCTCTACACCAATGCAGTCAACTCCGCAGCCCATAATGAAACCGAAAGAGGCGTTACGATTGGCGTCCTCCCTTTAGCGCATGTATATGGCCTTACGATATCGAATACGTGCTATATAACGGGAAGTTCAGTTGTTGTTTTCGCCCGGTTTGATCCAGAAGAAATTTTCAAAGCTATTGAGACTTATAAAGTAAAAGCTTTCTCCGCGGTACCAGCGATGATCCACGCAATGGTTGGCAGCCCAAAAGCCGACCATTATGATACATCCTCCCTTGAGTGGATCGGCTCTGGGTCCGCACCGTTGCCTATCGTGCTCCTGAACGGTTTTAGCAAGAAGTTCGGCGCGAAAGTGTTTGAGGGTTATGGATTATCAGAAGCGGCCCCCATCGTGACAGCGCATAATAAAAAAATTGAAATTAAACCTGGTTCAGTCGGAATCCCGCTTCCAGGGGTCAACATAAAAATTGTCGATGAACAGGGAAGTGAAGTCCCTGCAGGAGAGGTTGGGGAATTGATTGTCTCGGGTGACAATGTTACCCCTGGCTACTACCAGAACAGAGAAGAAACAAACAAGGTCATCAAGGATGGCTGGCTTTTCACAGGTGACATGGCCAGAGTAGACAACGAAGGCTATCTCTATATTGTCGACAGGAAAAAGGATTTGGTAATCAGGGGCGGTTTCAATGTATATCCCCGTGATATTGAAGAGCTGCTGAACGCCCATGATTCTGTCTCAGAGGCCGCTGTTTTAGGAGTACCTGATGAAGCGATGGGTGAGGAAATCGTCGCATGTGTCGTGAAAAAGGCTGGATCCACTGCTACAGAAGATGAACTGATCCATTACTGCCAGGATAATCTGGCTAAAAACAAAACACCTAAGCGGATTGTTTTTATGGAAACTTTGCCGCGGAACGGAGTCGGCAAAATCCTCAAGACCCGTCTAAGAGAAACAGCTGCAACTATCATCACAAAATAAAGACATTAACCGAGGAGGAGTGCAAGTGGAACAAAGAACAATGTTAACAACCAGCAAGCGGGGGTTGCAGACGGAATCATTCCCATTCCGTCTCTATCAAAAAGCGAAGAAATTCGGGATCTGGAACCCTGCTGACATTGATTTTACCCAGGACCAACAGGACTGGAAACAGTTGGACGCCGAACAGCAAAATGATATTCTGCGCTTGATTTCACAGTTCCAGGCTGGTGAGGAAGCTGTCACCCTTGATTTGCTGCCGCTGATCATGGCCATCGCTAAGGAAGGCAGGCTGGAGGAGGAGATGTTTTTAACCACCTTCTTGTTTGAAGAAGCCAAACATACAGAGTTCTTCCGGCTTGTCCTGAATGCGCTAGGGGAAACAGGTGACCTATCAGGACACCATACAGAAACTTATAAAACGATTTTCTATGAGATTCTTCCAACAACGATGGACCGACTGCTGACAGACCAATCTCCAGAAGCTATCGCTGAGGCATCCACTGTTTACAATATGTTCGTTGAGGGAGTCCTAGCTGAAACAGGCTACTACTCATTCTATCAAAATCTTGAAACACTCGGTTTGATGCCAGGACTGCTCAAGGGGATCGGAAATTTGAAAAGAGATGAATCAAGGCATATTGGGTATGGGACTTTCCTGCTGCAAAGACTGATTTGTGAGCATCCACATTTGTACGAATTTGTTGAAGGAAAAATGCAGGAACTGACCCCGCTTGCCATCCGTTTGAACCAGGAGGGATTCAAGGGGAAGGATGTAAGTACTTTCGGAAATCAGATTGAAGATACAATGAATTTTACCATGAAGCAGCTTTCTGTCCGGATGGACATCCTCTCCCGTGCAAGAGGCAAGCGGATTGAAGAGATTTATAAAGTTTCAGAGACTGAGATGGGAGTTCTGTAAACAAATTAGAATGATAGAGGAGGAAGAATAATGACTGTAAATGTCGATGTAAAAACGTTCCCGTTATTCATTGATGGAAAATGGGAGGCAGCGAGCAGCCAGGAAACCTTTGATGTATTTAATCCGGCGACTGGAGAAATGGTGGCACGAGTGGCAAAAGGGAATGCAGCCGATGTGGACAGGGCCGTCGGTGCAGCACGCAGGGCATTTGATGAAACCGACTGGAAGGATATGAAACCAAAGGAAAGATCGAAGGTGCTTTATGCGATTTCCTATCAAATTGCTGCTCATGCTGAGGAACTGGCTTACTTGGAGGCTATCAGTTCTGGCGGTACGGTGAGGAGAATTGGCGCAAATGATATTCTGCAGATGGTCGATTTGTTCCAGACACTGGCCAAGTTCGTTGAAGAATATCAATTCTCGGAAACGCTGCCAAGTCCGCCATTCCCTGGACCGGCTCATAATTTCATCTGGCGCGAACCAATCGGAGTTTGCGCAGCGATTACTCCTTGGAACCTGCCAATGGTGATTGCGACATGGAAAATCGCTCCAGCATTGGCGATGGGAAATACAGTTGTCGTCAAGCCGGCAAGCTACACTCCTTTATCAACTTTGAAGCTGGCTGAAATCATTTCACAGGTCGTTCCTCCTGGAGTCATTAATGTCGTGACTGGCCCTGGGACTGAAGTAGGCGAAAAGCTGGCAAGTCACCCAAAAGTTGATAAGGTTGCTTTTACAGGCTCTACTGAAGTAGGTCGAAAGGTAATGCAGCTTGCTGCAGGGACAGTGAAGAACACGACTCTGGAGCTTGGTGGTAAGTCACCTAACATCATTTTGAAGGATGCTGACTTAAGCATCGCACTGCCAGGAAGCTTATTTGGAGTGTTCCTGCATTCGGGGCAGCTTTGTGAATCGGGTACGAGGTTGTTTGTTCCGGATCATTTGCACGATGTAATTGTTGAGAACCTTGTGAACCTTGCAAGGAAAATCAAGTTAGGAAACCCACTTGACCCAGCAAGTGATGTGGGCCCGGTCATTTCAAAAAGGCAAAAAGAGACGATTTTATCCTATATCGAAGCAGGAAAGGCAGAAGGTGCTACTCTTGTTTGCGGCGGAAACGAAGCTAAGGTTCCTGGCTGTGAAAATGGACATTTCATTGAACCAACCATTTTCACGAATGTAACGAATGACATGAAAATTGCCCGAGAAGAAATCTTCGGACCAGTATTATCAGTTATCCGATATACCGATTTAGACGATGCCATCAAGATGGCGAATGATTCCATTTATGGTCTTGCTGCCGGTGTTTGGACCAGGGATGTCAATAAAGCTTATGAGGTTGCCCGCAAACTTCAGGCAGGTGTTGTCTGGATCAATGATTGGCATATGCTTCGCAATGATGCCCCATTTGGCGGGTACAAGCAGAGCGGAATCGGCCGCGAGATGGGCAAGCATTCGCTAGATGCCTACACCCAAGTCAAGCATGTACACACTTCAATGGTTCCTGAAGCACATAAGCGGACTTGGTATGGACTGCTTTTATCCGATACAGCTGAATAAAGATATTTTAAAAAACTAAATGAGGTGAAAAGGATGCAAACGACAACATTATCACAGTTCTCCCTGCGTTCGGCAATTTACAGTGGGTCAAATTCTCGTGCCATGGTACCTGATTTGTTCAAAGGTTTAGGGTCTAAAAGAGTTGTTCTTTTTAGCGACAGGGGTCTGGAAAAAGCCGGAGTAGTAGAAAAAGTCGCCCAGATTTTCGAGTTGACCGGTAAAGGTACTGGCCCTGAACTTGCCGGGATTTACGTCGACATTGCCCAGGATGCCGAGAGCCGTTCGGTGAATGAAGCTCTCCGGTATGCAAGGGAAGTGGGGGCTGACGGGCTGCTTGCTGTTGGAGGCGGCAGTGTGCTGGATACAGTTAAGGGAGTAAAGTATGCCATGCATAAAGGGCTAACCGACATCAAGGAAGCAATTCCTGGCGGCTTCTTATTCGAGCAATTTCCTAAAGCGACGCATATCCCGATTCCGCACATTGCCATTCCGACAACTGCGGGAACAGGATCCGAGGTGTCACCGATCGCGGTCATCTACAATGAGGATATCCAGATGAAAGGCAATATCATCAATCCTTTCCTCAGTGCGGACATTGCGGTGCTGGATCCTGATTTAACAGTGGGTCTGCCGGCGGCAATCACGGCTTTTACCGGCTTTGATGCATTGACTCATGCGATTGAGGCATTTGCATCACCTAGTGCCACTGCACTGACGGATGCCCATGCTTTGCATGCAATCAGGCTGATTGAAAAAAATCTTCCGGTTGCAGTAGCAGAGGGTTCCAATCTTGACGCCAGAATGGAAATGCTGCAGGCGAGCTTAATGGGAATCACCGCATTCAGCTTTGCTTTGAACGCGATTCCAGTCCATAACTTCGCCCATGCATATGGGGCATTGTTCCGGATTCCTCATGGACTGGCAAATGCCGTTTTCCTCCCTGTGGTTATGGAATATGTACCAAGCCTGTATCTTCCAAAAGTAAAAGAACTTGCCTCGGCATTGCGTGTTGACTTTGATGCTGATGAAGAGAATGAGGCCGTCCTGGCAAAAGTGATTGAAAAGTTGCGCCTGCTTCAACACAAGACCGGATTGCCATCGAACTTTACAGAATACAACATAACCGAGGAAGACCTGGAGCGGGTTGCGGGTGCCGTTGCCAAGGACCCTGCAGCCGTATCCTTCCCGATGCCAAAAGAACTGATCCATGCAGTCGGCCAGCAGGTCGTCCCATTAGGGGTTAAATAAAATGGTTGTAAGAGGGGGAATCCGTCTGGGATTCACCCTCTTTTTACAGTTTCATAACAGCTTAGGTTTATAAAGGAGTGATTAGATATGAATTTTGATTTTACTGAGGAGCAGGAGCTATTAAGAAAAACGGTCAGGAGCTTTGTCGATAAAGAAATCATGCCATATATAAAAGAATGGGATGAGAAACAGCATTTTGAAACCAGTATTTTAACCAGGCTTGCTGACCTGGGACTCATGGGTGTCTGTATACCGGAACAATATGGCGGGAGTGGAATGGACTATATTTCCCTAGCGATTGTCTGTGAGGAACTTGAGCGCGGTGACACTGCCTTCAGGACTGCTGTATCGGTGCACACCGGGCTGAACAGCATGACTTTGCTACAGTGGGGAAATGAGGAGCAAAAGCAAAAGTACCTGGTACCACAATCTAAAGGGCAGAAGGTAGGAGCATTCGGCCTTACTGAACCTAATGCAGGGTCCGATGTCGCGGCAATGCAGACAACGGCGAGGGACGCAGGAGACTACTACGTACTCAATGGATCAAAAACATGGATATCATTATGTGATGCAGCAGACCATTTTCTTGTATTTGCCTACACGGACAGAAGCAAAAAACACCATGGCATTTCTGCTTTTATTGTGGAGAGAACCTGGGAGGGATTTTCATCTAAAGCAATAAAAGGAAAGTTGGGAATTAGGGCCGGAAATACCGGTGAGATTTTCTTTGATCATGTAAAGGTTCCTAAAGAAAATCTGTTAGGGCAGGAGGGAGACGGCTTTAAGATCGCGATGTCTGCACTGGATAATGGCCGTTTTACAGTAGCGGCGGGTGCATGCGGAACCATCATGGCAAGCCTTGAGGCCAGTGTGAAGTATTGTCATGAACGAAGCACCTTCGGCAAAGAAATCGGCAGGCACCAGCTTGTCCAGCAGATGATCGCCAAAATGGAAGCAGGCCTCGTACAGTCCAGATTGCTGGTATACCGTGCAGGCTGGCTGAAAAATCAGGGGAAGAGGAACACTCGGGAAACCTCCCTGGCCAAATGGCAGGCATGCGACTATGCCTATGAAGCTGCAAATGATGCCGTCCAAATCCACGGAGCCTATGGATTCTCCAACGAATATCCGGTTGAACGGTATTTGCGTAACGCCAAAGCACCCGTCATTTATGAAGGTACACGAGAAATTCACACAGTCATGCAAGGAGAATATGTCTTAGGATATCGAGTTGATAAGCCACTTTCCAATATGCTCCCAACCTGGCCATTTGAGCCCGTTTCCGAAGAAACTGTGAAATAAGCCACCGGGCTTGTATCTCGTAAAATGCAGTAGCTCTGCTTTGCCCGCTTTTCGATGAGCAGCACTTTTTCAGTAAATGCAGACAATCTGCTTTGCCCGCTTTTCGATGAGCAGTTCTTTTTAGGTAAATGCTAAATGCAGACACTTTCCTTTGACCGTTTTCCGGTGAGCAGCTCTTTTTAGGTAAATGCAGACACTTTCCTTTGACCGTTTTTAGGTAAACAGTTCTTTTTAGGTAAATGCAGCACTCCTTGCTACCATTATGGCAGCAGCAAACACCTATCCGGACCTACACACCTATAACTACCAAAAAGGTGATCACCTTATAAGTAAGTGATCACCTTTACTCTTATAAAATCATTTCAGACTGTACGTAGTGGTACAGAAGTTTTGCCGTGTTTTCAATAGAATCCTTGTGGGTTCTTTCGAAAGCGTGGGAGGAGTCGATTCCCGGTCCAATCAATCCATGGATGATATCGTGCCCTGAACGGATTGCTGCTGAGGCGTCAGAGCCATAAAATGGATAAATGTCGAGTTTGTAGCCAATCTCATTATCGATTGCCAGTTGAGTCAGCCTTTTCCTCAGCTCGTAATGATACGGGCCGCTTGCATCCTTGACACAGATTGAAACGGTGTACTCATCCGTCGACTGGCCATCACCCATTGCTCCCATATCAACCGCGAGATACTCAACCGTCTCAGGCGTAATATTTGAATTTCCGCCATAGCCAATTTCTTCGTTATTAGAAATCAAGAAATGTGTTGTATATGGCAATTCAATATTTTCACTCTTAACTTGCTTGATTAACTGGAGCAGGATCGCGACGCTTGCTTTATCGTCAAGATGGCGGGATTTGATGTATCCTGATGGTGAAATTTGAACACGCGGATCAAAAGACACAAAATCTCCTACTTCAATTCCTAGGTCTCTTACTTCATCGGCGCTATGTACTTTTTCATCAATTCGGACTTCCATATTATCCTGGTTGCGTTCTGCTTTCCCAGCATCCTTGTACACATGCACAGATGTCTGGTGCATCAAAATCGTCCCAGTGAATTTTTTCCCGCTTGAAGTTTCAATTTCGCAATACTCACCTTCGATTGAGTTGTATTTGAAGCCGCCAATCAAATCAAGCTTAAGACGTCCGCTCGGTTTGATTTCTTTTACGATCGCACCAAGAGTATCGACGTGGGCAGTCAGCATTCTATGGTTCTGCTGATCCTTGCCAGGAAGAGTCGCAATCAATCCGCCTTTGCGGTTCCGCTTCGTTTCAACCTGCAGTTCCTTTAAAAAATTTTCTACATATGTAATGACTTCGTTCGTATTTCCTGAAGGACTGGGGATGCTGACCAATTCCTTCAATAAATTCAATGTTTCATCTGTGTTAGGGTATGCCATCATAAAACTCCTCTCGTCATAAATCTTCACGCAATTCTTATTATAAACTTTTTTCCCCAACGAAAGTAAGCATTTATCTTGTAATACTGTAATCACAAACCCAGTCTATTCATATTTTGATTATGGATGGATTTTG
This sequence comes from Mesobacillus jeotgali, assembly GCF_031759225.1. Classification (NCBI taxonomy): domain Bacteria; kingdom Bacillati; phylum Bacillota; class Bacilli; order Caryophanales; family Bacillaceae; genus Mesobacillus; species Mesobacillus jeotgali. The sequence goes on from NZ_CP134494.1 coordinate 2,301,979, forward strand.
GGGAGGGATTAAAATGAACGGGTATTGGTTCAAATATTCATTGCTGCAATGGTGCAATGAGATGGAAGCGAAATTAGGTTCCGTTAAAGGGCAGTTCAGAGAATCTGGTGAGGAGTCAATATTACAAGAATGGGAGGAAAATCTCCTTACATTGAAACAAGAGGCGCAACATTCATCGGATGAGGAAGCACTATATGCCCAGGCTAGAGACTTATATGACGATTTAAACAGTTATTTGGGTGGGTCTGACTTAGAAAGTGAGCGCCAGCAAGGCCAGCGACTTCAGCCTGTCCCTATAGGCGGCCACAGACTGCCTCCATTGCCTTATGCTTATGATGCGCTTGAGCCTGTTATTGATCAGGAGATAATGAGACTTCACCATTTAAAGCACCATCAAAGCTATGTGGACGGCTTGAATAAAGCCGAGAAAGAAATGCAAAAAGCCCGGCAGACCGGGGACTTCAGCTTGATTAAACATTGGGAAAGAGAAGCAGCGTTCCATGGGGCGGGGCATTATCTCCATACGATTTTTTGGAGCATAATGAGTCCAAGAGGGGGCGGTTCTCCAAAAGGCCAGCTTGGAAAAGCGATCAACGATTCATTCGGCAGTTTCGATCAATTGAGGAAGCATTTTACAGAAGCAGCTAAAAACGTAGAAGCTGTGGGTTGGGCAATCCTTGTCTGGTCACCGCGAGCTCATCGCCTTGAAATCCTCCAGGCAGAAAAACATCAAAATTTAACACAATGGGATGTTGTTCCGCTTCTGGTTCTGGATGTGTGGGAACACGCTTATTATCTGCAGTATAAGAACGAGCGGGCACAATATGTTGAAAACTGGTGGAAGGTAGTCAATTGGAAAGAAGTTGAGCAGCGGTTCAATAAGGCCAGGACGCTAGCATGGCAGCCGTTTTAGGGAGTGACTATTTGTCACCCCTTTTTTTGCATAAATGCAACCTCAATGTAAACACTAAACATATGTTCGGGAGGTGTTATTTTGGAAAGCAAAGACTTTAACCAGATTTACAATGATTATAAAGAGCACAGCCAGGGACAAGCGGAACTGGAAGCTAACTCACCACAATCAGGGAAAGAACAAATCGTTGCCGTCCGTAAAAATGATGATGGCGACCTGATTGCTTTTAAAACAGAAAGCGGAAGAGAGCTTGATTATGTTTCTGCTCTTACTGAGGCCAAAGCGGGAAAACTGGCCCATGTGGATGTATTCCATAAATATGGCCGTGATATTCTCAGGAGCGAACCCGATGGAATCAAAGAAAACAACCTTGATCATTTACCACATTTCTAGCAGGGAGAAATCCCTGTATTTTTTATTTCTCATGAATTTATAAAAAATGATTATTTATGTATAAATACAGGGATTTTTCATAATCCAGCTCCAGCGCCTAGCCCCTCGAGTCGCTTCGGTCCGCCCAATGAAGTCAAAGAACGACTTCACCGGTCAGCCCTCCAGCGCTTGTCGGGGCTGAACAAGGCGCTTGCGCTTTTTGGATAAAATAACTTGATTTTTCAGAAATTTCACTCTAAAATTAAATTAACATACCAACCGGTAGGTATGTAATGCAAGGCTTAGACATACATTTTAATAGACTATTAAAATTGAAGAATACGATGGGAGTGACTTGAATGCATTTACGCCTGACAGAAGAACAAAAAATGGTGCAAAAGACGATTCGCCGATTTGTAGAAAAAGAATTAGTGCCGCTCGAAAATGAAGTGTTAAGAAATGAAAGAGAAGGACGTCCAAGCCTTCCTCCTGGAAAACTGCGTGAACTGCAGCTTAAAGCTAAAGAGGCGGGATTCTGGGGAATCAATACACCGGAACAATATGGCGGTGCAGATTTAGGCCAGATGATGATGGCCATCGTCCTGATGGAAGTTTCCAAAACGTTCGTGCCTTTCCAATTTGGCGGTTCAGCAGACAACATTCTTTATTATGGAAATGAAGAACAAAAGCAAAAGTACCTGATTCCAACCATCAATGGTGATAAAAAATCGTGCTTCGCGATGACAGAGCCTGGAGCTGGTTCGGATACAAGGAACATTAAAATGACGGCTGTAAAGGACGGGAATGAATGGGTCCTGAATGGTGAAAAGACGTTCATAACTGGCGGAAATGAAGCGGATTTTGTCATGGTCATTGCGATCACTGATAAAGAAAAACACCGTGCCACAGGCCGTGATGGCGTGACCTGTTTTATTGTCGACCGTGAAATGGGCTGGAAATCAGAATTCATACATACGATGGGCGAATGGGGACCGGCGGGACTGGTGTTCGATAACGTCCGCGTACCAGAGGAAAATATCCTGGGAGAAGTCGATGGCGGCTATAAGCTGGGACTGGAATGGATCGGATTTGCAAGATGGGTTGTTGGCGCAAGGGCGATCGGAGCCGCGGAACGCTTGCTGCAAATGGCCATTGACTATTCGAAAGAACGGATTACCTTTGGCAAACCGATTGCTGAAAGACAAGCTATTCAGTGGATGATTGCCGATTCAGCTGTGGAAATTGAAGCCGCACGATGGCTCGTACTCAATGCCGCATATACTCTTGATGCCGGTGAGGATAACAGGCATATGGCATCGATGGCAAAATTGTATGGCTCCAACATGGGGAACAGAGTTGTTGACCGCGTCATGCAAATTCACGGCGGTATGGGCTACACTAGGGAATTGCCAATCGAGCGCTGGTACCGAGAAGCAAGACTTTGGAGGATTTACGATGGCACGGATGAAATCCAGCGCATGATTATTGCCAGGGATCTTTTGAAAGGACATGTAAAAATCGGCCAGTTTGTATAACAAATTAATGTAAGCGTTAACAGATTGATAGATAGAGGAGGAACCAGAATGGCAGGAAGATTTGAAGGAAGAGTTGCTTTTGTTACAGGGGGCAGCAGAGGAATCGGAAAAGGAATTGTCCAGCTTTTCGCCGAGGATGGAGCGAAGGTTGCTTTTATAGATCTGAATGAGGAAGCACTGGCGGAAACAACAAACGAGTTACGTGAGAAGGGATACGACGTTTACTCCAAAGTAGCGAATGTGACGGACTCCGGGCAGGTTGATCAGGCAATGAAAGAAGTGCATGACACTTTCGGCTCTGTCGACATCCTTGTGAACAACGCCGGTGTCATCCGCGATAACCTGCTTTTTAAAATGAGTGATTCCGACTGGCAGACGGTCATGGACGTCCATCTGAAAGGTTCATTCAATGCAGCGAAAGCAGCTCAGAAGTATATGGTTGAACAGAAATATGGCCGGATCATCAACATTTCGTCAACCTCCGCACTTGGAAACAGGGGCCAGGCAAACTATGCAGCGGCAAAAGCAGGACTCCAGGGTTTCACTAAAACACTTGCGATTGAACTGGGACGTTATGGAATCACAGCTAACTCAGTCGCTCCAGGCTTCATCGAGACGGAAATGACAAAGGAAACAGCAGCTCGAATCGGAATCTCTTTCGATGACCTGATCAAACACAGTGTCGCGGGCATTCCGGTCGGCAGGAGCGGTAAACCTGCAGATATCGCCAATGCAGTTGCTTTCTTTGCTGATGAAAAATCGTCCTTTGTCAACGGCCAGGTCATTTATGTAGCTGGCGGTCCAAAAAATTAATGTGAGGTGAGAAGTCAGTGTTCAAAGAGCATATTGGCAAAAAGTCCAGTAAAGTTAAAAACATTGTGGAACGCGGCGCTGTCAGGAAGTTTGCCGAATCCATCGGAGATCTTCATCCCATTTTCATTGATGAGGAAACAGGCAAAAGGTCAAGATATAACAGGAACATTGCGCCGCCTACTTTTCCAAGGGTATTCGATTACGGAATAATCGAGGGGTTAAATCTACCTAATAAAGGACTGATCCATGGGGAACAAACTTATCATTACGAGCGCCCTTTGCTTGTAGGTGAAGAAATAACCTGTTACTCGGTGATCAAAAATTATTTCGAAAAGAAAGGAACCCAGGGTGAAATGGGCTTCCTGGTTTTAGAAAGCTTTGGTGAAGACGAAATGGGAAAACTAGTCTTTTCCTCCACGCAAACGGTCATTATCACGGAAGCAGTGAGGAAGGTGTTGATTGGATGAGCAGCTTAGCAGAATTGAAGGTAGGAGAATCCCTGAAGGAGGTTCAGCTTGATCCGGTCGACCGGATTACCCTGATCAAATATGCCGGGGCTTCGGGAGATTACAATCCAATCCATACAATCGATGAAGAAGCGAAAAAAGCGGGGTTACCGGGAATCATTGCTCACGGCATGTGGACAATGGGGAACCTGGCAAAGCTTTTCACCGAATTTTATGAAGAAGGATTCATTCAAGATTATACAATTCGGTTTAAAGGAATGGTCTTCCTGAATGACGTCGTCACTCTCCAGGCAGAACTGGCAGAGGAAAATGAGAACATCCTCAGATTCAACGTTAGAGCAGTCAATCAAAACGGCAATGAAGTCATTAAGGGAGATGTCCTGTATCATCGGTATGCTTCTTAATAACCAAAAACCCGGCATAGAATTGCTGGGTTTATGCCATTTAGGTCTAAAACGGGTTTTTCAGGAAAAACGCTTCGGGTTTGAGAATTTTAACAAAATCTCGAATTTCAATATAGAAATAGCAGAAACGAGGTGTTAAAACCAAGTGAACTTTGATTTTGATGAGGATTTACTGGCTTTAAAAAGAAATGTCCGTGATTTTATCCAGGATGAGGTCGAACCTGTTGCGATGCAAATTGAGGAAGAGGACAAAATTCCGGAAAACATCATCCAGTTATCCAGGGAGATGGGCCTTTTCGGATTAAGCATACCTGATGAATACGGCGGACTGGGAATCGGAATGGTGGAGAAATGCGCACTGTATGAGGAAATCGGCCAGACGCATAATGGGTATACGACTTTGATTGGCGCCCACACAGGAATCGGCACAGTCGGGATCGTCGAGCTTGGCAATGAGCAGCAAAAACGAAAATACTTGCCTGCAATGGCCAGCGGAGAAAAAATCGGTGCCTTCGCCCTCACAGAACCTGATGCAGGGTCGAACGCGGCCAACTTAAAAACGACCGCCGTAAGGAAAGGCGATAAATATGTGCTGAACGGTTTGAAGCACTATATTACGAATGCAGTAGAGGGTAGTGTTTTTACAGTGATGGCAGTGACGGATTCTGAAAAAGGCGCAAAGGGGATCACTTCTTTTATCGTCGAGAAGGACTTTCCTGGCTTCAAGCTCGGCAAAGTGGAAAAAAAGATGGGTCTGAAGGGATCCCATTCTGCTGAATTGGTGTTCGAGGATTGCGAGGTCCCGGTTGAAAATGTTCTTGGGACCGAAGGCCAGGGCTATGTAAATGCCTTGAAAATACTGGCGAACGGAAGGGCAGGCCTCGCTGCGAGAAATCTGGGGTCTTGCCAGAAGCTCCTTGACATGTCTGTTGCCTATGCCAAGGAGAGGGTCCAGTTCGCGAACCCGATCATCAAGCATCAGGCAGTTAGCCATATGCTGGCGGAAATGGCAGTTGAAATCGAAGCACTCAGGTCTTTTACATACCGAGTTGCCTGGATGGTAGATTCCAGACAGAAGGTCATCAAGGAAGCGGCCATGTTAAAGCTCTATGGATCGGAGGTTTATAACAGGGTCGCCGACAAAGCAGTCCAGATTCACGGAGGTCTCGGTTATATATCTGATTATCCAGTCGAAAGATTCTTCCGTGACGCTCGAATCACAAGGATTTATGAGGGTACGTCGGAAATCCAGAAAAACATTATTGCTTCTCAGCTGGAAAAAGAATATTAATAAGCGAACATACCAACTAGTTAGTATCAAAAAGGAAAGAGGTGGTATGGATGAATTTCAACCATACGGAGAAGGTCAAAGAATACCAGGCCAGGCTGTCAGAGTTCATGGATGAATACATTTATCCAAATGAGAAGGTGTATAAAGACCAAATTGATAAAAAAGACCCATTTTCCAAAGTTCCCCCAATCATGGAAGAACTGAAGGAGAAGGCGAAAGAAAAAGGACTCTGGAATTTGTTTTTACCAGAGAGTGAATACGGCGAAGGCCTTACCAACCTTGAATACGCACCGCTTTGTGAAATCATGGGAAGGTCAAGCATCGCTCCAGAGGTGTTCAATTGTGCTGCGCCTGATACGGGCAATATGGAAGTGCTTGTCCGCTACGGAACGGAGGAACATAAGGAACAATGGCTTAAACCGCTCCTCGACGGCGAAATCAGGTCCTGCTTCTCGATGACAGAGCCGGACGTCGCCTCCTCGGACGCAACGAATATCCAGGCAAGCATCATCCGTGATGGCGATGAGTATGTCATTAATGGAACGAAATGGTGGTCATCTGGTGCAGGAGATCCGCGCTGCAAGATTGCGATCGTGATGGGTAAAAATGATCCTGATGCCCCGAAGCATGAGCAGCAATCTATGATTCTTGTTCCGCTTGATTCACCTGGTGTAACGATTAAGAGAATCCTGCCTGTTTTCGGTTACGACCATGCCCCCCATGGACATGCGGAAATAGAATACAAGAATGTGAGGGTGCCAGCCTCCAACATGCTATGGGGTGAAGGAAAAGGCTTCGCCATTGCCCAGGGCCGGCTGGGACCAGGGAGAATCCATCATTGCATGAGAACAATCGGTGCGGCTGAACGTGCACTAGAAGAGATGTCAAAACGGGTCCTTCAGAGAACCGCATTCGGGAAAAAACTCGCCGAACAGGGCGTCATCCAGGAGTGGATCGCGGAAGCAAGGATCGATATCGAGCAGGCAAGGCTCCTTACTTTAAAGGCAGCCTACATGATGGATACAGTCGGCAACAAAGAAGCCAAGGCTGAGATTGCGATGATCAAAGTGGTTGCGCCTAATATGGCACTCAAAATCATCGACAGGGCGATCCAGGCATTCGGCGCGGCGGGTGTAAGTGATGACTTCACGCTCGCAGCGGCATGGGCGAATATCAGGACATTAAGATTGGCGGATGGTCCGGATGAGGTCCATAAACGAGCCATTGCAAGGTACGAACTGAAAAAATATATGTAAGGAGGAGACATCAATGCATGTATCTGAACTATTTTCACTAAAAGGAAAAGTAGCGATTGTCACAGGCGGGGGCAGAGGCCTTGGAGAACAAATCGCGATTGGATTCGCAGAGGCAGGTGCCAATGTGGTCGTTTGCTCACGACGAGTAGAAGCGTGCGAAGAAGTCAGCGGGAAGCTGAAGGAAATCGGAGTTGACTCGCTTGCTTTGAAATGTGACATCACCAACCCGGAAGATGTGAAAAACGTAGTAGAACAGACCGTCGAGAAATTCGGCAGGATCGATATCCTGGTCAATAACAGCGGAGCTTCCTGGGGAGCGCCGGCGGAGGAAATGCCGCTTGAAGCATGGCAAAAGGTCCTGAATGTCAATGTGACAGGAACGTTCTTAATGTCACAGGCTGCTGGAAAAGTGATGCTGGAGCAAAGGTCAGGAAAGATCATCAATATTGCTTCGGTTGCAGGGCTGAAAGGGTCCAATCCCAAAGTGATGGATGCGATTGGATATAACGCAAGCAAAGGTGCTGTCATTACTTTTACAAAGGACCTCGCAGCAAAATGGGGGCCGCGAGGAATTTACGTAAATGCGATTGCACCAGGTTTTTTCCCGACAAAGATGTCAAAAGGTCTGCTTGAAAAAGGCGGCCAGACGATTCTTGAAGGAACTCCTTTACGGAAATTCGGATCTGACACTGATCTTAAGGGAGTAGCAGTATTCCTGGCAGCATCAGCATCTGATTATATTACCGGTGATGTAGTGGTGGTCGATGGAGGAACGCATGTACTTTAAAGAAGGGGGGACCTGCCATGAATAGAGATGCAGTCATTGTATCTGCAGTCAGGACAGCAATCGGCAGGCAGGGTGGAGCACTTGCTTCGGTACCTGCCCATGTTTTTGGGGCAGAGGTGATCAAAGAGGCAATCAGAAGGGCAAACGTACAGCCTGAAATGGTCGAGGATGTCATAATGGGGAATGTGATCAGCGGAGGCGGCAACATTGCCCGACTCACAGCGCTGCAAACAGGACTTTCACTTGAATTGCCAGGCCTGACGATCGACCGCCAGTGCGGATCGGGAATAAATGCGGTAAATCTTGCCGCCCAGGCAATTATGTCAGGGATTGGCGATGTCTATGTTGCCGGCGGGATCGAAAGCATGAGCAGGGCACCTTATTTAATGGATAAACCAGAAAGACCTTACAGCCCTGTGCCGCCAAGTTTCAGGAAGTCCCAGCTGTCACCGAAAGAAATCGGCGATCCGCCAATGGGGATCACAGCGGAAAATCTAGTAACAAAGTATTCAATCAGCAGGGAAGAACAAGATCAATTCGCGCTCGAAAGCCAGCAAAAAATGGCGGCTGCGATGGCTGAAGGCCGGTTCGACGAACAGATTGTCCCAATATCGATACCTGTTCGAAAAGGGACACCAGTCATTTTTAACAAGGATGAGCATCCACGGCCGCAAACGACTTTGGAAGCCCTGGCTCAACTTAAACCAGCCTTTTTACCGAATGGGACGGTCACAGCCGGGAGCAGTTCCGGCCTGAATGATGCCGCTGCAGCTCTTATTGTCATGTCAAGGGGAAAAGCACAGCATTTAGGTGTGAAACCAATGGCAGTAGTAAGGGAGCAGGCAGTCGCCGGGGTGGATCCGAATATCATGGGCATTGGACCAGTACCAGCAGTCAGAAAAGTTCTTGAAAAGTCTGGCCTGACTCTCGATGACATGGACATCATCGAAATAAATGAAGCATTCGCGGCACAGGTCATTGCCTGTGACAGAGAGTTGAACATGGATCCTTCAAAAGTCAATATAAATGGCGGGGCGATTGCCCATGGACATCCATTGGGAGCAACAGGAGCGATCCTGATCACAAAAGCGGTTTATGAGCTTGAGCGAAGAGGCGGACGGTACGCCCTTATCACTGCATGCATCGGCGGCGGCCAGGGAATCGCAACAATCATTGAACGAGAATAGAAATTTCACCTAAAAGGAGGATTGGTTCTTATGGCTTCTGATACGATTCCAATCAGACCAGGCGAAGAACTTGATACCAGCTCAATCGAATACTATTTAAGGAAGCAATTGCACAATCTTCCTGACGATAACCTGACGATTGAACAATTCAGCTTTGGTAAATCCAATTTAACTTATCAGCTGAAGATGGGGGAGTGGGAAGCGGTCCTGCGGCGCCCCCCTCTTGGTCCTGTGGCACCAAAAGCACATGATATGGAAAGGGAATATAAAATCCTGAAAGAGATCAGCCCTCATTTCGCGGCTGCTCCGGAACCTTATCTGTTTGCAGATGAAAGTGTCATCGGAAGTCCATTTTTTGTGATGGAAAGAAAGCGCGGCATTGTCCTTGACACTGATTTTCCTGAAGGCATTACGCCTGGCAGACAGATATGCAGGTCTTTGTCAGAAACAATGGTCAATCATCTTGTGGAGCTGCACAGCATTGATTATACAAAGACAAGGCTTACGGAAATGACAAAACCCGAAGGCTTCATGGAAAGGCAGGTCATAGGCTGGATCCGCCGTTATGAGCGAGTGGAAACAGATATCGTCGAAGGCGTGGAGCATTTGAAGCAATGGATGCTGAGGAATGTATCGGAATCGGAAACGCCGGCAATTATCCATTACGATTACAAATTGAATAACTCAATGTTCAATGATGAATTGACGAAAATGGTTGGATTGTTCGACTGGGAGATGACAACCGTAGGTGATCCGCTAGCCGATTTAGGTGTTGCGATGAGCTATTGGATACAACCCGATGACTCTGATCTTTTGAAAAAAGGGATGGGAAAGCCTCCCGTCACGGTCACACCCGGGTTCATGACTCGTGATGAATTTATGGAGGATTATGCAAGAAAAAGCGGCAGGGATCTGGCTAACATGAACTTTTATCAAACATTTGCTTATTTCAAGCTTGCAGTCATTTGCCAGCAAATCTATTACAGGTGGAAAAAGGGACAAACGAAGGATCCCCGCTTTGCGCACCTTGATAAGTTTGTCAGCAGCCTGATCCAATATGCCCTTTACACTGCAGAAAAGAAATGACAGAAAGGGGCTGAAGGATGATGAAGGTCCACCTTTTGCTAAAAAAAGAGGACATCGATAAACAGAAAATGGCCGATAACAAAATCGCTGTTGTTTTCGATGTTCTGCTGGCTACTTCCACTATCGCATCAGCACTTGAGTTCGGCGCGAAAGAAGTGATCCCGGTCCTGGATGGAAAGGCTGCCGAACAGGAAGCTGCCGGCAGGGAAAAAGACAGTTTCGTTCTCGTCGGTGAATATCAAGGGAAAACAATCGACGGGTTTCTGTCTCCAAATCCTCTGGAACTGAAAGAAAAAATCTCGGGGAAATCTGTCATTCTATCTACCACTAATGGAACGGTCGCACTCAAAAATTCTGCGAATGCCAACGCAGTATATGCGGCATCCCTGTTGAACTGCAAGGCAGTTGCCAATCATATTATTAAAGAATATCAGGGTGAGACAATCGTGGTTGTCTGCTCGGGCTCTTCCAATGAATTCAATGTCGAAGATTTCCAGGGAGCGGGCTGCTTCATTGACTGCCTCATCAAGCAATTCGGCGACAAATTCTTTCTAACTGATTCAGCCTACGCTGCGTATAGTTTCTACCATGGGCACAATCAAAATAGTGACGATATCCTAAAAGCTTCCCGGGTCGGACGGATGCTGAGTAAATATGGATTTGCCAAGGAAATCGAATTTGTTTCCCAGCAAAATATATTCAACAAGGTTCCTAAGCTTATAGATAAAAAACGTATTATTTCAGTTTGAAATGATAGCGTTTACATAAAAGGAGGACAATATATGGAATTAAAACCTGAAGTCAAAGCGTTGCTCGATGTATTTTCCAAAAATCCTGTTCCGCCGCTGGAACAGCTGCCATTAGAGGAAGCCAGAAAGGGATTTGAACAATCTGCTAAACAAATGAGCAGAGCTGAAAAACGGGCAAAAACAGAAGACCGGATGATTAATGGATATAACGGAGAAATAAAGGTCAGGATTTATACGCCTGAGAGCACAGAAGAGTCAAAGCTGCCAGCCATTGTTCACTATCATGGAGGCGGCTGGGTGATTGGCAACATTGAAACACATGATGCCCTCTGCCACACATTATCATGTGAAGCTGAATGTATAGTCGTTTCTGTGGATTACAGTCTTGCACCAGAAAATAAATTTCCGGTTGCAGTAGAGGATTCGTATCTAGCTGCTCAATGGGTGTTTGAAAACGCAGATGAACTGAATATCGATGAAAACTTTATCGCAGTCGCAGGTGACAGTGCAGGAGGAAATCTTGCTGCTGTTGTCAGCTTTCTTGCAGTCGAAAGGCAGACACCTCCGATTGCTTATCAAATGCTGTTTTACCCGTCTACAGGCTTTGAATATACTCCATCCTACGAAAAATACGGCGAAGGCTACTATTTAACGAAGTCCACAATGAACTGGTTCCGTGAGCAATACCTGAACACACCAGCTGATATACAAAACCCTCTGGCGGCACCTTTGCTGATTCCTGATGCTGTAACTGAAAAACTTCCGCCAGCTTTTATCATGACAGCTGAACTTGATCCTCTATGCGATGGCGGTGAGCACTTCGCCATGAAACTGAAAAAAGCAGGAGTAGAAACTGAATATGTGTGCGTTCCAGGAATGCTCCATGGATTTCTCGGAATGACCGAATTCCTGCCAGACGGCAAGAAATCAATCAGAGATGCCGCAAAAGCTTTCAAAAACAGAAGCTCTCTTAAACCAGTTGAATAAAAAATCAGGAGGAATGAATGATGCCTAATCTTCATTTTGAGCATTGGACAAAAATCTCTAAATCTCTGAAATTGCCAGAAACATCACTCTATGAAAATTTAAAAGTCAGTGCAGCGAGATACCCTGACCAAAGTGCAATCTACTATTATGGCCATACAATTTCCTACAAGGAACTTGATGAGGAAGTCAACGACCTTGCAGGCTTCCTTCAACAGAAGCTGGGAGTAACAAAAGGGGAAAGAGTCCTGTTATTTATGCAGAACTCCCCGCAATTTGTGATTGGGTTTTATGCGATTTCAAGGGCAGATGCAGTCGTGGTCCCAATCAACCCGATGCTTACACCAGAAGAGCTAAGCTTTTATATAAAGGATTGTGAAATTAATACTGCGCTGGTTGGCCAGGAGCTTTATGACAAGGTCCAGCCCCTCGTAGGAACGACTCCATTAAATAATGTTGTCGTCGCTGCTTATTCTGATTATAAAGGGGATGAATTCAGCGGAACGGTGCCTCCGGAAGCAGAAGCAGCAAGAAATGTTTACAATCAGGCAGGACACTTCCACTGGAAGGAAGCCATCGAGGCAAAATATGAGCCAGGAGAACATACGACCAGCGCAGATGACCTTGTCGTGCTTCCATATACTTCTGGTACTACTGGCCTTCCAAAAGGATGTATGCATACGAACCGCACAGTTCAGGCAAATACCATCGGTGCCTATCACTGGTCGAGCTCTACCACCAGTGCGGTTCATTTAACCACCCTGCCATTGTTCCATGTTACCGGAATGGTCCACAGCATGCATATGCCGATTTACTCCGGCAGTACGATGGTGCTGATGACAAGGTGGAACCGCGAAGCAGCGGTTGAACTGATTAAATCACAAGGATGCACGCACTGGGTGGCAATTGCAACCATGATTGTCGACTTCCTTGCAAATCCCAAGCTGATCCCAGAGGATATCGCAACGTTAACCTCGATTTCAGGCGGCGGCGCAGCGCTCCCTGAGGCAGTTGGAGAAAAACTGTACAAACTTACAGGCCTGAGGTTTGTGGAAGGCTACGGTCTTTCAGAAACTATTGCCCAGACCCATTTTAACCCGCCTGACAGGCCTAAAATGCAGTGCCTCGGCATTCCGTCCTTTGATGTCGATGCTAGGATTATAGAACCCTCAACCGGAAAAGAACTTGGTGCAGGAGAGATAGGTGAGATTGTCGTCAATGGCCCGCAGGTAATGGTTGGCTATTACAACAGGGAAGATGAAAACAGGAATTCATTCATTGACATAGACGACAAGAAGTTTTTCAGAACAGGGGACATAGGCCGCTTCGATGAAGAAGGGTACTACTTTATGGTCGACCGCGTCAAAAGGATGATCAATGCCTCTGGTTATAAGGTATGGCCAACTGAAGTGGAATCGTATCTTTACAAACATCCGGCGATACAGCAGGCGGTAGTGGTTGGTATCCCAGACCCAAGAAGAGGGGAATCCGTGAAAGCCTTCGTGATTCTGAATGAGGGGTACGATGGAGAAATAAGTGAAGATGAAATAATTGAATGGTCCAAACACCATATGGCGGCCTATAAATATCCTCGCGAGGTCGAGTTCAGGTCACAATTCCCAATGACAAGCAGCGGCAAGATATTATGGCGTAAATTACAGGAGGAAGAACGGGAAAAGGCTGAAAAGGAGGTAAGGTAAGAGCATTCCGTCTATCAAATTTTAAGGAGGATCTTGATGGAGATTTTGGTTCAGCAGCTGTTCAATGGGCTTACCATAGGAAGTGTTTATGCGCTCGTGGCCCTTGGGCTGACTCTAGTTTACGGTATCCTTCATATCCCGAATTTCGCCCATGGCGCCCTCTATATGATGGGTGGTTATATAACCTTGATGATGATGGTCCAGTATGGCCTTCATTATTGGCTGGCGATCCTTGTTTCTGTCATTGTTGTCGGACTTATTGGGGTACTGATGGAACGATTGGTATTTTACCCATTACGGCACGCACCGCCGATACACGACAAAATTGCCGCTATCGGAATACTGTTGTTCCTGGAAGCTTTTGCCCAGTATATCTGGGGAGCGGACTATCAAACAATGCCTACACCATATGGCCAGGTCATCCAGTTATTCGGTTTGACCTTTACTATGCAAAGATTACTGATCATCATTGCAGCGATTACTGTCATGGTGCTGCTTTACCTTTTCCTGAAAAAGACATATACAGGGGCTTCCATAATCGCCATGTCACAAGACCGTGACGGAGCTAACCTTGTAGGAATCAATACGAACCGGGTCGCGATGCTGACGTTCCTGATATCCGGAGGGCTTGCGGCGATCGCCAGCTCTCTGGCTGCGCCGATCAATCTAGTTTTTCCAGGCATGGGACAGCTAGTCATCTTAAAAGCGTTTGTCATCATCATTCTTGGCGGTATGGGCAGCATTCCAGGAGCCATCATCGGCGGCTATATTTTAGGGTTCAGCGAAAGCCTTGGTGCAACGTATATATCAAACGATTATAAAGATATCATCGCTTTCATCCTGTTGGTGGTCATTCTTTCAGTAAAACCAACAGGTCTCTTTGCAAAGGGGGGACACTAGTGGCGAAGATTTTTAATAAGCGGAATATCATTCTGACCCTTATGCTTTTTGCCATCGTCTTTCCATTTGTGACGCAAAATGACTATTTCATCCATGTTATGACTCTCTCTTTCATCTGGATGATTGGTGTCTATGGGCTTAATCTATTGGCCGGCTACACAGGATACCTTTCATTGGCGCATGCTGGATTCTTTGCGGTTGGCGCCTATTCCTTAGGGCTTTTAACAGTAAAAGCGCAGATGAATTTCTGGACGGCTTTTGTTCTGGCCCTGATGATTACCAGCATTCTTGGATTTTTGGTTGGTCTGATTGCTCTAAGGACAAAAGAGCACTTCTTTGCCATTTATACGCTTTGTGTAGGTTATATCCTTTACCTTGTCATTGATAAGTGGGACAGCTTAACCGAAGGCGTCCGAGGACTGATCGGGATTCCGGCACCCGCAAACATTGGGCCGATTTCCTTTGAGACACCCTTATCACAATACTACCTTGTCCTCGTTATCCTGCTGGTTGTCATCCTGATTGTTTACCGTATTGTGCATTCCCTGACAGGAAGGACTTACATTGCTATTCGCAATAGTGAGGATTTGGCACAAACCATCGGTATATCCACTATGAAAAATAAACTTGAAGCATTCGTACTTTCAACTTTTTTTGCAGGATTGTCAGGTGCTCTATACGCCTCTTTCATCCGCTTCATAGGGCCTGATATAGGAAACATTGTCATCACCTTTGATCTGCTGACCTACCTGTTGATCGGCGGAATCGGCACGCTTTCAGGTCCAATCGTAGGCACTGTTTTGGTCGTCTGGATTTCACAGCAGCTGCAATTCCTCCAGGATTACCGCATGTTAATTTTTGGTCCGATTCTTACACTGCTGGTGATCTTTTATCCCCGAGGAATAGCAGGTTCGATTGCCGGATGGAATGCAAGACGTGCGGAGAAAAAGCTTGCACAAGCCCAGCTGGACGAACGGTTTTCACAAAGAGCAATAACTGCAGAAAATCAGGTGAAGGAGGGGTAAGGATGTTCCTTGAAACTAAGAATTTAACGAAGAAATTTGGCGGTTTGACAGCAGTGAACAGCGTTGATTTTACAGTTGAAAAAGGGAAGATCAATGCTATCATCGGACCTAATGGTGCTGGAAAGTCCACGTTTTTCAATTTAATCAGCGGCTTCCACCCTCCGAGCTCAGGCAGCATTATTCTGAAAGGCCAGGATATCACCAATATGCCTTCTAATAAAATAGCTGAACTGGGAATTGCGCGCACCTTTCAAACTACCAATCTATTTGAGCAGTCAACTGTGCTTGACAATGTGTTCGTCGGCCACAGATTAAGGACAAAATCAAATTTGCTGGATGCTGTTTTAAGATCAAAGAGGTTGAAAAGAGAGGAAGAACAATGCCGTGAAAAAGCTCTCGAAGTGATTCGATTTACCGGACTGGAAAAGGTTGCCGGGAAATTGGTTGGCAGCCTGACTCAGGAAGAGAAAAAGCGGACGGCCTTTGCGCTGGCCCTTGCGACGGAACCGGAAATTGTTTTTCTTGATGAGCCTGCAGCCGGAGTAAATCCTGATGAAACCGAGGGGCTGGCACAATTAATGAAGAAAATGGTTGATAGCGGAATCACTGTCTGTTTGATTGAGCACAAAATGCAAATGATCATGAAACTGGCAGACAAAATTATGGTTCTAAACTATGGAGAGAAAATCGCAGAGGGCACTCCCGAAGAAATACGGAATGACTCCAATGTCATCAAGGCTTATCTGGGAGGGAGCGCCAGTGCTTAAACTGCAGGATGTTTCAGTAAAATACAGAAGCTTCACAGCTGTCCATAATGTAGATCTTGAAGTTCATCCCGGCCAAATCGTTGTTTTGCTAGGGGCGAACGGGGCTGGGAAAAGCACCATATTCAAGACGATCAGCGGGCTGAACAAAGCATCAACTGGAATTATCGAATTTGAAGGCGAATCTCTTAACAAACGTTCTCCTGATAAAATTGTCCAGTCAGGCATTGTCCAGTGTGCAGAAGGACGTAAACTGTTCCCTTCAATGTCAGTAGAGGAAAATTTGAAGATGGGGGCCTATGTCCATAGAAAGCACAAGAAAGGGATAAAGCAGTCGATGAAACACGTATTTGAACTATTCCCGATTTTAGAAGAGAAGCAGGATGATATGGCTGGTTCACTGAGTGGGGGCCAGCAGCAAATGCTTGCGATTGGCAGAGCACTCATGGCAAAACCGAAGCTGATGCTTCTCGACGAACCTTCCATCGGACTCGCTCCGTTGATTGTTGAGCAGATGTTTGAAGTAATCAAAACGATCAATACCGAGGGTACTACGATTCTGCTTGCAGAACAAAATGCAAATGCAGCCTTGAAAATTGCCGATAAAGGATATGTTTTTGAAAATGGGGCGGTTGTGCTCGAAGGTACTTCAGACGAACTGTTCGCGAATGATGAGATTAAGAAAGCTTATATAGGTGCTTAATACAACTTCTGTCTATAGGGAGGTGGTTGCGAAGCGGTCTACAATTTTAGTTCTGAATATTAAGAAAATAATTAAGGGGGAAAGCAAATGAAGAAGCCTAAACTGTTATTAGTCTTAAGTGTGATGTTTGCTTTGATTTTCAGCCTTGCCGCTTGCAACAATTCTGAAAAAACGGATACTGGAGGAACAGATGCTGAAGCTCAATCAGGAGAAGGAACGATTAATATTGGATATACAGGGCCGTTAAGCGGATCGGCAGCCTTTTATGGCGAACGTACCTTAAACGGTGTCCAAATGGCAGCCGAGGAAATTAACAATGCTGGCGGAGTCGAAGTAAATGGCAAGAAGTATAAATTCAATGTCGTCTCCCTGGATGACAAATATTTGCCGAATGAAGCCGGAGCAAATGCAAAGAGACTGATGCAGGAGAACAAGACGCCGATTATTTTCACACCGCACAGTGGCGGGGTAGCTGCAATGCAGGTGTTTAACCAGCAGGAAAAATTCATTATTGGTGCCTATACTAGTGAACCTAAGGTCACTGAAGGCGGCAATAAATTAACGGTCAGGATCCCTCCTCGTTATGATGGCTACCTTGAGCCATTCACAAATTATACAATGGAGAAATTCGGCAAGAAAATCGCCTTCCTTCCTACTGCTTCACAATACGGTAAAGACTGGGCAGAAAAGCTGCAGCCTCACTGGGAAAAGGCAGGCGGGGAAGTAGTTTATAACTCTTCTATTGACTTCGCGAAAGATACAGATTTCTTTACGATCATAACCAATGCTCTGAAGGAGAAGCCTGATGTATTATTTATCGGCGGACCGTCCGAGCCAACCGCTAAAGTTGCCAAACAAGCGAGAGAACTAGGCTTCAAAGGTGGATTCATTGTCATGGACCAAGCTAAGTTTGATGAAATGAAGAAAGTAACCGGCAGCTATGACGTCCTTAATGGATCCATTGGAGTTATGCCGCTAGTAGATTCTGACAGTCCTGGCATTCCGGAATTCGTGAAGAATTATCGTGCCAAATATAATGAAGATCCAGGTTCCGAGGCTGGCCTGAATTATATTGCCATGTATGTTTTTGCTGAAGCGATAAAAGCAGCGGGATCTGTAGATGATCCCGAAAAAATCATGGAGCACATGCAGGACGGATTGGATAACCTGCCAGAAGACAAACATGTTTATGTCATTCCAAAGATTGACCAGAATGGCGGATTTGAAGGTGAGCTGATCGTTGCAGCAATTGAGGATGGAAAAGTCGTGCCTATCAAGGCCGATTAATGAGGGCGTTGGGCGTAAGTATAGATGCCCAACTCCCTTATGGAAAAACGACTATCTCTCTCTGAACAGCCTAATCTAATGGAAATAAACCAAAATAGATAGCGGCAGTTAAAATGACTGCCGCTATTATCTTTGCTTTCAAGTTTTCGAAACAATTACAATAGTGAATAAGAACTAGCATAAATGAAAGGGGGAGACTACATGAGTAATAGGGTCGGCATAGATGCTGGAGGGTCATTAATAAAGATTGCTTATGAGGAGGATGGCAGGTTTCATTATCGCAAACATACGATAGCAGAAATGGACGGTACATTAAATTGGCTGAAAACAGTTTTCCCGAATGAAATGATTTCACTGACAGGCGGGAGAGCCGGAATTATTAAAACCAGATTTTTTCCGGAAGCAGAGATTGTCGATGAATTTAGCGCCGCATGTGATGGTGCGAATTACTTAATGATGCAGGAAGGCTTGTCTAATGCCGAAAATTCCTTACTTATCAATATTGGCACCGGCACTTCCTGGTTTAAAATGAATGGCGAAAGCTATAGCAGGGTTCTTGGCAGTGGAATTGGCGGCGGAACTTTTATGGGGATGGGAAAGCTTCTTGCTGATTCCAGCGATTTCGCAACTCTTGTCGGTTTGGCTGCAACCGGCGACAAAGGGAACCTGGACCTCCTGGTGAAGGATATCTATCATCCGGAAGAACCACCAATTCCTGGCGACTTAACTGCAAGCAACTTTGCCAAAACGGAAGAAATCAATTCAAGCTCTACAGCCGATCAAATGGCATCAATTCTAAATATGATCGCAGAAACGATAACCCTTCTAACTCTCCAGACAGCAACTCTACACAACACAAAGAAGGTAATCTTCATAGGAAGTACGCTCACAGGCAATAAGCCATTGCGGAATAGCCTTGAGTTTTATTGTCAAATGTCGGGGCTGGATTCATACTTCCTGCAAAACGGGGAATTCAGCGGGTCAATTGGGGCTCTGCTAAAGTAAAAGAGAAGAATCCATTTACCGGATTCTCCTCTTCCTAAAGTGAAACTTAAGTCTTTTATCCTTTAAAAACATCGGAAACGATTTCGAAAGATTTCAATCTGGCTTTATGGTCAAATATTTGTGCATTGATGATCATTTCATCTGCCTGTGTTTCGTCAAGGAATTGCTGCAGCTTTGTTTTGATTGTTTCAGGGCTTCCAACAATTGATGACCCGATACGGCTATCCAGAAGCATTTTTTCATATTCGCTCAGCTGGTCACCAAAGTTCTTGACAGGCGGCAGCAATGGACTTGGATTATTCCTGAACAGGTTCAGAAACTGCTGCTGCATGGATGTTGCCAGGAACTCAGCTTCCTCATCCGTTTCAGCAGCAATCACGTTAACGCCCACCATTGCGTATGGCTCTTGCAAAACATCTGAAGGCTGGAAGTTCCTTCGGTAAAGCTTTAATGCACCTAATGTATTTTCCGGTGAGAAATGGCTGGCGAATGAAAATGGCAAACCTAGTTGTCCCGCAAGCTGTGCACTGTAGCCGCTTGAGCCTAATAGCCAGATTGGTATACTCAAACCTTCACCTGGAATCGCCCTGACACTGCGATATTGTGAATCCAGTTCCGGATTGAAATAGGCCCTAAGTTCATCCAATTGCTCCGGGAAGTCCTGGCCATCACTTCGACGTTCCCGCCTTAATGCATAAGCCGTCACCTGGTCAGTTCCTGGAGCGCGTCCGAGACCTAGATCAATGCGGCCCGGGAATAGGGATTCAAGCGTCCCGAATTGTTCAGCGATGACAAGGGGAGCATGGTTAGGGAGCATAATCCCGCCCGACCCCACTCTGATGGAGCTTGTTCCGGCTGCAACATGGCCGATTACAACGGACGTAGCAGAACTTGCGATGCCTGGCATATTATGGTGCTCTGCTAACCAATAGCGGTTATAACCCCATTTTTCCGCATTCTGGGCAAGGTCAAGAGTGTTCCTAAGTGCATCTGATGCTGTGCCGCCTTCAAGAATAGGAGCCAAGTCGAGCACGGAGTATTTTATATCGTTTAAACGTTTGTTGTCGGTCATTTTTCATCTTCCTTCATTGAATAATATTCACCGCCAGGATTATCATTTTTCCTATTCCCAGCGTTTATACTATTCAATAGTAACAAGAATCTTTCGGTAATCAAAATAAAATGTTTGGAGATTAAAAGAGAGGGGTGGGGAGGGATACGTGGAACAAGCCTTATCTTTTTAAAGATAGGTATTCATAAACCTCCCGCAAGTTCTGGTAGCCTTGCTCCCGGGCTTTTTTTATATAGAATGCCCAAATCTTCGCTGCCATTTTGGAATCTCCCAATGCATGATGCCTATTTTTCACTTCAATCCCGCACTCAAGGCAAATTTGTTCCAAAGGCAGGGGATTGACAATGGGCTGGAATATTCTAACCAAAAATGAAGTATCAATCACCCTGTGTTCAAAATTTAATCGTAAATGACTGCTTGTGAATTTCTTCATAAAGGCTTGCTCATGTGTTGCATGGTGAGCTACAAGTACTGAGCTGCCTATGAAATTTAAAAATTCCATCAGGGCTTGTGAAGTTTTCGGGGCAGTCAAAAGCTCTTCCTCAGTGATAGAAGTCAGGCTTAGGATATCAGGAGGTACTGAAATTTCAGGGTTGATTAATGAATAGAAGACCTCATTTTCAAGTATTGTGGAACCAATTACTTTTATAGCTCCTATAGAGATGATCCTGTCGCCTTTTTCAGGATAAAAACCTGTTGTCTCGAGGTCAAAAACTACGACTGGCAATTCTTCCAACGGACTGTCAAGGCTATTTACTTCCTTCATTTCTTTTTGCAGCTGTCTTAAAAACGACATTTGTTGTGGATTTGAGTGGGTTGGCATTCCGGCATAGATGTTCGATCCGATCTTCCCGCTCATTTGCCGAAAGAAACGAATCATATCATTCATTCCCATAAAAACTTACATCCTTTAAAGCAGCTTTCCGACATGTTCATAAAATTGTTCACCCACTTTAATCATCTCTTTTAATGCTTTCTTTTCATCTTTAGAAAGTTTATTGATATTAACGTAGTGTCCGGAGTCATAATCCCTATGACTTCCATGTTTCAGGCGATAGTCAAGCAACGCAGAGAAGGTATTGCCGTACAAAGATTTATCTTGATGCGATATCACGACGTCAGCTAAAAGGCTGATACGGGAGAGAGTCGGAGTTTCTTTTATCCCTTCGTAAAATGACAACAGTCTTGCTGCATTTACAAAGGGGAAAAACGCTGTCTCCTTTAGATTAATAGATCCAGTAAAGGCGCCATGAGATTCTACAAGCAGCTGACCAAGTACTCCGATCCCTTTTTTAAGAAACATTGTGTTATGAAGCATTCTTAACAGCAATTGTTCTCTTTTAACTTCAGCAAAGGCTTTTTCTTTCAAGATATTTAATAGACTATGATCGCCGTAGATGGTCCTGGCATCGGCAAATATAAGTAAATATCGAATTGACTCCCATGTCGATTCACCAGCCCAAAGTCCAAGTTGATTCTCCCAATCTTTCAGCGATTTACACCACAACGGATTGCTGGCCATAACAGCGCCGGAACATTTTTTATAGCCAGCCAGCTCTAATCCTTCGGAAATCTCTTTACCTAACTTTAAAAAGTACTCCTGTGCATCATTACTGTTTGTTTTGAAAACAAGCCCGTGGTCCTGGTCACTCCAAATAGATTGCTCCATCCGCCCAGCACTGCCCATGACGAAGAAACAGAAAGGTGAAGGGGGGTTCCCATATTCTTTTGACAATTTGCTTACTGTAGCAGATATGACTTGATCATAGATCAAGTCATGGAAATGGTTTAATTGTTCATTGCTGAAAATTGCGTCAGACAGCCCTTTAACTCTTATTGCATTAATAATTGAATAGTCATCGAAGTTCATAATTCGAACGTCCTCCTTTCTCCATTCATCAAAAGACGGCTGGCCCACAATGAGGGCCGCCGCTTAATACATCGATCTTCAATAATCTAATTGACAGATGGTTGCTGTGAACTTAAAGGGGGATTGGATTTTGAGGTGACATCCATTGATACCTCAGCTGCTGCTTCCTTATTGACCAATTCCGGATACCCATAGCTTCCGTGTTCACTAATATCCAGGCCGATGATTTCTTCCTCTTCTGTTACCCGCAAGCCCTTCATTGTTACCTTCATAATCGATAAGATGATAAAAGATACTATGAAAGCGAAAGCACCTGAGGCGACAACTCCCAGCGCCTGAACTCCTAGCTGTTCAAAACCGCCACCATAAAACAATCCTGGATTCCCGACTGTGGCTAGCTCAGGAGTCGCAAAGAGTCCTGTTGATAGAGTTCCCCAAACACCAGCCGTACCGTGTACTGATAGCGCAAAGATAGGATCATCTATCTTTCTGCTTTCAAAGAAGCGAATACTGTAGAAAACAAGGATGCCAGCAATAAGCCCGATGACTACTGATGCCCAAGTATCAACAAAAGCACAGGATGCCGTAATGGCTACTAGACCTGCGAGTGCTCCGTTCAGCATCATTGGAACATCCGCTTTGCCTAAAACAATCCAGGAGATGAGCATGGCTGCCACAGTACCAGCAGCTGCCGCAAGATTCGTGTTGAGAGCAACAAATCCAAAGAATGCTCCATCAACAGAAACGGTGCTTCCTGCATTAAATCCAAACCAGCCAACCCATAATAACAAAACGCTCAATGCTGTGAAGACCTGGTTGTGACCTTCGATATTATTAGCTGAACCGTCTTTATTAAATTTACCAATACGCGGCTTCAAAAGAATCGTCGCTGCCAGTGCTGCCATTGCACCAGTCAAGTGGACAACTGTAGAGCCTGCAAAATCCTGTTTTCCATGCTCTGCAAGCCATCCGCCGCCCCAGATCCAATGGGCGATGAAAGGATAAACTAAAATTGAAAATAAAAGTGCAAAGACAAGATATACAGACAATTTTGCTCTCTCAGCAAATCCGCCAAAAGCAATCGTTAAGGATATCCCGGCGAAAGCCAGCTGGAACAGAAAGAATACAGCACCTGAAAGTCCTAAGCCCTCTACATCATAGCCAGAATAGAAAAAGTCCGAGAAGCCCAGAATCGAGTTACCTTCCCCAAAAATAAGTCCATAGCCTACAGCCCAGAAAACGATTGAGGAAATCCCAAATGTCAAAATTGTTTTTCCGGCAATGTGGCCGGCGTTCTTCATTCGTGTTGATCCTGTTTCAAGCAGGATGAAACCTCCAATCATCAAAATAACCAAAACTGCGGAGATCATAACCCATAGGCTATTCATTAAAAATACCGTATCCATTTTTTCGTCCCCTTTCAAATTGTGAATGTAGTTTGTATTCTCGCATGTATTTTTTAATCATTCTACATATATGTAAGAAAACCTAACATTGTTTTTACCAAAAAGAAAAACCCTCCAACCTGGAAGGTTTTATGATCAATACTTACGGATGCCAAATCTGGCATTCAATTGTCCTTGAATCATTTTCTTATGAGCTTCTTCATCCGTCTGCTTCTTTTTCCGTACCATTTCCTGTCTAATCTCATAAGTTTGGACTCCGTCTTCAATTTTATTGGCAATCTCCACTAATTGCTCGACATCCAGGAATGAATATCTTCTGCTTCCGCCAGGAGTCCGGTCGGGAAAGACTAATTTCCTTTCTTCATAGTATCGGATCTGACGTTCTGAAAGACCGGTCAACTCACTGACAATACCAATTGTAATCACTTTCTTTTCCTTGTAGGAGGAAGGGTCTGCAGCCAATTCATTCACCACACTTTTGCATTTTACTTTCATATGTTATATTTTCTCACATGAAATATTGATTTGTAAATTGGCTAATACCTATTTATTAAATTCTTTAGTTCAGTCAATGTCAGCTTTCTTAATTCTTCTTCGCTTTCATTTGTCATTTTCGATTTGATTAGATGCTGGATATAATGGTCTTTAAGTTTTTCTACAGCAGTACGCAAATGCAAGGACACAGTGAATCACTCCTTAATAAGTTTCATTCTGGGCAGTCCGTAACAGTTCAAGAGCGTGCTTTCCATGTTCTTTCAAAAGTTCTTCATACAATTCATCACGAAAAAGATCGATCAAGATAATCAATTGGGCTAATTCCATTCCATTCCGACTTTTCATGTTCATCTCCTCAATTAATGAAACATTTTTTTAAGCTTAATGAATCGGTGAAATAAAGTCAGCGGGTTCGTCAGGATATCTGACAGGAATTTTTTGATAAAAGTAATGATTAAAGTAAAATCCGGAAAACCTATAATGATTTTGTCAAAAGGAGGAATGAGGGTGGAACAAAATATGCAGCCCGAAAATAGAGGGTATGTCATAAATGAATATGACGTACTTAAGAAAGTCATTCTTTGTCAGCCACAGTATATGACAATTCGTGAAGTAATAAATGAAACCCAGAAACATTTCAAGGATGAAGGCATACATATAGAAGTTGCCTTGGAACAGCATAATGAGTTTGTGAACACATTGAAAAATAACGGGGTGGAGGTCATCCTGCTTCCATACCACAAAAAATACCCGGAACAAGTATTTACGAGGGATATCGGATTTACCCTGGGCCAAACAATTTTTGTTGCGGATATGGCCAGCGATGTGCGCAAGGGGGAGGAGGATGTCCTGAAACAATGGCTCGAGGATGAAGGAATGTCATACTACAATTTAATCGGTGATCACATCGAAGGCGGGGATGTAGTCATCGATCAAGACACTGTATATGTTGGCTTGAGCAACAGGACAAACCAACAGGCAGCAGATCACCTTCAAGGACTCCTTCCGACCTTCGAAGTGAAAGCCGTCCCTTTTAAAGCGGAGTATTTGCACCTTGATTGTGTCTTTAATGTCGTTTCACCGGAAATCGCCCTAATTTACCGTCCAGCATTAACAGAGGAAGATATTAAGATGTTCGGCTCGCGATATGATTTGATTGACGTGAGTGAGGAAGAACAATTCACACTTGGAACAAATGTGCTGGGGATCGGAAACAAGAAAATTTTGAGCTTGCCTGTAAATAAAGGAGTTAATGAACAGCTAAGGAGTAAAGGATTTGAAGTCATTGAAGTGGATATAACAGAAATCATCAAATCCGGCGGATCGTTTAGATGCTGCACACTTCCGATTATGCGGGAGAAGAGTGTTAATTAAAAATGATTGACGAGCGGGGGACTGTCATCTCTCGCTTTTTTTGTTTAACGGATGAAAGGTAAACTTCAGACAGCTTTATAGAAAAACTGCGAAAAACTGTCCGAACCTAAGGCAACTACAGTCAGGCTTTCAGGACAACATTAAAAAAGCACAACATTGTGTTCGAAAACAGTTCCAAGAAATTGTTTCTGTTAAATATCACATTTTGATTGTCCTTTAGGCCGAATTATCTTATAATTCAAAATAGCAAGAAATTAATTTTGTAAAGGGGGATTCATTTGGAAGCTTTTGTTTCTTGGCTCAATGGGATTCTTTGGAGCAACCCGGTTATTTATATCATTCTTGGAATCGGTTTGCTCTTCTCGATCCTGACACGTTTTTTGCAAGTCAGACTATTGAAGGACATGGTTACACTAATGTTCAAAGGAAGAAGTTCCGATGCGGGTGTTTCATCTTTCCAGGCCTTATCTATCGCTTTATCCGGCCGTGTAGGAACTGGTAACATTGCAGGTACCGCCACTGCTATCGCCATGGGTGGTCCTGGGGCTGTGTTCTGGATGTGGACGATTGCGTTCATCGGAGCTGGCAGTGCCTTCGTTGAATCAACATTAGCTCAAATTTACAAGGTAAAGCAGGATGGTCTTTATCGAGGCGGTCCGGCGTATTACATCGAAAAAGGACTTGGCATCAAGTGGTTCGCTATTGCTTTTGCCGTAGCTGCCTTGCTGGCAATGTCACTGCTTATGCCAGGAATTCAGTCAAACTCGATTGCACTTGGCCTTGAGAACGCTTTTGGGGTTAGCAAAACAGTGACAGGATTCATCGTTATTGCACTGTTGGCTTTAATCATTTTCGGAGGCGTTAAAAGGATTGCAACTGTTGCCCAATATACAGTTCCATTCATGGCCGTAGGATACATCCTTGTTGCTCTTATCATCATTGGAATGAATATCTCAGAAGTTCCTGCGGTGTTCGCTTTAATCTTCAAAAGTGCATTCGGTGCTGACTCCATGTTTGGCGGAATTCTTGGCAGCGCGATTGCATGGGGTGTAAAACGCGGTATTTATTCCAATGAAGCAGGACAGGGAACAGGGCCTCACGCAGCAGCTGCTGCTGAAGTATCACACCCGGCTAAACAAGGTCTTGTTCAGGCATTCTCAGTTTACATCGATACTCTATTCGTTTGTTCCGCTACAGCATTCATGATCCTGTTCACTGGAATGTTCAACACTGTTGGCGCTGACGGTGCATTCATTGTGGAAAACCTTAAGGGAGTGGAAGCCGGCCCTGGATATACTCAGGCTGCAGTAGATGCGGTTCTCCCTGGTTTTGGTGCCGAATTCGTTGCTGTCGCATTATTTTTCTTTGCTTTCACAACAATCATGGCATACTATTATATGGCAGAGACAAATATCGCTTATCTTCTGAGGGGAAGAAATGGCAAAGTACCAATGTTCATCCTGAAAGTTGTCATCCTCGGAGCAACTTTCTACGGAGCGGTGAAAGAAGCTTCACTTGCATGGGCTCTTGGTGATGCTGGCCTTGGATTGATGGTGTGGCTCAACCTGATCGCCATTGTCCTGCTCGCAAAGCCGGCATTGATTGCTTTGAAGGATTATGAGGAACAAAGAAAGCAAGGCATCGATCCGGTCTTCAATTCCAAAAAGCTTGGCATCAAGAATGCTGAGTATTGGGAAGAAGAATATTCCTTCAACCATGAAAAGGAAAAAGTATCATAATATTTTCATTTTAGGAGAGCTGCCCTTACAATGGGCAGTTCTTCTTTTTTGTTAGTCGAGTTTGATTATATTGTTATCGTGGAATGGGAAGAATGATACCAGCAAGGATGAACCGGGGGAATTTCATGAAAATGCTATGCATAGACGGTGGCGGAATAAGGGGCATTTTCCCGATTGCCATCCTCCAAAACATAGAAGAAGAGTTTGGAAAGCCTGTTGGTGAACTTTTTGATGTGATCTCAGGGACAAGCACAGGTGCAATCATCGCTGCTTCAGCTGCCCTGAATACTTCCATGCAAGAGGTGATGGGGAGGTATGAGACTTACGGAGAGAAGATCTTTTTAAGAAAAGCCAAAATCGGTCTCTTCAAAAGTGTCTATAGTGACACATATTTACGCCGTCTGTTAAAGCAGGCTTTCAAGGATATATCTCTCGGTGAAATCGAAAAACCTTTGTTGATCCCAGCTGTTGATATAACTCATGGAAAACCCTATGTTCATCGATCAGACTTTGGTCACTCGTCCGAAAACGAGTTATCAATAAAGGTATGGGATGCCGTCCTATCTTCCTGTTCAGCACCCATCTACTTCCCGCCAAACAATGTAAACAACCAGTATCTCTCGATAGATGGGGGATTATGGGCCAATAATCCTTCATTGGTTTGTGTAACTGAGGCCTTGCACCACTTTAAAATAGACTTGGATGACATCCAGATCATGTCGATTGGTACGGGCCAGCAGAATATCGATTTTACCATGCAGGAGGAAAGGCACTGGGGAATCCGCCAGTGGCTTCCGTTCCATTTTCCTTCTTTAAAGGTTACGCCAAAGTTATTGGATTTGGCGATGGACTTGTCCTCTGAATCTGTTTCCTATCACTGCAGGCTTTTGCTAGGAGATCATTACTTTCGCCTTAATACAGAGTTAGCGGAAGAAGTTCCGTTTGACGATTTTACAAGTATGGCAAAGTTAAAGGAGCTAGGGCAAAAAGTTTTTATAGATAATAAAAAAGATATAAGTGCATTTTTATCACAAAAATAAATATGCGTTAAACTGGCGAAAACAATCATTTTAACTTAGTCTTAAACAGAATATGGTTAATAGCACTTGTAAAATAAGCATTTTTAAAAATGACAGGAGGGCTTTCAATGGAAAAACTTGAAGTTGGTGAAGCATTCACAATAAGTGATGAAAATGATGCGGAGCAAGAGGTAGAGGTTATCGGTACTGTGACAATAGAGGGCACTGACTATGCTGCAGTAAGCTTCGTAGAAGATCTGCAAACGGAAACGGATGAAGATATCGATATCTTTTTCTTAAAAGTGGATGTGGATGGAGACTTAGCTGCAATCGATTCGGATGAAGAATTCGAAAAAGTTTCTTCCGCTTTTGATGAAATGCTGAATGAAGAAGAGTAGTGAGCAGGAGAAAGGTTAATCCTTTCTCTTTTTTTGGTATTATTAGTAATAGGCACAATCATGTTCACGTAAAAAAGTTGTAAATAGAAGGAAATCAAACGAGTTTGTCGAATTGTTTTTTGGAAGGAGTTGATTCCATTGGATAGCGTCATCCTTGTTACCTTTAAAATCAAAGGAATACCCATACCTATTAAAATAGCATCTACTAACGAACCCACCAGGGAGCAAATCCTGAAGAAAGTAACCGACTTTGCGAATGGATATGACTTATCTGGTGAAATCCAATTCAAGAAGCTCCTTAAAGAAAACGACCATAAAATGTATATTTATGAAATCGGTGACAAAAAATGCATGGTGCTAGTAGAAAAGCTGGAGAAGATTAAAGAATTTGAAGAGATTGATTCTTAATTTAGATCCCCAATATATTATTAATAAAAAAACCCAGGACAATGCCCTGGGTTATTTTGCGTCAAAGTATGTTTTAGATGCTTCTGAGTTTTTGATGAGGATCACATATTGAAAATAATCCAATGCACCAGTGATGGTTGGATTTGGTAGAGATTGTTTCGAGCCACAATAGATGATAACTCTCCGTTCAACTAATTATTCCAGACCTTCGCTGTAATCAACTGTCATTAGCAAAGTATTTTCCAGTCTGCTTTTTTCGACCTTCAGGTAACCGATTGAATTTTTTGTTTCTGCAATGTTGCCATCCTCAAAAGAAATATAATCGATACTTTCTTCCCACAAAAGCTGTTCGTCTAGTTTTTCATCATTTTTACCAAGAGTAAGATTGTACGATTCGCCACAGCTTCGGTATAGGGACTGTTCTCGGCGTTTGCGCGCGTTGAGCCAAAGAACCGACTTCATTAAGACTCCCCATAATCCTGTAAAACTCTCGTTATGAATAGGGCTGCTTGTAAATTGGTAGAATGATTGTTTTCCTCCGGATTGAAACTGGACATCCGATTTCACGGCTGAGGAGAAGTGGACATCTCCGGATAGCAAAACAGAGTACGCAGGATCCCACGATGCAACCCGCGAAATAAAAGCATGAAAGCCTTTACCATTATATTTCCATCCATCAAAATCAAATGAAGTCTGGACAGGCAAACCCAATACCTTGAAGGGATATACATACTTGTGGAGAAAGGATTCAATTAATCCCATCCCATAAAAGGGAGTAGGAGAAACAATATTCAGGGGCGTTTTGCTTCTCCAGCCGCTCTGCAGCAATTTCGTGCTTATATTTTCCCAGCCTGCTTCGCTGATCAAAAGCGGCGTGCGTGTTGTTTCTTCAATCAAGCTGCCTAGTTTTACTGCCTCCGGTCTTAGGTCGAACTCCCGTTGGGTCCTTGTATCTAGGAAAACTGTTTTTGGATTGGTTGGTGCTACGAAATGCCAGGAATGAAAGTCCCAAAGATGATTCAAACCAGTCTTATAGCCAGCTGAATCAATACTGGATGATGCTATAAAGCCCTTAACTTCATTTACAAATTCACGGTCAAAGTTTTCGGGCTCATTGCCCCAACCCTGGAATAGCCAATAAGCAGCAAGCCCGTTACCGATGATATGCTTTCCTAAAGAGGAATCTCTTACAGCAGAAGTCCACTTATGGGATATATTCCAATCATCTGTTAGATCGTGATCATCAAAAATCATATATGTTGGCGTGTTTGCCATTAAGCGTCTTGCTGCAGACAGTGAGACAATAAAGTCCCTGACATTATCCATTTGCTCCTCATACCTTGCTTCCAGTCTGGATAATTCCTTTTTTCGCTTATCATGATCCACTTTGAGGTGGATTTTATCGCTTTCTTTTAACTGTTGAAAAGAAAGGAGATGCTCATTCTCATGGATATAGTCCCAAATTTCCGGGCTCCAGCTGAACAAATACATAGCCGCATATTCACCAAAAGCAATCAGATGGTTATCACCTTTCCTTGTTGTATAATTTGCGAGGTGTTCAATCAAGAATTGCCTTCCATTCACCTGGTCTAGTCGGGAAATTAAATTTTCTGGGATTAGTTCATTCAATTTATCCCTTTCGCTGTCTCCTGCCAATTCCCTTCCAAGTTCAGTCATGATCGGAAGGAGCGGATCTGCAACATCATCGGCATAAATCTGGTCTCCCATTAAAAATAAAGCATTGGGCCTTTCTGTAAGATCAAGATGTTTGTTTCCAACCAGTACGTCCGCTGCAAAAAGGGCGTCATCTCCCTGGCCATGGGGCTTTCGGCAAGAGCCATAAAGCAAGATATCTGGATCGTTTTCATGGTTGATAGTAAACGAAGGATATTTCAGATTTCCGTATACGATTGATCGGGGGTTTTCAGGATCCAGCAGATTATAACTGGCTAGAGTACGCACTTTTCGACCTTTTTTAAAAAAAAGATCATAACCGAGGAGAGTGCGAGGAGGAAAATGTACATGATTAGGGGAAATCTTGAGCAAATAAATATATAGATTGTCACCCGCTTTGAAGATGTTTGCCTCAGTGTATGTCCGTAAAGGAATATATTGATACACTTCGTCATTACTATACTCGATCTCGAATATCTGAGCATCTATTTCAACCCTGGAGCTTAATGCAATCCATATATATACGGAAGAAGGTTCGACCCTTCTAATGATTGGTCCGGATAAAATTGCAGGTAATCCCATTCATCAGTTCACCACCGTAGATTTCTTTATTGCTAACTTATTCATGCAATAACCAAACGGTGTCCTACTGGACCTGAACCATAAAGAAAAGGAAGCCATTTGAGGCTCCCTCGCTTTATTTCCTCGTATAGTAACGAGTATCTTCCTGCTTCTTTAATTCTCCTGCGATTAAGGCTGTGGCACTATGGTTCCCTTTTGCGTCCAAACCCGCTTCCCAAAGCATCATGCCGCCAAGATTTTGAGAAAGGGCAAGATCGGTTTTCTTTATCAGTGTGGAATGGCCATTATAATGGTAGGTGGTCCCATTCAACTCAACCTGATCCTTTCCCGCATTATCGGGGTGATGATTAATTAGAGCTTCGTATGAGACCTGTTTGATCGAAGGATCTTCTGGCTGTGCATAGAGCGGCACCCCCAGGGTCAGCTTATCCCTCGAAAACCCTTGCTTGTCAAATAGCCCCGTCCAGTAGGCTACTATATTAGCTGAATAAGAGTAAGGTGATAGATTGGCTGCGTTATACTCTCCGTCCCATTGGCCATCATATGCCATCAAATTGACATGATCAAAGTACTTGAACATGGAAGGCTCAAATACGACTGAATGAATTTCTGTCCCTGTTACGCTATGCACCTTGGCGTTTACTGCAATAGATAGTTCTTTCCCTTTAGGCTTCAACTGTTCACTCAATTCCTCAGCAAATTCAGCCAGATTGCGGGCATCTTCTTGTGATCGTGGATGCTCAAAATCTATGTCGACTCCATGAAGCGTTTCTTTCTCTGTAAAACTCACAAGCTCGTGAACTAGTTTTTTTCTTGAGTCAGGGTTTGAGATAGCTGCCTTGAAATAGTCGTAAGACTCTCCGCCATTTATATGATACCAGCCGCCGACTGCCAGCAAGACCTTTGTATCATGTGCTCGCGCTTTCTTGACAATGCTCCTTAAATTTTGGACGGCATGATTGCCGTTCAGCAGTATGCTGCCGTCCTTGTTTGGATGGGCAAACGAAAAAATAATATGTGTCAGGCTATCGTAATCAATTTCATCTGGATTCCTGAAATCCTGGACATAGCCAATCAGCACCTTGGATTCTTGATCTTTCAATTCCGGTTCTTTTTTAATACCAGGAATTTTGTTTGAATGTGAAGCTTGATCACTGCTTGCTTTTGTAGTGATTTTTTGCGAATTTGAATATATTGTTCCAGACATAAAGCCCCCAATGAAGGTGAGTAAAACAATCAACAGAGGCAGGAAAGTTTTTTTCATTAAAGGTTCCTCCCGAGTTTATTCAACCTCAAAATTGTAACAGAGAATACATCGTTATAGCTGTGGAAATATCAGCCTATAATAAGAAGGTGCTAGATTAATAAACGAGTTCTGGGGAATATAATAACTATACTTAATGATAGGAGCAGATAGCTATGGACTCAATAAGAGCAAGGATTGGGAATGGTGAAATAAGCTATTATGATGTAGGCAAAGGAAAACCGATGTTCCTTATACATGGTTTTGCGGGAAGCAAGAAATATTGGGATAAAATTATTCCACAATTGGCAAACGAAAACAGGGTCATTGCGATCGATTTGCCTGGACATGGAGAGTCAGGCATGAGTAAGGATCGATATGCTATTGAAGACATGGCAGAAACAATTAAGGAATTACTGGACCATTTAGGGATGAAAAAAGTAACCATGTTCGGCCATTCTCTTGGCGGATACATCACATTGGCCTTTGCAGAGGCCCATCCTGAATATTTAAACGGGTTTTCTTTGGTGCATTCGACGGCAAATCCAGATTCGGAGGAAGCGAAGGAAGGCAGGGAAAACAATGCAAAGAAAATTCAGGAAGAGGGAGCAGAATCATTTATCGATGGACTTTCTAAGAAGCTTTTTTCTCCTGAAAATACAGAAGTGAATGCAAAGAAAATCGACGAGACTGTCAAAATCGGGTTGAAGACGAGTGAGAAGGGCCTAATCAGCGCCTTGCTGGCAATGAAGAATCGGCCCGACCGAAATCAAGTGTTGAAGGAGACTAAGCTTCCCGTGCTCCTGATAGCAGGTGAGAAGGACCAAATCATCCCCCCTGAAAAAACATTTACGGTATCGAGGGAAAAGATCGAGGAGAGGGTCATCCAAAACGCAGGCCATATGAGTATGTATGAACAGCCTGAAGAACTTGTTATGGTGATGAAGGACTTTCTTGCAGATATATAATGAGCACAGCAGCCTGTCCGCTTAGGGCAGGTATTTTTTATATGGAATTCATAAATGATAGAATGGAATGAAGCAGGTTAAAGGAGTGGACGTTTTGGTTGATACGATTATTTTAGATGGGCATCCTCTCGCAATTAATAAATACAGCTCGGACACTTCAAGTGGGTTTGATATCATCTCAGTGGAATTTTCCGTAAAGAGTGAAGAGTACCATCAAGTAACGACATTATTATATGCAGGAGAATTCCATGTACAGGTCCCAGTTGAGGATAAAGCATTTAGAGGAAAAATCATTGAATATTCAACATCCATTACGAACTTATATAAAGGCGGGCAGGTTGGGACGTTCAAATTAGTTTTAAAGGAAGTAGAGGAGTAAGCCATGAGATTAAGCATACTTGATCAGGCTCCAATCTCCGCGGGCCAGACGGCAAGAGAGGCCCTGGAACACTCCGTTTTGCTTGCACAGACTGCCGAGAATCTGGGTTATACGCGTTTCTGGATGGCAGAGCACCATGACATACCAGGTCTAGCCTGTCCTGCACCAGAAGTGATGCTGCCGTATATCGGGGCAAGGACGAGCAGAATTCGGCTAGGTTCAGGTGCTGTCTTGCTTCCACACTACAAACCGTATAAAGTGGCAGAGCTTTTTAATTTGCTTGCCACATTGTTTCCGGACAGGATCGATATTGGAATCGGCCGCGCACCAGGAGGTTCTGCGGAAGTGACCAATGCTTTGTCAGACAACTTCCTGCAAAATGTTTGGAAGCTGCCGGAATCATTGAAAGACTTACTTCGTTTTATCCATAACGATCACCCTAAGGATAGTGAACTTTCTAAAATCAAGGCGGCACCCTTGCCAGATGTCCCTCCGCAGCCCTGGCTTCTTGGGACGAGCAAAAAAAGCGCTATGCTGGCGGCTGAATACGGTATGGCTTATGCGTTCGGGCTGTTTATGAGCGACAATGATCCTCAAGACATTTTTCAGGCTTATAATGATTCTTTCAAGCAAGGAAGCACCGAATTGCCGCAATCAATTTTAACCGTTTCTGCTATATGTGCCGAAACCGCTGAACAGGCTGATGAAATCGCTTTGAGCTCACTAATTTGGAACATGCAGCAGGCAAGGGGAGAAGGTTCATCCGGCGTACCTACTGTCAAAGCCGCCAAAGCATACCAGCTTCCTGCAGAAGAAAAAGATGCTTTGGAAAACATGAAAAGAAAAATGATCATCGGGAATCCAAAGCAGGTAAAAGACCGATTGCTGAATTTGTTTCATAAGTATAACCCTGATGAAATCATGATCCTGACGTTAACCTATTCACCGGAGGATCGAATTAAATCCTATGAACTGATCGCTGGAGAACTGCTTTAAATAATCATTTATCATTTCACATTTTAGGGAAGTACAATGTTTACTATTAACAAGGCGGCCGGCAGAATATCAATCTTTTTAACCTTGTATACTAACCTCTTAACAAATCTTCCATTTAAGGTATAATATTATCTGTGAGCAGCTGCCGCAAGCAGATATATATTTGAGTGATGCAGCGATCTGATCTAAGTCGAAAGAGAGTGGAATATATGGGTCGTAAATGGAACAACATTAAAGAGAAAAAAGCGTCAAAGGATGCAAATACAAGCAGGGTATATTCTAAATTCGCGCTTGAGATTTATGTTGCAGCCAGACAGGGTGAACCAAATCCAGAATCCAACCAGGCGCTGAAATTCGTCCTGGAAAGAGCCAAGACTTATAATGTACCTAGAGTAATTATTGACCGCGCAATCGATAAAGCCAAGGGCGGAGCTGAGGAAAGCTATGACGAGCTTCGATACGAGGGCTTTGGTCCAAATGGTTCAATGGTGATCGTGGATGCACTTACGAACAATGTAAACCGTACTGCTTCCAATGTACGCGCTGCTTTCGGTAAGAATGGCGGCAACATGGGAGTAGCTGGGTCCGTTTCTTATATGTTCGATAAAACTGCGGTAATCGGGTTTGAAGGAAAGACAGCCGATGAGGCACTGGAAATCTTGATGGAAGCAGATGTTGATGCACGCGATATCCTTGAAGAAGACGATTCAATCATTATTTATGGCGAACCTGATCAATTCCACGCAATCCAGGAAGCCTTCCGTAATGCGGGTATCACTGATTTTACAGTTGCTGAATTGACCATGCTGCCTCAAAATGAGGTAACTCTAGATGAGGATTCCCAGGAACAATTCGAGAAGCTTGTTGACGCCCTCGAAGATTTGGAAGATGTCCAGCAAGTTTATCATAATGTTGATTTAGCTTAAAAGATCATATTCTATCAAACAAAACCCATTCGAAAAGAGTGGGTTTTGTTTGTGTATTTTGTTTTTCAAGTCCAAACTCCCCGAAAAACAATTCATCTTCCCAGCTTAACATCCCTTTAAATTTCCAGAATACAGATTTCTTACAGCAAGAAGGGGTAAATTAATAAAAATCCGTAGACAAAAGAAAAATGAAAATCGGATAGCCAGCATACGAGTTCAATCTAATCAATCATGCGTAATAAAAACACTTTAAAAAATGGAGGTGCAGCATGACTTCAAAGGGACATTTGATTCAATCCATAAAAAATCATTCCGTAAGGTTTGATACATATGATGATTTGGGTGCCATTGTAGAAGCAGCAGCCAATAAACAATATGTGCTGCTTGGCGAGGCATCACATGGAACATCAGAATTCTATACACTAAGGGCTGAAATCAGCAAAAGGCTTATTGAAGATCATGGATTTTCATTTATTGCTGTGGAGGGTGATTGGCCTTCGTGCTTTACAGTCAATCAATATATTAAAGGGTTCAGCAAAACTGATGCGCGAATGGCATTGCAAGATTTTAACCGCTGGCCATCATGGATGTGGGCAAATGAAGAAATCCTTGAGCTGGTGAATTGGATGAAGGAATACAATGAATCTGCTGAAAAACAAGTTGGTTTCTACGGCATAGATGTGTACAGTCTGTGGGAGTCGATGGAGGAAATCATCAGACAGCTTGAAAGAATAGCACCTGAGGACGTAGAATCAGCAAAACAGGCTTTTTCCTGCTTTGAACCTTTTGAGCGGCGAGGTGAGAATTATGCGATTTCGTCCGCTTATTATGGAGAAGACTGTACAGAAGAAGTAATCAAGGTCCTTATCGACCTGCAGAAAAAACGGAAGACTTACCCAAAAGAGCATGAGGGTGACCTTAATTTAGAGGTTAACAGTCTTGTCATGCTTGATGCTGAACGATACTATCGCGCCATGGCCAAAGGTGGTGCAGATGATTGGAATATCCGCGATACCCATATGGTAAGCGCTTTGGAAAAAATCATGCATGCCCACGGAGAAGGTGGCAAAGCCATCGTATGGGAGCATAATACCCATATAGGAGATGCACGGGCAACAGATATGGCGGATGACGGCATGATTAACGTAGGGCAGATTCTGAGGGAAAAATATGGGCAGAAGGTATATGCAATCGGCTTTGGCACCCATCATGGCAAAGTGATTGCATCTCAACAGTGGGGTGGAGCTGTCGAAGTGATGGAAGTTCCGGATGCTGGGCCTGGAAGCTGGGAGGATGCACTTCATCAAGCAGGTGATCATAATAAATATTTGATTTTTAACAAGCAAAACGAATTGGATTTCGACTTTGTGATTGGGCATCGAGCCATTGGGGTAGTCTATGACCCGGAAATCGAACATTTGGGCAACTATGTTCCATCGAATATTGCCAAGAGGTATGATGCCTTCCTATTTATCGATGAAACGAATTCCTTAAGACCACTATTCAAATGAAGTGAAAAACGTCCCTGATCCAGGGACGTTTTTCATGGGAACTTTAAGGCTTGAGCACCACTTTGATGCAGCCGTCTGTCCTGGTGTCGAATATTTGATAGCCGTGTTTCGCCTGGTCGAGCGGAAGTACGTGGGTGATGACATCGCTCAGGTCCATTTTTCCGGTGGAAATAATATCATAAAGATAGGACATATAAGGGATGACCGGGGCTTGTCCCATCTTAATGTCAACATTTCGCTGGAAGATGTCACCCAGTGGAAAGGCGTTATATCTGCCTCCATAAACACCTGTGATTTGGATTGTACCTGCTTTGCGGACAGCTTGTGAGGCAATCACAAGGCCACCCATCGCCCCTCCATGCAACTTCAACCCTGTTGCCAGGTACTCGAGCGGAGACATTTTGCCGCTCATTCCGGTGCAGTCAATCACAATATCAGCACCGCCCCTTGTGATTTCCTTAAGGTACTCTCCGGTGTTCTGGTGTTCCTCGATATTCACCGTTTCAACTTTATTGGTCTTTTTCGCATGATCTAAACGATACTTCAAATGATCAACAGCAATGATTCTTTTTGCACCTTTTAACCAGGCGAACTTTTGCGCGAGCAAACCAACTGGACCGCAGCCTAAAACCACTACTGTGTCGCCAGATTTCACCCCGGCATGGTCAACACTCCATAAAGCAGTTGCTGCTGCATCAGCCAACAGGACGAGCTTCTCATCCTCTACTTCACAATCTTCCGGTATTTTAAAAGGCGTGAAGTTACCGTAAGGCACCCGCATATATTCTGCCTGGCCGCCAGCGTAACCGCCAGTTGTTTCTGAATAACCAAAGAATCCGCCCATTTCACCATGTGGATTTGAATTATCACACTGAGAAGTGATGTCATTTTTACAATACCAGCACTCTCCGCAGCTGACATTGAAGGGAATGATCACTCTGTCTCCTTTCTTTAGTTTGTTTACGCCAGGGCCTACTTCTTCGACTACACCCATAGGTTCATGGCCAATAACATAGTCAGTAGGCAGGTTGGGGATCATTTGATGCAGAAGATGCAAATCAGATCCGCAAATAGCTGAAGCAGTTACTTTTATGATGATGTCATCAGAGTTTTTGATTTCAGGGTCTTTTACATTCTTGACCTGTATATTTTTGCTGCCTTGATACGTCACGGCTTTCATGTTGTCATTCCTCCTTTATTCATCTGGTGTTGCGAACATCCCAAGCCGATCCGTGTCAATAGGGAACAGGTTCATCTTTCCGATACTAACTGCCATGTCCGCGGATTTCAAATCCAATTCAACCTGCTTTCCTACATCATGAGGATATAGCCAGCCCTTTTTCATCATTAAATCGGATAATTCAGCATGAAGGTCGATCGCTTGTTCCATTTGTTTATATAAGGCTTTCCGAAGTTCTGCATTGGCTGTTTCCGTCAAGGCAATACCGTAAGTATGTATTCCTGTTTTGAGCCAGAGCAAAAAATCCAGTGCAAAGGATGCATCGGCCATCTCTGGCATGTGTTCAGCGCCCTGGGGATCAAGATAGTCCATCTCCATCAATGTTCACCTTCCTTCATTGGTTTAGTCCTGGCACCTTGATAGAATTCTTTTAGTTCACCGATTGCTGAAATAGACTGTTGTACATCTTTTTCCATCAATGCCTTCAAGTCATTATCAAAACAGAGACCCTGCATTAATTTAGACTTTAGTACGCTAATCGCTTTAAGGTTCAATATTTCGTGTGCTTCCATCGTTTCATGGAAGGCAAGTGTTTCTTTCTCCATAAAATCACCTCCATTAAGAACGTATTTAATTTTCCAATTATGGAGTGTGTTTATACAGAATGTCAGAATAACGGAATGTTTTAATGGAAATATAACAGGGAGAGCTTACAAATAGGAGAGATGGCTGATGACCAAATATTTAGGAATACATGAAACCCTGGAATTGCTGGAGGTACTGACATTTAAAAGTGTGACACTGACGAAAGCCACAGCGATGGGCTTGCTCGTTAAGGACCTACGGTTAAAAGAAATACTTTCGAATGAAGTGACTGCAACAACTGCGCATATCAACCGGATGAAGGAGCTATTGACAGAGAGGGAGGGGAATCGCGCATGACTAATATTTTGCACAATCTGGCCGGTATGGCAGGAATGACAGACCAGGTAATCGCGACGGATTATTTGATTTCCATTAAGTCAGGAATCCGGAACCTGTCTTTTGCAATTACGGAAACAGCTACTCCCGAATTGAGGGACGCTTTCCGGGAACAGCTAAGAGCTGCTGTTGAAGCCCATGAAAATATAACGGAATTTATGATCGAAAAAGGCTTTTACCACCCACATAGCATGGGAGAACAAATCAGAGTGGATCTAGATACTGCCGATACCGCTTTGAACCTTGCGGATTAAACTATAAAGGCTGCAGATGCAGTCTCTTTTTATATGGTTTTTTAGTAGTTGCCAAGCTGCAGTGCTTGAAATCCTGTTAAGTTTAAAGTGCTTATTTTACAGGAAAAGACTGATATATTGAATTTGCAGGTGGTAACATGGTAGATACTTTTATTAGGGACATCTCACACGAGGATATTGTTAGACTTGCTGTTATATTAGTGATCATCATTGTAGGGAACTGGCTGATCAAGAGGGCTGCTAAGCTAACGGCTGCGAAAAATTCAAAAACTTTCCAAAGAGCTCTGCCGATTATCGATTCGCTTGCCGATTGGGTAACTTTTTATGGAATCATCATTTTGCTCTTATTAACTTTCTCCAAGAATGATTGGTTATTTGAACCGCTATATACTCACGGGGAAGTGAAAGTATCCATTTTTCTGATTGTCATCGCATTGCTTATCGTTTCATTGGCACACAGGCTGATTAAATTATTCAATAAGTATATTCTATCCTCTGTCTATGATTACTACGGAATAGACAGGGGGTTGGGATATACTTTCAATCAAATCATTTATTACACTGTGATGTTTGCAGCTCTGGCTGTAAGTTTGACCAGTGTTGGGATCAACCTGACAGCGATAGGGGCCGTTTTTGGAGTTCTTGGTATTGGTATTGGTTTTGGCATGAGGAATGTTGCTGGTAACTTTGTGTCGGGTATCATTATCTTGTTTGAAAGACCAATTGAGGTAGGGGAAATCATCCAGATTAATGATAAGGTCGGACGGGTTGAAAAAATCCGCTTAAGATCTACAATCATCCGTACTGCCAAGGAAGGTACATTGATTGTTCCTAACCAGTATTTCATCGAGCAGATCATCAAGAACAGAACTAGTGCAGAAATGATGGCCCAGGTGAAGGTGAGCGTGGCATTTGGGACAGATACTCATATGGTACAGGCGCTACTTGAACAGGCAGTTAATGAAATTAAGGAGAATGAAGACGGTATCCTTGATTCTCCAAAGCCTGATATCCGTTTCATAGATTTCAATAGCAAGGCGATGGAGTTCCTGATCGAAATTCCGGTTGTGAATTTTGAAATAAAAGAGAAGATCGAAAGTAAATTAAGGCATATGGTAGCAGCGATTTTTGTTGAACATAATATTCAACTCCCGGCCATAAACTTTCAGGTGTTGGATTCAAATTAAAATTGGGTCTTCAACGAACCGGTAAAAAGAGTTTACCAGCAGGGTAAACTCTTTTTACTTCCTACTATTAAATCCTTTTAATCGCCTCTGCAATATTATTGTCTCCTGAAATTAAATCAAAAGCTTTCTTGAATGTATTTTTTTCATTCAAGCATGCAAAAATGGTTTTTGCTACATCAATTCTTGGGATTGAACCAGTCTTTATATTTTCGGCAATTTCAATTTTACCTGTTCCAGGGTCGTTCAATAATCCGCCTGGCCTGATGATGGTGTAATTCAGGCCGCTCTGCAGCAAAGCCCGGTCAGCATAATGCTTTGCGACATAATAAGGTTTGATGACTTCTGCCCAGTTTTCCCGGTTGTTTGCCTGGAGGGCACTGACCATGATGAATCGGTCAATTCCAGCCTGTTCTGCAGCTTCGATTGTTTTCACCGCACCGTCCAGATCTACTAAAAGTGTTTTATCAAGACCTGTATGTCCACCCGAGCCTGCCGCAAAGACAATCGCATCGCATCCTTTTGCGGCAGATGCGATATCCTCAACCGTACCTTCAAGACTGGCGATTACAGTTTCTACACCTTTATCTTCAAACTCTGCCGTTTGTTCAGCTTTTCTCAGCATCGCTCTTGCTTCATGCTCGGTGCTTTCATTAAGCAGATCGACAAGCTGCTTTCCAATTTGCCCATTGGCACCTACGACTAGAACTTTCATCTGATTTGCCTCCTTAAAAATCATGAAATTACATCCTATTTATTCAAGAATTGTTTAAGAACATATGTATATAATCTACCCTTTAATCTGGATTGTAAAAGGATTAGCTTTTGAATGGAGGGCATCGGATAGCCAAAATAAAAACAACTGCTCTTTATCAATCGAGCAGCTGTCCAAACAGTTTTACGGATTATGCCGTGACGTTTTCTTCCGTTTCCACGTCATCCAATGTTTCTCCCTCAGAGCGCGCGACATAGACTGCGCATGCAGCATCTCCGGTGATGTTCACTGCAGTTCTGCACATATCAAGGAGACGGTCGACCCCTAGGACTAGAGCGATCGCTTCCACCGGAAGGCCTACCGATGTCAATACCATCGACAGCATGATCAATCCCACTCCAGGAACACCAGCTGTTCCGATACTAGCCAATGTAGCTGTCAATATGACAGTCAATAGTTGGCCAGCCTCTGGGTGCGGCAATCAATATGGACGGCACCGCTATAATGCCAGGAGTTGCGACAATTTTTATCGCCCAGGTTTATGGAGCCGAACTTAGCCTGTTAGACAAGCTTGATCAATCCGGCTTTCTCGCCGACTCTAGCGATGCCAAAGCCAATGATGATCGAGAATGCGACTACCTGCAGCATGGAACCTTCGACCATCGCTCCAAGCGGGTTGGCAAGAATAATGTTCAATAAAGTCTCGATGACAGGAGGGGCCTCTGCGGCTTCGAAGCTTTCAATATATTTTATGATATTTTAAAAATTGTGGTATAAGATAGGGAGTAAAGTAACTATGGTATGATTTTAACTTTTATTCCAAAGGCAGTGATTTATAGTGAATGCTAAAGATAAATGGAATCGAAAATACATGGAAAGATTGATGAACGAGCATCCCCCAGAGCCAAATGGAAGGTTGTTAAAAATGGCTGCGTATTTGCACGGTAAGACAGCTATTGACTTTGCCTCTGGTCTTGGCGGCAATAGCTTTTATCTGGCAGAACTGGGGTATAACATGACAGCTATCGATATTTCTGACGTGGCTGTTCAGTATGTAAAAGAGCAGGCAGCCAAGCGAGGCTTGAATATTACGGCGAATGTAGTCGATTTTACGGATGAAAGATCCTGCTTAACCAGCCGTACATACGATTTAGCGATAATGACCTACTATCTGGACCGTTCTTTATTCCCCTTGATCAAAGATGTGGTCAATGATAATGGATATTTATTCTTCGAAACTTTTTACAAACATAAAGGTGCCGAAAACGGGCATGTTTCGAGTCAATATAAGCTGGAATCGAATGAGTTGCTGAAAGAATTCGGAGATTGGAAGATTCTTTTTTTTGAGGAGAATGAGCTGGAAGGACGGCAGACAATATTTTGCCAGAAAACGAATAGGATAAATCCTACTCTAAAATAAAGAAGAGGGTGTCCCAAAAGTATAAACTTTTGGGCACCCTCTTTATTTTTGAGACTACTTGTAAAAATGGTCCGTTGATTTCCGTTCCAGGCGCTTCGCTTTCCGCGGGGCTGGCGCTGAGCCTCCTCATCGCTTCGCTCTTGCGGGGTCTCACCTGACCAGCTGCGCCCGCAGGAGTCTACGCGCCTTCCACTCCAATCAACTCAGGTTTCTAAATTCATTTTTTGTGCAAAAAAATACAAGAAAAACCTCTTTTGTTATAATTAAGTCACCACAACCAACTATACAAAAGGAGAGATTTTCTTGTATAAAAATTATAACACAAACCAATTGACCCTTCCAATGGACATTCAAGTTTTGATTCCTCAACAGCACCTTGTTCGATTGATTGATTTTGCCGTCGACCAG
The DNA here is from genome assembly GCF_031759225.1 of Mesobacillus jeotgali. Lineage (NCBI taxonomy): Bacteria > Bacillati > Bacillota > Bacilli > Caryophanales > Bacillaceae > Mesobacillus > Mesobacillus jeotgali. The sequence continues at coordinate 2,345,409 of NZ_CP134494.1, forward strand.
ATGAACCCCAATATCTTTCTCTCTCTTTATCCTGGTGGAGGACGGCCGCCTTACCATCCTCAAATGATGTTAAAAGTCATTCTTTATGCATATGCCAACCGTATTTATTCCTCTCGACAAATCGCGAAACAGCTAACAGAGAATATTATGTTCATGTGGCTCTCCGGCGAACAGAAGCCTGATTTTCGTACCATCAACCGTTTCCGTTCCGAACGCATGAAAGATGTCATCTATGAGACGTTCTTTTCCATAGTCGACCTCCTTCGGGAGGAAGGACTTGTGAAGCTAGAAGACTATTTCCTGGATGGGACCAAATTGGAGGCAAACGCCAACAAGTATACTTTTGTTTGGAAGAAGTCCACTGAAAAATACGATAAAAAGTTGGACGAGAAATTCCGCCAGATTGTCTTTGGGATTGAACAAATCACCAAAGAAGATGAAGAAGCAGAAAGGGAACAAGATTTTCAGGAAAAGCTCGAAGAGACACCCATCTCTTCTGCAAAAATTGAAGAAACCATTAAAAAGCTGGAAGAGAGACTGGAACAGGATCCAAAAAACAAACCTTTAAAGAAGGCAAAGCGCCAACTGGAAAAAGACCTTCTACCTCGAAAGCAGAAGTATGAACTTCAGAAACAGACTTTTGGAGAGAGAAACAGCTTTTCTAAGACGGATACCGATGCCACTTTTATGCGAATGAAAGAGGACCACATGATGAACGGGCAGTTAAAGCCTGGATATAATGTTCAGATTGGAACAGAAAATCAGTTCATCACCAACTTCAGCCTCCATCAACGGGCTGGAGATCCTGGATGCATGATTCCCCATCTTGAACTTTTGGAAAAACATAACCGCCCGAAGCCAAAGGCCGTTATTGCCGACTCTGGTTATGGAAGCGAAGAGAACTATGCACATTGTGAAGAACAGGAAATAGAAGCGTACATTAAATACAATACTTTTGACAAGGAACAGACAAAGGCATGGAAGGAACAAATTGGCCGAGTTGAAAATATGGAGTATGACGAAGAGCTAGATGAATGGATTTGTGCAAACGGAAAACGCCTGGTTTTCCAGTATGAGAGTCAAAGAAAGTCCGACAACGGTTACGATTCCGTGAAGCGCACGTACCGCTGTACCGATTGTATGAACTGTCCATTCCAAACAACCTGTGCCAAAGACAAAGATACAAAGACCGTACAGGTCTCAGTGAAAAACCAACAACAACGAAAAGAAGTTCGGGAACGATTGGCTGCGGAAGAAGGAAGCCAAAGATACAGGCAGAGAAAAATAGATGTCGAGCCAGTATTTGGGCAGATTAAACACAATCGAGGGTTTAAAAGATTTGGGTTAAGAGGCCTCTTCAAAAATACCACGGATTGGGGTCTTATTTGCGCTGCACACAATCTTTTGAAGTGGGCAGCCAACAAGGAAAGCGAACAAAAATTAGGGTAACTAAGGGGAGGAATATCCCTCTTTCCCTTATAAATCCATCAAATCCAAACCCATAAATTGGATAAAAAGTAAAAGAGGCGACTCTCAGGTCGAATTTATTCAACCTTTTGAGTCAGCCTCTTTAAACAAGTTATCTTTATATAGTTTGCGCTATCATTTTCCGTTCGAATTTCAAAGCTACAAACAGAAAGGAAAAGGCGGCAATCATCCGGAATAATGAGATTAAATTCATAGCGGCATTCATCCCAAATCCATTAAGGAGCAGGACACCCATCTGTGGCGCAATAAACCCGACAATCGATAGCAGAAAGTTATAATTGGCAATATAATTCGTTCGGTCAGTCTCAGGGGAAGCCTTAAGGAGCTGGTTGAATAACAGCAAGTTGCTTCCAGAGACAAACAAGCCAATCCATAGATTGATCAATGTCAGGTAAACTAGATTCGTTGAAAGCATCGTTAAAGCAGGAGCAGTAGCCATACCTGCTGCTGCAATAAATAAAACAAAACTGTTTCCCCGTCGGTCTGCAGCATTCGCCCACCACTTTATACTGATGATTTGCGCCAGCTGGTTTGTAACGGAAAATAGGCTAAGCCACAATGCAGTGGCATTTGCCTCTTTGATCTGGTAAATACTGAATAGGGACCAAGCCATCTGCGAGGAAAAACCGAACAATAAGGCAGTAATAACGAATGCTAAAAACGGTTTATGCTTATAAACATTGAGCGAAAGCTTCTTGTTTTTCTCTTCTGTATTTCTTTCTTTTTTGCTCCCTACAGGTTCCTTATGTTTAATAAGATAATATATTTCGAGCACAGCAAACAGGAAGGCGGCAATGAATAATACCTGGTAAGGCAACGCATTATCTTTATCAAATTGCTGAAGGAATAATCCGGTGCCAAATGTTACTGCCATAGCAGCAATCGTATTATGTCTGTTGCGGGAGCTAAAGAAGTCTCCTCTGCGTTTTTCTGGAACCAAATCACCAATCATTGATTGCCATGATAAGCCTGATAAAGCACCAGGAAAGTTAAGCAGCGCAATCAGGATAACCAGCGCCCAGGCTGCATATGGGCTTCCAAGGAATGGAACGAATAGAATCAAACTGAAAAGCAAGCGGGTCAGCAGTGTTGAAATGACAGCAAAATTCTTTTTGCTCTGCACTCGGTTAAGCCAAATAGCCCCAGGAATCAATGCAAGCATTCCTATAATTGAAGGAAGGGAGACGATCAACCCGATTTGCTGGTTTGTGGCTCCTAAAACACCGATTGCAAATAAAGGGATGTATCCATTCACCATATTAGTAGCAGCGGTTGAAGCAAGTCCGTTATAGATACTCAACTTCTCATTTTCATTAAATTTCAACCCTTATTTTTCTCCTCTCCAATAATCGCACGAAATGGATTGTACGATTTTGCTTCTCAATTGGCAATAGAAGCAGATGAAAACAGTACATTATGATTACCTTCTCAATAAAGAACACCCGGATAAGATCAATACCATATGTAATACGAATTAAGAACAAGAAGGGAAACATATACTGATGATGAGTCTAATATTTAACCAATAGACAAATTTATATGTTCCTTTGTTCGAGGAATTTTTGAAGAAAGATGTAAGGTGTAAAACGGATACAAAACATCTTTAACAAACGAGGAGGGGAGCCATGTACAATATCCTTTTGTTTACGGATTCAGGGGTAGATGATTCTCTGGCACTTATGTATGCCTTGCTGCATCCGGAACTTAATGTTGTGGGTGTTGTTACCGGCTACGGAAATATCACGAAAGAGCAGGCGATAAAAAACACTGCCTATTTATTGAAGCTGGGAGGCAGAGAGGATATTCCAATCATTGCGGGAGCTTCTGGCCCTTTATCCGGTGAGCTGGCTACTTTTTATCCTGAGATTCATGGACCAGAAGGGCTGGGTCCAATCAGGCCTCCAGAAAATATGGGAGTAGTTAAGGTTTATGATATTGATAAGATTCTTGAAATTGTCAAGCAGTACCCAGAAAACCTGGTAATCGTAGGGGTGGGAAGGCAAACAGAACTGGCAATCCCGTTTATCCTTTATGGTGAGGAAGCATTCCAAACAGTCAGTGCTGTCTATATCATGGGTGGGGCATTCCTCGTTCCAGGCAATGTAACAGCTGAAGCAGAGGCTAACTTTTATGCCGATCCGATTGCCGCGAATCAAGTACTGGAAAAGGCGAGGAATGTATTCTTGCATCCGTTGAACATCACCAATAAAGCAATCATTCCACCAGCAGTAATCGATTATCTTGCCGAAAACAGCCAGTCTCCTTTTAAGGATTTGATAAAACCTGTGTATGATTATTACTTCGATGCTTATAAAAAGAATGTACCTGGCATCCAGGGAGCGCCACTCCATGATGTAATCACCTTAAGTGCTCTTGTGAATAAAAATCTTGTAAAATATCTGCCAAGAAGAGTGACCGTAGAATTGTTTGGGAGGGCAAGAGGTAAGAGCATAGCAGACTTCAGGCCTAAACCGGAGCAGGAGCCTGTAGAAGATTTAGACTGGATTGGCATGGAGGCTGACATCCCTTCATTTATAGAGGATTTTACCTCGACGTTCATGGGGGCAGCTACAACTAAAAGCTAGACGAAAAGAACTCCCGGTCAATCGATGCCGGGAGTTCTTTTCAATCACCAGACTATATACTTTGCTCTAGCTCATTAAGTTTATTTTGTTTGCTCCTTGAATAAATCATCACCAATACACTTGTAGTGATCAATGTTCCATGGAAGACCCAAACCATTTTTGCCAGTGAGAGGGCGTCCAGCAGGATTGGGGCAACAACAAAACCGAGTGCAAACCCTAAAGATTTCAACAGCATGCCAACGCCAAATATCCTTCCTCTAATGTAATTATCTGTTTTTTGAAGGATGGTTGCGTGCAAAGTGGTAAAACAGGCATCAAAAATTCCAGTAAAGAAAGCAAACATAAGGACGATCCAAAGATTCATATTAGATAGAAAAATAATGAAACCTGTCGACATAAAAATGGCTGCCAGAAAATATGTACGATACAAGCTGTTCCCCTGAATCATTTTCATTCTCGGCAAAAGCAGGGTGGCTAACACAGAGCCAATTCCCCAGACACCCCAGATCAGGCCGTAAATCAAGCTTTGTTTACCCGAATTAATTGAGTCTGCCAGTAAAGGAATACCGAGATTATGTGAGGCACCGGCAAAAGACCCCACAAGGAAAACGACATTTACGGACAATAACATCGGTACGGAAAGGATGAAAGAATATACTTCTTTTAAATCTCTGCCAATCTGGGAAACTTTCTGCCTGATTCCAATCGAAATTAATTCTGCAGCGGCAGGCTTAGTGGATTGCCACTTCATTTTGATTAATACTGCTGCCGAAATCAGATAAGTTGCAGCGTCGATGGTCAAGGTAACCTGGTAACCAAGAAAATCTGTGATTACTCCCGCACCGATGAATCCCAAAACCAGGCTGATCGATGTCAACCGGGAGATAAGAGCATTTGTCTCCAAAATCTTATCCTGGCCGAAGATTTGCGGGATTTCCGCACTGTAGCTGACTGAAAAAAAGCTGCTCGTCAAACCAATCAAGAAGCATACAATCAGGATCATAACCGGATTCGGGAAGGGAACCAAGCTAAGGATGATGATTGCCCTGAAAATATCGGTCCAAATCATGATTTTCCTGCGGTCAAAACGGTCTGCAAGGACACCTGAAAACAAGCTGGACAACACTCCCCCCAATGTCCGGAATGCCATGGTAGCAGCTAGCCAGGCAGGACTTCCCGTTGCAATATACATCAAGACATTGATTGCGATTAAATCCATAAAGGTTCCAAGGTCAGAAAAGGCTTTTACATAAAGAAAAACTTTGGTGTTCATAGAATCTCCCTTAGTCTAGAGGTAGTATAGTAAAAATAATATCTAAAAATGTTCCAATTATTTGAGGCCTATTTTCGGGTTCGTTCTTGTCTAGTTAGTCTTTAAAATACTTGAAGCTCATTATTTTGCAACCAAACACACTTTTACCTTTAAAAGTGGCGTCATTTCTAGGAACCAACCAACTACACCTAATTAAAATCAAGATCATTTCTATACAATTATCTCAGCTTATCCACAGCTCCTTAAAAATGAAGGTAGTTCCAATAATCTTGAATGAATTCTGTTAATGAACTAGTTGATCATAATTGGTGAGAATCAGGAGTTCAAGCGTTAATGAAAGCCATGCATTACGAAGTCTATAACGGTAGAAATTGTATATTGTAGATTAAAATATTGCAGTAAATATGAATTTCAAGAAATTGTTAAAATGTTTCTTGAAATTTTTCTTTTTGTGATGTGCATCACATTTCCGATAGGAGAACCCGGTTATGCTATCGGTGTAATCACATTAAGGAGGAATTCAGATCATGAGAAAATCTTATTTTAGAGGGATAAGTTTAGTGATAGCAGCAGGTATCTTTCTTGCCGGGTGTGGTACCGAACCTGCCAGAGATGTTACAGAGGCGAATGCCAAGGAAAAGCAGCAAGTCGAAGAAAAATCAGAACAAGCATCAAAAAATGCTCAGGTAGACAAGTTTTATTTTACAGCCAATGAAGGGGGAACAATAAGCAAGGTAAATGCTATCAGCAATGAGGTTGTTAAAACGATTCAAGCAGAAGGCGTTGTCCATAATATTCAGGTTTCACCTGATGGAAAATCAGTTGCGGCCACCATTGTCCCGAGCATGGGAGAGCATGGAGATGACGGACATGATGATGGAGGACATGATATGAAAATGAACGGTTTTGCTCTTTTTTATGATACTGAAACGGATGAGTTACTTAAAGAAGTAGAAGTCGGCAGCCATCCGGCCCATGTTGTGTATACAGAGGATGGAAAATACGCCCTTGTCACAAACAATGAGGACAATAATGTTTCCGTTATTGATACTAAAGACTACACTGTGGTCAATACAATAGGAACAGGGAAAGGCCCGCATGGCTTCAGGATATCAAGCGACAGCAAGCATGCTTATATAGCGAACATGGGCGAAGATTCCGTCAGTGTCATTAATCTCGAAACGATGAAAGAAGATCGCAAAATACAGGTAGGTGCCGCTCCGGTCACGACAGGAATAAGCGCTGATGGGAAGACATTGGTAACAACGCTCAATGCTGAAAATGCTCTGGCAATTGTTGATCTTGAAAGTGGAAACATAGAGAAGGTAGGAGTCGGTATTGGGCCGGCTCAAGTATATCTTGATGCTAATGATCAATTTGCCTACGTGGCCAATCAGGGAACAGAGAGTAATCCTTCTAATAGCATAACGATTGTAGATTTGAAATCAAAAGCAGCAGTTTCCACAATTGAAACGGGTAAAGGAGCGCATGGTGTGGTGCTGAGCGGTGACAGTAAGACGGCGTATGTGACCAATATGTTCGAAGATACGGTAAGCATTATAGATCTTGAAGCGAAAGAAGTAAAACAGACGATTCAGGTTGGAGAAGTCCCAAATGGGATCACGATCATGAAGTAATGGATGGATGCCGCGCCTCTCATCTTGGGGGGCGGCTTTTTGCATGAATGAATACAATTATTCGTCACATAAACTCGATTGTTTCTACACATTTGACTTATAGAATCAAAATGAATTAAGGGTTCCCCTTAGTAAAGGAGGCTTTGTATACCATGAAGCTAGTAAAATGGACAGTAAATACAAGTAAACTAATCGGGGAGGTGAATGGACAAGTATAAAAGAATCGTGCTGTTGGCAGCAACTGTTAAGCGATTCAAAAGGCTAGCCTGATAGCCAACGCAATTTGACTTCAACTGCCGGAAAGTGGCTTGAAAACTTCAGTCTTTCGTAAAGAAAGAGGCCAATATCAACAACTCCGGTAAGTTTAGAAGAAGTTGCGAGGACTAAATCTAGTTAGGTTCCAACTAGGGAGGAAATCGGAAAGACACATTGGTGAAAGGCTATATATACCGATTGAAGAAGGGACTGAAAGTAAAAAAGGAAGCCAGGTAGGCTTCCTCTTTGAAATCAGTTTCTTATTCTACATTTTAATGCTCTAACGGAAGATGTTATTATTCAGGTTTATTATTTGCATCAGGATCTGGAATGAAGTTTACTTTAAACCCATCATATTTAACCATATTCACCATTCCTGCAGTGGCATGATGCAAATCGTGACAATGGAATAGCCAATTACCAGGATTGTCTGCTTTAAATGCAACGACATATTCATCACCAGGTTTTAAATTAATCGTATCTTTCATGATTGGAGCACCTTCTACAGGTTTTCCATTTTTGCTAAGAACCTGGAAGAAGTGACCATGCAAGTGCATAGGATGGTCATCCATCATAGAATTGTTGGTCAGTGTTACTTTAACAAGATCGCCTTCCTCGACATTTATACTATCAGTTTCTGGGAAAGTTTTGCCGTTAATCGTATATGCCATTTCGTTGCCATCCATCGTTGTGTTTAAATCCATTTTATATTCAATATCATATTTTTGATCCAGTGAAAATTCACCCTTTTCAGAGCCGCCATAATTCATATAGGAAAATTCAGGTAAATCTTCGGACTTGTTAGATTTGTCAGCTGAATCAGTAGAGTTTTCATATTGAATTTTTGTATTCATTCCACTTGAACCTTCCATATCTCCGTGGCACTCTATGAACCATTCTCCAGGGTTGTTTGCCGTAAACTCAATGTCATATCTCTCACCGGGTGCTATTGAGATTACTTGATCCTTCAATTCTTTTGGTTTATTTAGTTCTTGTCCGTCAATTGCTGCGACTTTAAAGTCATGGCCATGCAGGTGAATTTTATGAGACATATACCCTACATTGACAAGACGAATTCTGACCTTTTCTCCTTCTTTGACCTTTAATGGTTCAATGCTGTTACCGCTTTTGCCATTTATCGTAAAGATATCGTAAGCACTCATATCGTGGCCCATTTCTTCCATTCCATCCATGCTTTCATTCTCATTTGACCCCATATCGCCGTGATCCATGCCACCAGAATCAGTTTCTTTATCACTGTCCTCGTCTGAATCCATATTACCGTGGTCCATTCCCTCCATACTGGATTCAGCTTCTTCTGGCTTGCTCATCCACTCGTCTAGCATAAGGGTATAATCACGATCATAAGACTTATCATTTGGCTCTACAATAAATGAACCATAAAGCCCTTTATCCATTTGTTCAACAGCATTTTGATGGGTATGATACATATAAGTTCCCGGATCCTCAGGGGTAAATTCATAGGTAAAGCTTTCACCTGGCTGGACTGCATTTTGTGTCACACCTGGGATGCCATCCATTTCATTTGGCACTGTAATTCCATGCCAGTGTATAGAGATTGGTTCATTCAGTTCATTTTTAAGATTTATTTTTAATTTCTCTCCTTGCTTTACCCGAATTTGGGAGCCGGGAACAGAACCATTGAAAGTAAGTGCTTTTACACTAACATCCTCACTTAGCTGATGCTTGGCTTCTTTGGCAATAATATTTATTTCATTGCCAGTAAGTGTTTCAGTAACGTTAGCAGTTTGTAGACCTTCTAAATTTTCTTTTACTTCAGAGCTAGGTTCTTCTTCCATGTTTTTATGATCCATTTCACTCATACTGCTACTGGAACAGGCAGCAATAAAAAGGGTGGAGAAAATGAGAATTGAAAGTAACTTTAATTTCATGCTGTATACCTCCTGAAATTTTTTTAAGGAAATCATAATACAAATAATTGCAGAAATTATGGATGAAAATTCGTCGTTTTTTTAGAAATAGTTATTTGGGTATGAGTTACCATGAAATTTTTGTAAAGTTTTATTTTATCAATTAATAATTAGAAATTTCTGCAAAAAGTAATGTTAAGATTGTTTAAATAGGAGGTGGCGAATTTGGATAAAACAGGAAGGGAGTTAAAAGCCCTGCTATATAAATGGGCTTTTTAATTTTCTTTGTGTTTCGTTGCTTGTGCCAGAGTGTGTATATTCTTGTCTGAAATTTATGGTTAAAGAAAAAGGCGTTTTTTTCTAATATTTTATTGCGCATCTCATTCAATTTAATTCATTATATAGGACTGTTAATTTAGAAAGGAATAACTTTAATGAACTTATTTATCAGACACATGGTTGTTGGATTGACAAGCAGTATTCTTGTCTACCTATTCTTAAGTAGTCGCTCCGAATGGAGTCCCATGCATGCTTGGAATAGATCTTATGCTGATGTATCTCTTATTCTTCTCTTCATTACCATTATAATCGGTCCATTAAGTAGATTAAATAACCTATTTATTCGCTTTTTATCATGGAGAAGGGAGTTAGGGATTTGG